>JBCBOO010000006.1:0-63529 GCA_039821235.1 Planctomycetota bacterium
AAGAAAAACCAAGTGATCGCCAACCCGATTCCAAGAGCACCGAAAAACCAAAATGTCTGCTGCCATCCGCCCAACGCACCTATCAGCCAGACCACGCCAGGCATCGCAAGTGCCGCCCCCAGTCTGCCTCCCGAAAAACTAATGCTATTCGTGATTCCCCTTTCATTGACCGGCAACCAATTCGTGAAGGCGCGCGCGAGCGTGGGATAACCACCGGCTTCGCCCATCCCGAAAAGGAAACGCAAGCCGACCATTGCCCCGACGCCTCGAACCACGCCCGTCAGCGCAGTGAAGATCGACCAAACCAGACAAACAACCGTCATCACGACGCGTGGTCCGAAGCGGTCAGCTAACTTGCCGCTGGGCACTTGAAAGAGCGCGTAGCCGAGTGAAAACGCGGCCATGACCCAACCCATTTGCTGGTCCGAAAAACCGAGGTCACTGGCAATATCGTCCTTCGCCGCCGAGATGCATGCGCGATCGACCCACATCAGCACGGAAACCAAAAACGCGCCCAGGATTAGAAAAACTCGAACGGGCATCTGGGCAGCTCAGCGTGTTGCGGGAGAGGAGATTTCAACGAAACGGCGACGAGCTTTCACCAGGATGCCCTGCGGCGTTCGAGTCTTCGGGCCCAGTGAAATAGGCCACTGCGTCAATTGCGTTCCACTAGCTCGCGGCCGTGTTCTCAGCCGAAAGGTGACGTACGGTTGCCGAACAAATCGCCGCGCCCATTTCGGACGTACTCATTTTGCCGCCCATATCTCGTGTCCTGGAAGCAGTGTCGGTGAACACAGACTGTACCGCGTCGCGGATGGCCTGGGCGGCTCGTTTCGTCTCAGGCGATTCCAACCAGTCCAACATCATGGCGGCCGAAAGAATCATCGCGACCGGATTGGCGATCCCCTGGCCGGCGATGTCGGGTGCACTTCCGTGAGATGGCTGAAACACAGCCGCATCGGCGCCAATGTCACCCGATGGAGCCATTCCCATGCCGCCGACCAACCCCGCCGCCAAGTCGCTGAGAATGTCACCAAACATGTTCTCCGTCACCATCACGTCAAATGAGTTGGGACGCTGCACCAGGAACAGTGTGCTCGCATCCACGTAGACATGCTGTGCTTCGCAATCCGGAAACTCCTTCGCGACCTCGTCAAAAAAGTGCCGCATGTAGACCATCGACGAAAGCACATTTGCCTTATCGATGAGCGCCACCCGTTTGTCCTGGTCGCGCTGTCTGGCGACCTCAAACGCCATCCGACAAACCCGCTCGGTCCCCCGCCGCGATATCCGCAACAGATTCGTGGATTCCTCTGCTTCGAGATCCGCGACGGCATCGCGTCCGGAAAACAAACCTTCGGTACTCTCGCGGACGATGACAAAATCAATCCCCCCGGTTCCGTACCCTTTCAGGGGCGTGTCCGCTTCGTGATACAAACGAATCGGCCGAACACCGCCGAAGAGCTGCAGCCGTTCTCGCAAATCCAACTGCGGCGCGATCTCTTTTCCGTTCGGGTACCGCACGTTGGGCAGTCCCATCGCGCCGAGCAAAACGGCGTCCGATTCACGGCAGGCTTCGAAGGTGGATTCCGGGAGGGCATTTCCGCTGCGTTGATATTCGCCAACGCCTACGCTGTGCGAAGTCAGCTGAAACGAAACATCTTGGAGGAAAGGCTCGATTTCTCGGACCAGCTTGACCGCCTCGTCACAGACTTCGGGGCCGATCCCGTCGCCGCCGAGGACGGCGATTTCAAACGTCTTTGTTGTCACGTTGATGCTCAGAGAAGATTTTCTATTTGGGGACAACACCCCCCAAACCTGCGGGTAGACACCATAGCGTTCCGAGACACCCGCGTCATCGAGGGGGTATGAGCATCGGACTAATTTGACTTGTTCCAGCCCCCCACGGAATCGCTCTCTGACTCGCCCGGCTCGAGGGAGGCATTGGCAACTGCCGATGACGTGTCGTAGCTGGTCGCCTTGCTTCGTTCTCTTGGCGGCTGGGGCCCCGGACGCCGACCACGCAGCTTGCCTCGCTGCTCGGGAACGAAACGCGGATTCGTCGGCTGGAGCAGCTTGCTAATCGACAACTTATTGATGCTCAGCTTGCAGAGCTTGGCCTCTTCCTTGAGCTGCTCGTGAAGCGATCTCGGGATTCGAATCGTGATCATCCGCTCGGGTTCGGCCGCATTCGATTTCGAATCATCCTGGCTCCGGATCGCGGCCACGATCTCGTTGAGCGTCACAAAATACTCCGACTGCTCAAAACGCCTCATGTCCGGGGAATCAAGCTGTAGTCGCTCTCCACCAAACAGCTTCCTGACCACCCCCTTGGGACCAAGCATTTCGCGAAAGAAGACGACCCAACTGGCGGTGGAGGCAAAGGCGATTTCAGCGCACTCCATCGCCTGGCTGCAACGACTTTCGAAAGTCGCGTCGGGGTCCAATCGGGGCAGCTCCAACGAGGGCGCCGCAGTCTCTTTCACTCCGGCATCGCTGGCGTACTGGAGCGTATCCTCGGCAGCAGACTCCGTGCTCGCGATGCCCGAGAGTCGATTTGTGTGAGCGGTTGGGTTGCTTGCGTTCGTTTCTTGGTCCGGCATGGACGGGCATCCTTGTCATGTAAATCGGCAAAGCGGTTGTCTTGGCGGGCTCGGTTCCGCGGTGTTCCGATCCTCAGATGCTGTCAAACCAATTCCCGTAAGATTTGCTTTCAAAAGGACTTAGGCCGACCAAGCCCCATTGCATAAAAGCTAGGCACGCCCCGGCCGTGCGCGAAATCCGCGCATGCCTGCCTTTTAGGCACGGCTAATGCGAGCAAAACCAAGGTGTCCACCTCGGCCCCTCTCGAAATAATGCTGGCTTTTTGCATCCGGACGGTTGCCTTGCGTTCTGCGTCCGCTTTTTGATATCGCCTCTTTCTGACCCGCGGTCCTTCCGCGCCCATAGGCTCCCGATCGGCTAGCAACATGAAACGCGCATCCGTCCCATTTGCCACCCTCGCCCGCCCACGCTCGGCGTGCCTTCTGATGGCACTCGCCTGCTTTGGTGGCTGTTCGCTCATGGAGAAATCCGGCGACAAAGATGCCGAGATGAAGAAGCTGCTGGACGCTCCAGAACCCCCGGAGTTCATCCGCGAGGCGGTCGCCCCCAGGGGACTCAATCCGATCCGCGTCACCGGCGTCGGCTTGGTCAACTCGCTACCCGGAACCGGCGGACCGGCCGACCCCTCCGGCTACCGTGAGCAGTTGATCGAAGAGATGCGCCGCAACGACGTCAAAGACCCGAATGCCGTTCTGGAGCAACCGAACAACGCACTCGTGACCGTCACCGCCGTCGTGCCGGCGGCGGCGAAACGTGGCGACCGAGTGGACCTGATGCTTGCCGCTCCCACCACCAGCAACTCCTCAAACCTTCACGGCGGCTGGCTGCTGGACACCCGAATGCGGATGCAGCAAATGATCCAAGGCCGAGTCCGAAAGGGAGACCTCCTGGCACTTGGAATGGGTTCCGTGCTGACCCGTGGCGCGGTGGAGGGAGATGCCGACCAACTGAACCGAACACAGGCCTACGTCCTAGGCGGGGGGGTCGTCCAAAAGTCCCGTGACATGGGGCTGGTGATTCGCCCGGAATTCAAACACGTGGAGGTCTCCAAGCAGATTGCCGCCGCGATCAACCGAAGGCTCTTTTTCTTTGATGGCACGACGCGAAGGGGCGTCGCAAAACCGGTCGAAGATGATTTCATCGAAATCGAAATGCATCCACGCTATGAGCATTCCCTCGGAAGGTACTTTGCCGTCCTCAACGCACTGGTCATCGACCAACGTCGGGCTGCCCGGCAAGAACGCCTGACCGACCTGTCGATGAAACTCGGTGACGTGTCGACCGCCGCCGACGCCGCCCTGCAACTCGAAGCACTCGGAGAAAGCGCTATTCCGACGCTGATCACCGGACTCGAAAACCCGAATCTGGAGCTGCGATTTTACGCCGCCGAGGCCCTCGCCTACCTGGATCGAAACGAAGCGGTTGAGTCGCTCCTGGAATCGATTCGCGAAGACAGCGCCTTTCGGCACGCCAGCCTGCTCGCCCTCGAAGGCATGAACGACCCGCGCGCGAGCGAATCGCTCTCGTCACTCTTCGACGTCCCGAGCATTGAAACTCGCTATGGCGCCTTCGCAACACTTCATTTCCGCCCGGATGCGGGCCAATGGACGACCGGCGAGGCAATTGCCAAGGGTGCCACACTTCACGAAGTCCCCTCCGAAGCGCCGCCGGCGGTTGTCGTGTCGACTCGCAAACGTGCCGAGATCGTCGTGTTCGGAAACTGCCAGCCCATTGACATCGAGACCGCAATCCTGGGTCCAGGCGGGCTGGTCATCAAACCCTCTCCAACGGACCCTGGAACACTCCGAATTAGCCGGTTCCAAATCGGGCAACAAGACCGACGTACCAAAACGCCGGCCACCGTCGCCGGCCTGGTACGTGGGATCGGTTCGATCGGTGGAAATTATGCGGATATCGTAGCAACGCTCCGACTCGCCAAAGCAAAGGGCTACCTGAAGGATCAATTGGCAATCGATCCGCTGCCCAAAGCACTCCGAACCTACTATCGTGACGAGGAGTCCTCGGAGTCGTGACCCTTCAACGCTGAAGGGTCACTCCGCCTGAATGCGATTTGATTGAGTCACAGAAATGATTGAGCTAGGGGTCAACGTCGACCACGTCGCGACCGTACGACAAGCCCGCCGAACGTACGAACCCGATCCGGCAATCGCCGCCGCTCTTGCGGAACAGGGAGGCGCCGACGGAATCACCTTCCATCTCCGAGAAGATCGACGGCACATCCAGGACCGTGACGTTGATGTCCTGATGAAGACCGTCACCGTCAAAACGAATTTCGAGCTAGCTTGCGCGGAAGACGTTCTTGAGATCGCGGTTCGCGCGAAGCCTACGTGGGCGCTGCTGGTTCCGGAAAGCCGTGAAGAAGTCACCACCGAAGGCGGCCTGGACGTCGCCTCCGACAACGGCCGGATTGCCAACGCGGTCGCCAGACTTCGAGACGCCGGAATTCTCACAAGCCTGTTTATCGATCCCGAACCTCAGTCGGTCGAAGCGGCCGCCGCGATGAACGTCGACGCGGTTGAACTGCACACCGGGCCCTACGCACTCGCACAGCCTGGGAACGACGCCGATCAAGAACTCGCTCGCCTACGTGCCGCCGGCCAAGCGGCACAGCACGCTGGCATCCGCTTGCACGCCGGACACGGGCTGAATTATGCCAACGTCCGCCCCGTTGCCTGCCTTCCCGGCATGATCGAACTAAATATCGGTCACTCCATCGTCAGCCGTGCCGTGATGGTGGGCATGCGCGACGCGGTCGCAGAGATGAGGCGGATCCTAGACGTTTGCAACCCGTAGGTGATTTTCACCGCGACCCGCGACCGACTACGAAACGTTTGCACGGCCCACAATCGGAGCAACTACCGAGACACCCGCGTAGCGCCGGGTGAATTCGTAGCAGCCAAACATCACGCTGCAGTAGCCCAAGTCACCGACCAACGTGTAACCGTAGAAAGGGACCGCGTTTGAAAAGCAGGCAAACAAGCCGGCGGCCGATGTCGGATACCACGGACCAAGCCAAACGGCCAAATTGCTGGCCAAGAAAAAGACAGTGGACGCTCCAACGGCGGCCAGCGGCAATTTTGCCAATGACGCCCGTCCACACTCACGCTGCAGCCAACGCCCCAGCGGAACCGACAATGTCGCGCCGCAGTAGGTTCCGAGCATCACCATCGGGCTGTAGAGCCGGATCGACGACGATCCAAACGCCTGCCCAACCAAGTCACTGGCAAGCAACACGGCGGCCGGAACGAGGAATGCGAGTCGCGTTCGGAAGTAACAACCGGCAAACAGTCCCATCGCGCCCAGACAGACCATGTTTGGAGGGTGGGGCAAAAAACGCGACGCGGCCGCAACGATGATGAGCAAGTAAATCATGGCAGGCATGTATCGGGGAAGAACCGTTCAGTGCTGCCGTTGTACCCGATCCGCACCGCTGCTTCCAAGTGGTCGCCTTCGAAAGTCGAGGCCGCATCGGCCGTCACGGCAGGATGGTCGCACCAACTGCGATGGTCGTCAGCTGAGCCGCAGCCGCCTTCCGGCTGTAAGGTGGCCGCTGCTTCAGTGCGGGAACACAGCTTCCGGTACGGTAGTAACCGAGCGAGTACTCGCATTCGCAGGGAGCTGAGAGCGTGCTCAGGTACGGCAACATCGCCGTTTGGGCAAGAAACCTCGCCCCGCTCGCAAGCGGCTGAAAATGCCCCAACCTCACATGACCGTGACGCTCGAGCATTCGGTCTTCAAAATACAGTGGATGCGAAAAGGTGTTTGCGGCGGCCCAAGGTGCAAACGTTACCGGCAGCGCCAGCCCACGATCGTTTCCCGACTCCGGCAGCGGCATTGCGGAAACCGGTCCATCACCGCGAAAACCCTCTGGGATACTTCCGTCGCCAATGGAAGTCTTGCTGGTGGTCAGGGCGGCCAGGGGTGGCAACTCAAAACCGCCTTGGCCGCGACCGGGGATCCGACCTTCAAAGAGCGATTCACTGGAAGACTGAGACAACGGATCGGAGCCGATGTCGTCATCTGCCAACATCTCCAACGCATCGCGAAGCGTGGAGTCGGTATCGATCTCTCCCAGGCTCGGTGGTTCGATCGGATCCGTGTCTTGCGCGGATACGTCGATCCCAAAGCTAACGGTGGCCAGAGCCACTCCGAAAAGTCGCCACAATCCTTTGAAGCTGGAACGAGTCATCATCGTCTCCGCAGTTGTCTAGGTGAATCCATTCGAGCGTTCGTCAACGTGCAGTTAGAGGATTGCTCCGACGGCCAGTTCTGACGACGCTGTATTAACTGGTTCGACCGTTGCCCAACGTCAGACCAGCCCACCAAGACGATCAATTGCGACGCGAAGAACCAGCGTGCTCCGCACAACCGCTAAAGTCTCGCTTTTGCCAAAACTTTAAAGCGTGATCGGATCGAACAGATCATCGATCTTCCCGGTGCTGTCGGCGAACGTTTCCAACGGGACACCGGCTTTGTTAAGCAACGTCAAATGCAAGTTGGACAGCGGCATCGGTTCGTCGTAGCGAATGTGTCGGCCGCCACGCATGCCCGCCGCGCCACCACCGGCCACGAGAATCGGCAAATTGGTGTGGTCGTGCGCATCGGGGTCGCCCATTCCGCTGCCGTAGAGGAACAGGGAGTTATCCAACATGTTTCCGTCGCCTTCGGGTGTCTTCGAAAGCTGCTCCAGGAACTCGGCAAACAGCGAGACATGAAAACGATTGATTTTGGCAACCTTGGCCAGTTTCTCGGGGTTGTTGCCATGGTGGGTCGTCGGATGATGCGGTTCAGGAACTCCGATTTCCGGGTACGTTCGCGTACTGGCTTCACGAGCCAGCTGGAACGAAACCACTCGCGTGATATCGCCCCGAAAAGCGAGAGCTTGTAACTCAAACATCAGCCGTGCGTGTTCGGCATACGAAGCCGGCACGCCAACCGGACGATCCAAATCGGGCAGCGGGTTGTCCTTGGCCGAGGACTCCGCGTTGATGATGCGGCGTTCGATCTCACGGATACTGGTCAGGTACTCATCGATCACATTGCGATCACGAGGCCCCAATTGCAATTGAAGTCGTTTCATCTCTTCGGTGACCGCATCAAGCAAGCTCGCTCGCTTTTGAAGTCGTGCCTGCCGCTCCGCAAGCGTTCCGCCTTCACCGAAAAGCATCTCAAAGACCAATCGAGGATGAGATTCGGCCGGAAGCGGTGTCGTCGGAGATGACCAAGAGAGACTGTTTTGATACACGCACGCGTAACCGTTATCGCACTGCCCAACGGTGTAGGCAGAGTCCATCGCCAACTCGAGCGACGCTCTCGGTGAATTGAAGCCGATTTTTTGGGCCGCAACTTGGTCCACCGTCGTGCCCAGGTAATAGTCCGTGCTCTCGGTCAACTTGGCGCGGGCCGCGCTCAGGAATGCCGAGTTGCTGGTGGCGTGCGACCCCGGATAGGCGTTTTGCAAATCCAAATTGCTCAAAACCGTGAGCTGATCCTTGATCGGCTCAAGTGGTTTCAGGCTCGGTGTCAACTCGCCCAGCGGTCTGTCGCCTCCTTCCGGGGTCCATTCACCAGGGTGAAAACCCATCGGAATGTAAACGTATCCAAGTCGTTTCACGCAGGCGGCGGTTGGCGACGCTGCAGATGCCGCGGGAGTCATCGCATCCAGGGCCGGCAAAGCCACCGCCGCACCGGCACCACGCAAAAGCGTCCGCCGACTCATTGCTTTACCGAAGACACGTGACGTGACGGATGACTTGCGGCGAGAACGGGAGGGCGAGTTCATTGGCTTGTCCGCATGAGGAAGGGAGTGCTGCGAGTGATTCCGACGAGCAGGTCGGAGATGCGGTAATTGTTGACGGCGGCTTCACGAACCACTTTCCGAATTGCGGCACCATCCGCCGCTTCCATCGGTCGCCCGACGGCATAGGTCATGAGCTTTTCAACCAACGCCCGCACAAACAACTCGGGGCGACTCAGTATACCCTGCTCCAGCTGCTGGACGCCAACGACCTCTTGGCCATCGGGCATTCTTCCCGCGGCATCGACGGGAACCCCTTCGATCGTCGTTCGCCAGCGGCCGACGGCATCATATTCGTCCAGCGCAAACCCGACCGGATCGATCAAATCGTGGCAGCTCGCACAACTTGCGTCTTCACGATGCTTTGCCAGAGCTTCGCGGAACGAAAGTTTCTTGCCGGCCTCTTTTTCACGAATCGTGGGAACGTTCGGCGGTGGAGGAGGTGGGGGTGTTCCCAAAATGTTCTCCAAAATCCAAGCGCCGCGGATCGTCGGGCTGGTTCGAGTTGCATAGGACGTCGCCATCAAGACACTTCCTTGACGCAACAATCCTCCACGCTTCCATTCCGGGTGGAGCTCTACCCGGCGAAAATGATCCCCAACGACCCCTGGTATTCCATAGTGTTTGGCCAGTCGTTCATTCAAGAACGCATGGTCGGACTGGATGAGTTCCAAAACGCTTGCGTCTCTCCGTAGAACATCCGCAAACAAGCGTTTGGTCTCCTCCGCAAACGCGATTCGAAGGTTGTGATCAAAGTCGGGGAACTTGCGCAAGTCTGGCGTGATCGTCGGCAGGTTCCTCAGATACAACCACTGATCGGCAAAGTTGTTGACCAACGAATCGCTTCGCGGATCGGCGAGCAATCGACGTGTTTCCCTTTCCAGCGAGTCGACTTCCCAAGCATTCGCTTCCGCAAACTCCAAAAGCGATTCGTCCGGCAAGCTACTCCAAAGAAAAAACGACAATCGACTTGCAACTTCATTTGCGTCGAGTGAATACGCCTGACCAGCACTCACCCCCGACGGCGTCTTCGCGGTTCGAAAAATAAAATTCGGATTCACAAGCACGGCCGTAAGCGCCGACTCAATCCCCCTCTCAAATCGCTGCGTGCGTGACTCAGGGGAACGGGCGTCGGGCTTGACTTCAAAACCCGCGTTGAAAAAACGCATCGGAACATCGAAGTCACTTTCCTCAAGCGATCGACGGTACGCCCGCCGCATCAACGTCCCCAGGATTTCACGAGCCGCCTCGCGGGGCGATCGATTGGCGTCGGGTTCGGCAACCAGGATCTTCCTTCGACTCTCTGAGTCATCAAATCCTGATTGAGAAAGATCGAAAGGCCCGAGAATAGAAACTTCCGACACGGCCGGCGTTTGCCGTGGATGACGATGCTGATTGAAGCTCGCGTCAAAGGGTTGCCGCTTGATTTCCAACAACGGTGTCGACTGCTCGACAAAAGTCACCCCCACATCACGCGTCCCCGCCTCCACTTCAAAACGCACATTCAGATTCGCGTCGTATCCCGAGTGACCGGCTTTCCCGCGAATCGGTTTCAGCGTGAATCGCTTGACTTTTTTCCGATCAATCAGAACGTCCAACTCGTGGGTCTTCCGAAGTCCCTCCACCAGTTCATCGCGATCCCGACTCAATCGAACCTGAATTTCATAGACGCCGCTCCGAGGAAACAAGTGCGGTACCAACACGCCTCCACGAGTTCCATGCGGCAGCCCATCAACATGGTTTTGTTGTGTTTGATCGGGAGGTAATCGCACGGTGATGCCACCGGGGCGATCGATGCTGCTGCCGATCGCCAACCGGGCCACCTTGGTCGCTGCGTTCAGATAGCGTTCCATCAACAGGGGAGACAGATCCCCGACCGTGATATTGTCGAATCCGTCGCTGGACGCATCCGGCGGCAGCAACCGCGCCGCATCCACGCGGACGGCTAAAAGATCTCGGACGGCATTTTGGTACTCCGTGCGAGTGAGTCGCCGCAGTGGTTCCGTTGTTCCCGCATGAGGAAATTTGACGGCGCGTCCCTCGAGCGCATCGGACAATTCCCTCTCGAACACGTTGTACTCGGCTTCTCCAGGCTGGCCGGCGTCCGGCGGAGGCATCTGTCGACTTTGAACGCGCAGCAAGATCTTTTCCCAAGCTTCCACTCGATGCGGCTCTTTCGCATCCAAGGCTGCCTCGCCGGCTCCCGTTTCGAGCCATTCTGCCAGCTCGAATCCGCGTTCGGCGTCCTCGCCGCGATGGCAATCAACGCAGTGGTTTTCCAAGAACTCCGACAACGACGCGCCGCGTTCAGCGGCAGGAAGTCCCTGTCCAAACGCGAGAATCGCGAACAGAAAAGGCAAGGACGGCAGCGAACGACCTCGAAACCGTATCGCACTGCAACCTTTGAGAGCGATTTCAAAGCCTATCGCATGGCGAGAAACAGTTGCACGCATAAGAATGACGTTTGGCGGGAAGGAGACACGCACGCGAAACGCCTACTATAACACGTTCATCCAGCCCGCCACGTCATGTCATGTCACGATCCCAATGCTGACCGATGCACTGAAACGTCATTCTGCGACGCGTCCCAACGATCTCGCGCTCTGGTGGTCTGAATCCGATGGCGAGGTGCTAGGTCAACCAACCAACCGGTTCCTTTGTTGGCGTGAGTTAGATGCCATCACCCAATTCATCGCGGTCCGGTTGCAAGGTCTTGACCGATCTCTCGAAAAACCCTTCGCTCACACGACACAGGGAACCCCGCACGATGTCCTCTTCGCGCTGGCTTGCTATCGAGCTGGTGCGATCGAAGTCCCCATTGATTCGGCCGGCGGATCGCAATACATCAATGCATGTCGAAAGGTCGTTGAAAGCCACTGGATCAGTGACTCGACAAAAGCGGCCTGGATTGGGGAAAGCTCACTTGAGCCGAATTTGCCCGAGACGATCGGACGCGAGACGATCCAACGCAGTCCGCAAAGCGATGCACTGATTCTCTTTACCAGCGGAACGTCCGGTCCGGCGAAGGGAGTCGTTCTGTCACACCAAAGCTTGCTACTTAACGCGAAGGCAAAATTGAAGGCGTTGCCACAATCCAGGCAATCTCGGCGGCTGGCTGTCCTTTCGATCGCGCACTCTTATGCGCGAACCTGCGATCTAGGAACTTGGTTGATTTCCGGATGCGTGTTAGCCATCGGTCGTGGCTTTGACGGCTGGGAACGACTGGCGAAACGCATTCAACCGACGCACTGCAACACCGTTCCAAGCCTCGCATCAAGACTCATGCAACAGGTCGAACGCATTCCGTCACTCCAGTACCTGGGCTGCGGCGGAGCCGCGCTGTCATCCGAAGCCTACGCCGCCTTTCGAAGTCGCGGCATCGTTCCGATTCAAGGTTACGGACTCACAGAAGCGGCGCCTGTCATTGCTAGTCAAACGCCACGCGACTCGATTCCAGGTCGATGCGGCCAAATCGTCGATGGCTGGGAAAGCCGACTCTCCGATACAGGACAGCTTTTTGTTCGCGGCAAACATCAGATGAGTCGTTACTGGATGCGGCCCGATGAAACATCCCGTCGCATTGATGAGGATGGCTGGCTTGATACGGGCGACGTGGTTTCCACCTGTCCGGCAAGCGGCCAAATCAAAGTGCTTGGTCGAGCGGACGATCGAATCACGCTGGCCAACGGTCACTGCGTGGATCCGCTGCCAATCGAGACGACCGCAAAACAAACGCGCGGTGTCGACCACGCCCTTCTCGACTTCCGCGCCGATCAAAGGTCGTTGCTACTGTGGGTTCTTCGCAATCCAATGTCGCGCCAGGAAACCATCGACGGCCAAGGACTGCTCACCAATCTCAACGAGTTTCCGGCATGGAGTCGACCAAGCGAAATTCGCCAAGTGACGTTTTCAACTACGCAGCAACGGCAGTTCTGCAATCACAAAGGCGTCCTTCGTCGCAAACCGACTCTGACATGGCTACGTTCCCTTCCGGCCAGCGATTGGACGCGGATTTCCGTGCCCCCGCCGCCGGGTACGTTTGCGTCTTAGCGACCGAACACCTTGGCCGGCTTTTTGCGCCATGAAAGCGGGACGAAGGGGGTACTGAGATCCGGATGTCAGCTGGGTTCCTGAACACACAGATCAGCCGGTATGATGCAGGATTGAACCTGAATCGAACTTCCGCAATCCACGGCTTTGCGTCATGGCAGTAGACCAGAAAACTCAGTTTGAAAGCGCGCTGCTGCGTCGATTGCACTCGCTTCATCTCAACATCGTTGATCTCGAGAGCCAACTCGAACGCGGCCCCCGACAGATCAGGGCCGGCGAAGCGATCGTCAATGAACGACAGAAGATCGTCGACAAGTCGAAGGAGGATGTCCGCTTGGCGACGATTGCTTGCGACGAGAAACAACTGCAACTCAAGTCCCGCGAGGAACGAATCGAAGAACTGCGGACGAAGTTGAACTCGGCAGCCAGCAACAAGGAATTCAACCTGCTCAAAGAACAGATTGCGGCCGATGAGCAAGCCAACAGTGTGCAGAGCGACGAGATCTTCGAAGGACTCGAGCGGATCGATGAGCTCAACGCCAAAGTCATCGAAGCCGAAGAAGAACTGGCCGCCAAACAGAAAGAGCACCAAGCCCGGGTCGAAACTGTCGAGTCACGGTTGTCCGTCGTACGCAACGATTTGGAACACATTCGAAGTGAGTTGGCAAAAGCCGAGGAGCAAATTCCGGCTGCCGCCAAACCGGAGTACATGCGTGTTTCCGAATCACGAAAGGATGAATCGTTGGCTCCCGTCGAGGACGGTTCGTGCGGGGGTTGCAATCAGACGCTGACGACACAAATGGTCGACCGAATCCGACTCGGATTTCTTACCCACTGCCCGGCTTGCGCGGCTTGGCTCTACAACACCGATTGAAACGTTGGCCTCGCCATGATTGTGATCGGGTTGGTTGGTACGATTGCCGCGGGCAAGTCGACTGCCGCGGAGCATCTGGCGTCGCTCGGTGCCGCCTGGATCAATGCCGATGAAATCGCGAAAGCTTGCTTGGAAGAACCCGATGTCATCCAGGCCCTGACCGAGCGATTCGGCGACCGTGTCCGAGAGTCTCGGGAACAAATCAACCGCGCTCAACTGGCGAAACTTGTCTTCGGTGACACGTCGACCCAAAAGGAAAATCTTCGCTATCTTGAGTCCCTTGTGCATCCTCGCACACGTTCACGGATCCACGACGCGATCGTCCAGGCGGCTTCAACACGCTCACCTGCGGCGTTACTTGATGTCCCGCTGTTGTTCGAATCGGGCTGGGATCTCGCTTGCGACGCCATTTTCTGTCTCGACGCGGATCGGTCCATTCGGCGGCAACGGGCCGCAAATCGAGGCTGGGCGGCCGGCGAATTGGAGCGCCGCGAGGCTGCCCAGATGGCGATTGAGAAGAAAATTCAACTCAGTCAGGTTGTTATGCGCAATGAAGCGACCTTACTCAGTTTGCGGCAGAATCTGAGTCGACAATGGGCAAAGCTCTGTAGAATAGACCAGACTGATACAGCGGGTTCTATCTCCCCCGACGGGCACTGTCTCTCGGACTGGACGTAGCTCGTCTGGCCATTCTCCCTACTTTTCCATTTGTGCCACCTCGATGCGGACACTCGCAGCCAGGTCGCGCCCCCTCCTCACGCATCCGTCGCCTATTCGCTAGGGGACGAGACCGCAGTCCCTCCTAAGCCATCCTTCTCCTGCTTCTCGCCGAGCGTTGCCACGCGACGCCTGATCTAACATGCCATCCAATACGTCTTCGGGCGATGGTCGCGACAATCAACGTCCGACGAAACGCCCCCACCACGGCTCCCGTGAACGTGGCTCTGCGCGTGGTCGCCAGCCGCGTCACCCCGACAAAGCCGTCGACCAACGAATCCAAGAACTGGACGCTGAACGAGATCCGCTTTCGTTACCGGAAGAAATCGTCAGCGAAGCGACCCGCGTCGGCAAACGCGTTGGAATCCCCTCGGGAGCCGATGGTCCACCACTCAACTTGGCACAGCTGCAGGCACTCGATGACGGTGAGCTGAACGAACTTGCCGCTTCCGAAGGCGTGAGCGACCCAGCCTCGTTGAACAAACAAGAGCTGGTTTTTGCGGTCCTCAAGGGACGCATGAAACGTGGCGGTCTCATGTACGGAGAGGGAACCCTGGAAATCCTCCCTGACGGATTCGGGTTCCTTCGCAGCAGCAAACACCACTATGTGTCCTGCCCCGACGACATCTACGTTTCCCCAAGTCAAATCCGCAGATTTCAGCTGCAAACGGGAAGCCACGTCGCGGGACAAATCCGTCCGCCAAAAGAAAACGAGCGTTACTTTGCCCTGCTTCGGATCGAGGCCATCAATCGCAACGATCCGATGAAGCGAGATGCGACGATTCCGTTTGAGGAATTGACGCCGCTGCACCCGAATCGGCGCATCATGCTCGAGCACGATCCGAAAGAGGTTTCCACTCGAGTCGTCGACATGCTCACCCCGATCGGGTTTGGTCAACGCGGATTGATCGTCAGTCCGCCGCGAGCCGGCAAGACGGTCCTCATGCAAAGCATGGCGCGTGCGGTGTTGGCAAACTATCCCAACGCCTATGTCTTCATCCTGTTAATCGACGAGCGGCCGGAGGAAGTCACCGACATGGAACGCGAGATTCGCGGTCCGCAGTGCGAGGTGATCAGCAGCACGTTTGACGAACCCGCACAGCGGCACATCCAAGTCGCACAAATGGTGATCGAAAAAGCGAAACGGATGGTCGAAGCGGGCACGGACGTGATCGTCTTTCTTGACTCGATCACTCGACTCGCACGGGCCCACAATAGCGATGGCGAATCAACCGGCAAGTTACTCTCGGGAGGTCTCGATTCCGGGGCGATGCAAAAACCGAAAGCGATCTTTGGCTCGGCACGAAAAACCGAAGAAGGCGGCTCACTGACGATCCTCGCGACTGCCTTGGTGGACACGGGGAGTAAGATGGATGACGTGATCTTTGAAGAGTTTAAAGGGACCGGCAATCTTGAAATTGTCTTGGACCGCGGTCTCGTCGAACGCCGGATTTGGCCTGCAATCGATATCAGCCGCAGCGGCACACGCCGCGAGGAAATGTTGCTCGACGAAGAGGAGTTTTCGCGGATTTCGTCGCTTCGCAGGGGAATGGCCGAAGGCTCTCCCGCCGACGCCATGGCGGATCTGGTGAAACGGATGCGGCAAACGCAAAACAATGCTGAATTCTTAATGAGCGTGAAAGATGTCGACTGAACTCGTAGGACTCAACTCAACCACACCCGATGGAGACGTTGCGGTCATCGCAAGTCGATACAACGAAGCCATTTGTGATTCGCTGGTGCAGGGAAGTCTCAAAACTCTCCGTGAAGCCGGTCTGGCCGATGAACGGATTCACGTCATTCGCGTGCCAGGCGCTTGGGAGTTGCCGCTCGTTGCCGGCACCCTGATCCATCGCAAGTCCATCGCCGGTGTCATCACGCTTGGTTGCGTCATCAAAGGCGAGACCACGCATGACGAGCATATCAATCGATCGGTGAGCGATTCACTGATGCAGTTGAGCGTGGCAACGGAAAAACCGATCGGCTTTGGACTGCTGACGTGCAACACGCTCGAACAAGCGTTACAGCGCAGTGGCGGAACAGTCGGAAACAAGGGCGAGGAAGCCGCGGAAGCCGTTCTCGAAATGTTGCGACTCAAGGCACTGCTGGTGGAATCCCAATGAATGCCGACTCGCACCGGATCGCCGTGTACACCGGTTCGTTTGATCCAATCACACTCGGTCACCTCCACATCATCGAACGCGCCAGCCCGCTGTTTGATTCACTGGTGATCGGAATTGGAATCAATGCCGATAAACGATCGCTGTTTTCCCCCGAGCAACGTCGTGACTTGGTTTGCGAGGTCACACGCGATTTTCAAAACGTTCGTGTCGAATTCTTCACGGGCCTGGCTGTCGACTTCGTCCGATCCCTCGGTTCACGAGTCATGGTTCGGGGGATTCGTCCGCTGACCGACATCGCAGGCGAATTTACGATGATGATGGCCAATCGCCAGCTCGATCAGGAGATTGAAACGGTCTTCTTCATGGCTGACGAGCGATTTGCCCACGTCAGCAGTTCGCTGCTGAAACAAATTGCGACCGTCAGTGACGATGACGAACAACTCGCCAAGTTCGTCCCGAACTCGGTGATTGATCCGTTACGAAAACAAATGCGCGATGCAACGTAGTCCTCTATCCGCCCAATATGATGGTTGATCCAAATCCTTTCCGACCTCCAACGGCAAGCGAAAGTCTCCACTTGGAGTCCCCGCCAACCAAACCGGCGCCGACGTTGTCGGGAAAACTGGTTCTTGCCGTCGTTCCGCTCGCCGTCTTCGTTGTCCTCCTGTTGATCCGGATGAGCCTGCTCTTGGCGGGCTCGGTCGCATTCATCATTACGCTTGTCCTGGCCGTCTGGCTATTTCTACTTACGCGACGCGGATCTCGCTGAACGGTCGAAAGGGTGTTTTTGCGTGCTATCTTCCCCATAGCACTCCCTCACCCCCCTCCCGTCTCGGGCTCCTGAGATGTTTTATCGTTACAACCCCTACGCGGAGTACAACTCGTCGACTCCGCCGCGACCACTGCGTATCATCTTCGGATTTCTATTGGCGGCCGCTGGGCTGACCGGCGGGATCGGACATGCCGTCCACGATCATCACCGCGCCATGGTCATGCAGGCTGAGCCCCAGCAGATCACCTGGCAAGAATTGGTTGAAAATGGATACGGAGACAATCCCCACATTCAACTCGTCGATGTTGAAATCATCGATCCCTACGCCGAGATCGGGGAGTGGTTCGAAGATGAAATGGAGGAGTTCATGGACGATCCTTTCATGCGGGCCCAAATGGCAAAGATCGACATCGGCCCCGCAATAGTCATTCCCCGAGGCAAGGCGGTCGACTCCGAGGAGCAACGCGTCCAAATTGCGACCGGCGTCAGCTACCTTGATCAAGCTTTCTTAGAAAATGACGAAAACGGCACACTGACCGGCATGGTCAGCACGTACACGTCCGACCACATGATCAAAGACGTCTACGCATTCTGCACCGGAACACCGATCGAGGAATTGATCGACGAGTCTGAAGAGCCCGTTTACACCATTGTGCCCAGCGGCGATCGCCCGGACGTTTCCATCGCCCGAAACGCGTTTTTGGGACTGGGATTTGCGCTTTCTCTGGGGCTGGTTTGGCTTGGCAGTGGCGGGCCGGGCATGTGGTGTTGCTGGTATGCTCCGTTGCCTTCGGCGCTCAGCATGATCGGCTACCCCATGCGGTACGGTCGCGGCAGTTGGGGCACGCGCATTGCCTACATTGGAATTGGCAGCGTGCTGATCGGATACGGCTTCTACATGATGCATGGTCTCGGCAAGCTTGGCGAAGCGGAAGGGAATCCGATCTTCCATGCCCTGGGTTTTGCCGCCCTCTTCACTGGACTCGGGGCCGTGTTGGCAGTCCCCATTCAGATCACGACACGCGCATTGAGTGCCAGTGTCGAGTGTACGCCCAAGAAAAAGGAAGTCCGCATGAGCTGGGAACAAGCGTGTTCCATGGAGCCGGTCGTGACGGAAAAGGAGTACGTCGACGAACCGCTTGCGAAAATTGATCTCCTGCCGCTGAGCGGCAAACTGAAAGAGAATGCTGACAAGCTAGCGGAAAAAGGATTCACTGCCGCGGAGAGCATGCAGTGGCAGCGGGAATCGGGGTTGGCCGCCGCCACCGTTCAACTGGGCTGCCAACGCATGGTGATCTCGGACATGGAGTACAACAATGAATCCGACATCATTGAGTCAGCCATGATCAGCGTGCTCGGGACTGGATTCCCCGTCATCACAGTTTCCGCGAACTCCGGATTCAAACAAAATCGGCCAACGCCGGGAGCGATCATCCGACGCGCATCGCAAAGCGATCCCACCGAGATGCTAGGTGGTCACTTGGAAGTGGTGATCAACGAAGCCGAAGAGCGTGACACGGTCGTGGTCGAGTTCCATGCCTCGGAGTCCAACGACATTGTCCAGTTTGCTCGTCGCGTGCTAGCAGAAGCGCAGGGAACCATGGACGGCCAGATCATCAAGGTCGGACCCAAACGGTATGGCCGATTTAATTTCCCAACCACGCCGGTTCCGGAGTTTACCGGACCGACTGCGTAGTTTCTTATTGGTTCGAGGGAATCTTCGCGGCCACCAGTTCTCGCAGTCGCGCAGGCCCATCGCTTGATTCGTGCGTTCGATCCGGCACCCAGTTGACCATCTTCGGACCACGGTAGAGCAGGACGCCTCCATCGAGGACTCGCGCTTCTGAAAACGCGGACCAGGTGCAACTGGACTGCTCAATTTCAGACTCGGCACGAAACCCTTCGTCGGAAAAAGCGAGGACAGATGCTTGTCCACAGTGAGGGGATTTTCGAAAGTTCCGCACAACGAAAAACTCTTCCAACCGACGGAAGAGAAG
This sequence comes from Planctomycetota bacterium, assembly GCA_039821235.1. Lineage (GTDB taxonomy): Bacteria > Planctomycetota > Planctomycetia > Pirellulales > Pirellulaceae > Stieleria. The sequence continues at coordinate 18,956 of JBCBOO010000006.1, forward strand.
CAGTGTCGAGATCGGCAGCACTAGGACCATCGCCTCAAGAGGATCACCGATCAGAAGCAGCACGAACAGCGAGAGGAATAAAAAAACGAGGACTCCCCACTTGAGCCAACTGCGAAAGGCCACGCCGGGACGTTGGGAGCGATAAACGTCCAGCGATTCGAGCAAAAATTCGGGGGTAAACGGGAATCGACACACAACCGTCCCCAAGTCTCGCGTGTCGATTGGGTTCGCGTGGTCGCCGCCGGCAGCCGGTGGGTCGTAGGGGTTCAAGAGAGGGACTCCAGCGAGCGACCGGCCAGCGGTCCTTCACCCTCGCAGGAGAGTGAAGGACGTCACCGAAAAACGTTTACGCTGCGACCTTGATGAACGACGCGAGACGTTCTGCCCGACTTGGGCTCTGCAGCTTGGCGACGGCTTTGGCTTCGATCTGGCGAACACGTTCACGGGTCACCTTAAAGATACGCCCACACTCTTCCAGCGTGTAACTGTAACCATCCACCAGACCATAGCGCAGCCGAATGATCTCGCGTTCGCGAAACGTCAGTGTCTTCAGCAGCTCATCGATTTTACCACGCAAAATACCACCGGACGCGACTCGGACGGGATCCAAGCTATCATTATCCTCGATGAACTCTCCAAAGGAACTGTCTTCACCTTCGCCGACGGGCCGATCGAGGCTGGCCGGGTGTCGACCAATGTCCATGACCCGCTGGACTTCCTCCAGCGGAACTTCCGTCAGTTCTGCAATCTCTTCGTAGGTGGGTTCACGGCGCAGTTGCTGAGTCAGTTTCTTGTGTGCCTGACGCAACTTGCTGAGCACATCAATCATGTGGACGGGGATCCGAATTGTGCGTGCCTGGTCGGCGATCGCTCGGGTGATCGCTTGGCGAATCCACCATGTTGCATAGGTACTGAACTTGAATCCGCGACGGTACTCATACTTGTCGACCGCCCGCATCAGACCGGTGTTGCCCTCTTGGATTAAGTCCAGGAAGGAAAGGCCTCGGTTACGATACTTTTTGGCGATCGAAACGACGAGCCGCAGGTTTCCGCTGCTCAACTCACGTTTGGTCGCTTCGAAACGTTCAAAGTACTCGCGTGCTTTCGTGACACGTTTGTGCAGACTCGCCGGTGTTTCCTGAGTCAACAGCATCAACTCGCGCAGCTCTTGACGCAAATCCGCGGCCTCGTCTCGGCTAACCGCATCGTTGCCGAGATCCGCCAATCTGGCTCGGATGTAGTTCATTCGCTTGGAAAACTCTTCCAAACGCTCCAGCATCGGCGTCACACGGCGGCTTCTCAGACTGAGTTCTTCCACCAGTTCCAATGCCTTTCGTCGACGCGCGATGAAACGCCTTCGGACTTCGGCTTTCAATCGCGTGGGAGAACTTTTTCGCGCCAGGATGTCAAAGTCTTCGCGATTTTGTTTGATCAGTCGATCCAGTGTTCGAAGGTTGTGCGGCATTCGAGCGGATACCTGCTCTTTCGTCAGGTGCTCCGTGAGCGAGACCTTGATCGTGCGATCAAATGGCAACTCACCTTCGTGAACGCGTTTCAGCACATCGACGGTGTGACGCAACGCGTAGTCCGATTCCAGAAGGCAACGTCGAAACTGACGACGCGTGACTTCGATCTTTTTCGCGAGCGAGATTTCCTGCTCACGCGTGAGCAACGGAATCTCGGCCATCTGGCTCAGGTACATGCGAATCGGGTCGTCGCTCGCCTTGGGCAGATCGACGCTCGCCATCGATTCTGGTTCAGCAGCGGCGGGCAATGGCTCGCCGTCTTCGTCCACCATTTGAGGATCATTTTCGCCGGGCACACCACGCATGTCGGGTGCGATCCGGCGGGCGGTTGCCGCCGGGAGAGATTCGTCATCGATCAGTCGGATCCCGAAACGTTCGACCGCTTCGATCACTCGATTGAGTTTCTTGGGGCTACCATCTTCGTCCGGCAAGTAAGCATTGATTTGGTTGTAGGTCAAGCAACCTTGCTCAAACCCGCGTTGCACCAAGTCTGCCAACTGTTGATCCATCAAAAGCATCGTGATTAAACCTCGTGTTTAAATCGCCCATCGTGGGCGTTCGGATTGGGTCGGAAGATTACAGCGGCGTAATGTCCGCTGGGCGTTCTGTCGTGTGGTCGGCTTGCGGAAACCGACGTCGCTTCGAGTCACGTTGCTGGCGGCAGAGGCTGTCTGCCGCCGGCGTGGTGGCTGCCCGCACAGGAACCGTCCGGAAACCACTTCGCCCAAAAGCCGAAGTGGTTTCCGAACCGTTCCCTACTTGGAAGCTCCTCCTTTGGGATCGATTTCGTGACGAGTCCGTTCGCCGTCGAACAGTTGTTTCAGCAATTCGAGTTCTTCATCCTCGTCCAACATCGCCGCTTCCAACTGAGCGATCTGACGCTGGGCTTCGGCTTTGGTTTCACGCTTTTGGTACTGGCGGAGAACGGCTTCGAATCGTTCTTCAACGCCCAGTGAAAGCTTGTCGCTTCGCTCCGCCAAACGAAACTGCAACGTGACAATTTCATTCTTCAGGAAGTCGTTTTCCAACAGCAGCAGCAATGACTCGACATCCAAGTCGCGTCCTTGCAAATCCAACTCCTGGTATGCCGCAAGCAACATCTTTGCCGAAAGCGTATCCAACCAATCCGGATCAATGGCTTCGACGGCTCGGGCCGCCAGAGATGGCGATTCAATGATCGTTTCAAACAACTCTCGATCGAACCCGCTGAGCGGCTGCTCCGGTTCGACCGGCGCAGCGGAATCCCGCATCGGCGATGGCGACTCGGCGACAAACCCGTCGGATTCGTGATCGCCGGCTTCGGCAAGCAAGCGATTGGGGTCAAATGGCTGCGATTGTTTGGGGGGCAAGTCGGACGTCGCATTGGCCGATGCCTTGCGAAAGCGATCCGCGCTCCTGCGTCGGTTCTCCAGCTCACGACGTTTCTTGGATAGCCTCTCTTGCAGACGCCCCACCGTGATCCCGAAGGTACGCGAAAGACGCAGCACCATTTGATCCAACTTGAGCGGATCAATGGATCGAGCCTTTGCCAGAATCTCCGTCATGACATCGATGGCTCGCATCACCGCGTGCGTGTCGTTTGTGACGTCCACGCCATCGGTCAATGTGGTCAACTTGTGTTCAAGTGCATCGGGCGATTCGTCAACCAAAGACTCGAAGGCGTCTTTTCCGAATTGCTGCAGGTAGTCCGCGGGGTCCAATCCGCTGGGCAGCGTGAGGATCCGTAGGTCCGCATCCGCACGAACAAACAACTCGAGCACTTCATCGGCTCGCTTTTGTCCGGCTTCGTCGCCATCGAGCACCAAAATGACGCGCTGGGCGAGTCGCTTGAGCAGTTTGACATGATCTTCACCGAGTGCCGTGCCGAGTACCGCAACGACCGGTTCGACCCCGGTCTGACGCGAGACAATCACATCGGTGTAACCTTCCATTACGAGCGCCGCACCGCCCTTTCGAATCGCTTCCCGAGCCAGGTTCAAACCGTAGAGTTGCTGCGACTTTCGAAATAGCTTGGTCTCTGGACCGTTGATGTACTTTCCGCCGGCGTTGTCACCGTGCCGCGAGGCGATCTCGGGAATCACCCGTCCGCCCATCGAAATGGGACGGTTCTGCATGTCAAAGATGGGAAACATCAAACGACCGCGAAACAAGTCATAGCTGCCTTTACCCGGATTGCGATTGAGCGCCACTCCTGCGGCGGTGGCAATCTCCGGGCGAAACTTGTTCTTGCTCAGCAAAGAGGTCGCAAACTCCCAGCTGTCAGGCGCGAACCCGACTTGGAAACGTTGTCGATTCTCATCATCGATCCCACGGCTCGCCAAATAATCGCGAGCGATTTTCGCATCGTCGCTGGTGGGCTTGTCGAGCAAGTCAAAGTAAGCCGTGCTGACGAGTTTGACCGCCGAGAGCAAGGTCGCCTTGTCGTCTTTTGATCCGACATCCGGTTTTGGGCCGACCTGGTATTCAATGCCTGCGTGATCGGCCAAGAGGCGCAGGGCGGTCACAAAGTCCACTCCGTCGCGACGCATCACGAAACTGAAGACATCGCCTCCGATGTCACAAACCCAACACTTCCAGGTCTGTCGTTCTCGATTCACCGTGAGAGACGGCGAACGATCATCGTGCCAAGGACACTGAGCGGCCAGCATTCGACCCTTCGGGACCAACGTCAGTGATCCACCGATCACATCGACGAGGTCGACGGAGGAGCGCACGCGTTCTTTCAGGTCCAAGTCCAACATCTGGACACACGACTCGCTGAAAACTTGCCCTGGCGCATTCGTCAATGAATGCACACTCCTTTGGGCGTTTTTGTCCGGATCGGTCCACCCCGTGACGACCGTCACTGGGGTAATTTTCGATCACACGCAATCCCTTGCAGCGTAGCAAACCTCAGCCCCTTGGGGAGGCTTCGGCCGCATGGCTCTCGAGCGAGGCGGGAGTTTCACGACGGACCGGTTCCAAGTCAACCTCAGTTTTTTCGAATTCCAAGGCCCGGGAAGGAACAGGTGACTCCGGAAAACAAATATTTATTTTTGGTAGCAATCCAAAGCGACCGGCGAACGCATTGACCTTGCGAGACCCCCAAACCAATTCTATCGTTGCCACGATCGGGAAGGTGTTTCACGCCAGACCAGCGGTTTCGGCAGACGGCCGCGAATGTGAAATCCGATTTGGCTCCGCAGCCGCACCCGCACAGTTTTCCGCGATCCCAAGGAAGGTGATTCGGCGATGCGTCATTGGAAGATTCGCACAAAGATGTTCGCCGGTTTTGTTGGACTCGCGCTCGTCATCGTCGTGCTGGTCTACAACATGTATGCCCAGCTTTCCCGGGACCGATACCTGTCCGTGGAGATCAGCCATCTGGCAGATGACATCCACTTTTCTCACGAGCTGAACAAACACGCCGACCGTCTTGCAGGCACTTACAACGAGCTTCACAAGCTCCAGAGCGTCGATCACTCGATGATCGAACAGGATCTGATCGCTTCCATTCACGACGCCGATGTCCAAGGCCTTCGATCACAACTCAATGACGGGATCGACATCGAATTGCTGCGCCTCTCCGGTTTGATCGAAGATTACCAGCTGATCTTGCAAGAAGACTACGAATCCGATGACCGGACCTCGTTGCTGCTCGACCGAAATGATCACGGCGTACGTTTGGACGCCATCGCCAAGGAAGTGCAAGACACACGAATCGAGTGGGAACGGTCGCAGAAGTTAGAGCGAGAGCTTCTCACGATCGATTACTTACACGCCAGCCTGGATCAGAGGCTGCAAGACCTGGTGCATCTGACGGATGCTCACTTGGATTCGATCGAATCGGGGATGCGAGACTTTCGAGAAAGTGTTCACGCGAAGCAGTCGGAACGAAAAAAATCCTTTTGGGCCGTCACGCTGTTTTCGATCGCGGTGTTGGGCTTCCTGATTTGGCAGTTTTGGATTGGCATCGTCGCACCGTTTCGAATCCTGTTTCGTGGATCCGAACTAATCGCCAACGGGCACCATCACCACGAAATCGAACTCGGCCGAAAAGATGAACTCGGTCAAATGGCCGAAACGGTCAACGACATCACACGTGGTTTCAATCGAGCCTGGCTCGAAGTCAAACACGCCAAGGATTCCGCCGAGCAAGAAGTCCGCGACCGAACCCGTGAAGTCATCCAAAACGAACAACTTGCGAGTGTCGGTTTCCTGGCGGCCGGTGTCGCACATGAAATCAACAACCCACTCGGTGCGATCGCCTGGAGTGCCGAGTCGGTCGAAGACGAACTCAGGGATTTGTCTCCCGAGGCGCGTTCGATGATCGAACCGGGACTGCTCGCGGAACTGGAAACAAACCTGGGGCTGATTCAAAAAGAAGCCTATCGGTGCAAAGGCATCACGCAGCGGCTGCTGAAGTTTAGCAAGCTGAGTGATTCAACGCGCGAACAAGAAAACGTCAGCGAATTGGTTCGACACGTCGTCGCGATGGTCGGAAAAGTAGGCGAGTACCGCTGCAAGACCGTCATCGCACACGCGAACGACGACGTCTACGCGTACTGCAACGCCCAAGAAATCCAGCAGGTCATACTGAACCTCGTCTCCAACGCACTCGAGTCCGTTGATACCGACGGCCGGGTGGATGTTTTCGTTCGCGGAGAGGTCGATCCATTATCGGGCCTGGAACATGCGACCGTGGTCGTAAAAGACAACGGATGCGGCATGACCAACGAAGTGATGGACCATTTGTTCCAACCGTTTTTTACGCGCCGTCGCGACAACACCGGGACCGGTTTGGGACTCAGCATTTCCTACCGAATCGTGTCACTGCATCACGGATCCCTGACGCCCCACAGCGGCGGCGAAGGCATGGGCTCCGAGATGATATTGCGTTTGCCGACACAACCTCCGCGCGGCGACTTTGGCGACGACGATGCGGACGAATACGCCCCGATCGCATCCAACGTTTCCCCGTCTCGCATTGCCCTTTCCCCCGCTACGACCCAAGCTTGGAAACATGTCGAAGAAGCTGCCTGAATGCGAATCAATGCACATCCTGCACGTCGATGATGAAACATCGCTGCAAACATTGATGAAAAACCGACTAGAGAAGTTGGGGCACAGTGTCGTCACATGCCCCGATGGCGAAACCGCGGTTGCGGCGTTGGAGATGGAACCGTTCGACTGCATGATCGTCGACCTCAATATGCCCGGCATGCAAGGCGCCGAAGTCGTGCAGCGTGCCCGAAAACTGCAACCAAATATCGAGGCGGTCGTGATGACCGGCTATCCCGATTTGCAATCGGCGCTGACGGCGATCGAAAATCACGTGTACGCGTTTGTGATCAAGCCGTGCAGTTTCCGCCAGATTGAATCCCTGCTCAGCGGTGTCTTCAAACGCTTGAGCCAATTTCGTCGCATCGCCGCGCTGGAGCATCGTGTTCGTCAAGCCGAAGGCGATTCGGAACTCGTCGGTTCCGGCAAAGCGATGCAGGTCGTTCGCCACATGATCACGAAGGTCGGACCGACGGAGAGTACCGTGCTAATCCGTGGCGAAACCGGCTGCGGAAAGGAACTCGTCGCGCGGGCAATCCACCAAGCGAGCTTGCGCGCCGATCAGCCAATGGTTTCAATCAACTGCGGTGCACTCCCCGAGAATCTGATCGAAAGCGAACTGTTCGGTCACGTCAAAGGTGCGTTCACCGGTGCCGACAACGCTCGCGTCGGTCTGTTCGAAGTCGCCGACGGCGGGACCATTTTCCTGGACGAGATCGGGGAACTTCCGATCACGATGCAGGCCAAACTTTTGCGTGTGCTTGAAACGGGTGACATTCGACGCCTGGGCAGCAACCAATCCAAACGAGTCGACGTGCGGGTGGTTTGCGCGACGCACCGTGACCTAGAAAAGATGGTTCAAGACGAGCAATTTCGTGAAGACTTGATGTTTCGAATCAACACGTTCGAAGTCCACGTGCCATCGCTTCGAGAGCGACGCGAAGACATCCTCGGCTTGGCAGAGCACCTACTCCGGAGACATCGTACCGATTTCGAGAACGGTCAAGCTTTTTCGGGAGACGCTCAAGGAGAACTGCTTACGCACAAGTGGCCCGGCAATGTTCGTGAACTGGCGAACGTCGTCGAGCACGCGGCAATCCTCTGTGACCGTTTGCCAATCGAACCCGAGCATCTACCGCAGCACTTCAGTCGACGGCAATTACGAAGCGAATTGCGAGACGCAGCTCCGATGACGATACGCGAACTCGAATGGCTGGCAATCGAGCGAGCCATCGAACGCCACAACGGAGACAAAAAAGCGGCCGCCGAAGAACTCGGAGTCAGCATCAAAACGCTCTACAACAAAATCAACGCCGCCGAAGAACGCTCCGCCGCGTGAAGCCGCAGTTAGCGATCATACTCCGAAGAGCGAGTTGGTGCCTAACACACCAGAGGCTGGTATCCCCTCGCGGCTGGTTCTTCCGTTCGGCCCGGAGGGCCGAAAGCCCTTTGCCGTGGGGCTTGCCGGCTTGCCCCACGGACTACGCTTCCGTGCCATGGACCAAGCCGCAGGATTTGAGCGAATTGCCTGATTTCGATGACGATGCTGCGCTACGCTTCGTTCTCGCCGATGGCTCCGTGCCCGCAATGATGGCGAATCCATCCAAGACTGACAGACGGATCCCGCTGGCCGCCATGGATTGATCTTGCGATGCTAAGCACTTGCCGCGTTGGAGCTTCTTTCCATACGCCCGGGGCGTTTCCGGTAGGCGATCAATGCAATGGGAGACAAGAGCGCCATCCAGGGGAGCGCCGAAACGGCTGCAACAACCAATGCCGAGAAACAGTCTCCGATCGAGCCCAACGATCCACCCCATGCCATCGCGATTCGATCGCCAAGCGTTGGCGCCGCGGGTGGCTCGTAAGTCAGACGCTCCGATACCGTCAGCTCGATCGTTGCGAGCGAAGTTTGATCCTGAAGCACGCGCAGTCTTCCTTGCATGCGCTCGACCTCTTCGCGGACGCGTGCAAGCTCACGCTCAAGCTCCAGTAGATCCGAGAGCTTACCGCTACGCTCGCCGAGCATGGTGACCAGTCGAGCTTCAAGCGTTTGTTTGTTGCTAATGCGAGCTTCCAAGTCCACGTAAGCTTCGGTCACATCCTCGGTGCGTTCTTCCTTGCGTTTGGCAAACCCGAGTGACCCGATCCCCGTCATGACTTGGCGATAGTTTTCGACGGGAACGCGGAGAGTCCAACGGCCATTGCGATGGTCCCCGTGTTGTCGGTCGGTGCTGCGGCCCGCGATGAATGCCTGATGCTTATCCAGCAGACCAGGCATCGCTTGCTCGAACGCTTCAAAATCACCGACGATCAATTCGATGTCCGCGTTGTAGATGATCTTTCGTTGCGCCATTACCGACGCCGCGTTTCCACTGGTGAGCGCGACGTCTTCTTCGGCCATCGACGACGGCGATTTTGAAGCCGCTTCCATCGTCTGAGAGAGTGACGTCTTGGCGACGCGACCGCATCCGAGCATCGCGACCGCGCAGACGGAGATCCAAAGTGAAGTGAAAGGGCGTTTCAGCATGATTCGTCACCGAGTACGAACGAAAGATCGGTTTGCAGGAACGGGTGTTCCGGAACAAAGACGACCCGGCTCGGCGGACGGATTCAAAGTTTTCCAAAAAATCCTGGCCGGTCGTTCACCGCACCAGCAGTTTCGCCAACGCATCGAACGCGTCTGGATGGGGGCTCGCCCGGACGGCCGACAACGGAAGTGTGACCGAACCGTCACCTCGAATAACGGTCCCGGCGGTTTCCAGGCCAAGCATTCGAGCCGGAATGAAGCACTCCGCGAGGTCTTCTCCGGGATCAACACCGCCGATCTGCAGCAGCACGCGGTCGCGGGGTGGATGGAAACATCCGACACGAACCAACCCAGGCCCCCGCGCTACCGGAAGACTTTGGTTCGACCGCCAGCGATAGACTGTCCGGAGCGTTGTGTGATCATCGAAGTACAACAACACCGACCGGCGGAGCCTTGAATCATCGTCGGTGACTCGCTGCAATCGTTCGCAAAGCCCGACGAGTAGCTCGCTCGCAACGGTCTCATCGCCAACCGGAAAAGCACCGGGTAGCACGACCCATGTCACATAACTGCTAGTCAAAGTTTGCCGGAGTGTCTCACCATCCGAACCGAACTCGCCTGTTGCAAGCGCGGCATGCCAACGCGAGAGTTGGTCGGCTGAGATCGTGTCGAGTTCGATTGACTGGTCGTCATCAACCCGCAGTTGCCGTTTCACGCCCGACGCCGAAGCAACGTCACCGATGAAGACCATTTGATCCGAAAAGCGAGCGGCGTCGGCCAGCGTGACCAAGCAACCTCCGTCTCGGGCAATCGTCCGGCCTAGTGCAACGATCGAATCGTCTTCGGCCAACGCCACTCGAAGTTTCCCTTGTTCCAGCCAATCACAAACCAACTTGGCCTGTTGTATCGACACCGAACCGAACTCGACGATTGGCGGAACAGCCTCCTGGGTCTCCAAGCGACTGCGGATGCTCTCCCAAGGGATCTCGTCGGAATGCCTGTCACCGATACGAGTTCGATTCGATGACTCGATATTGACCAGCGTCGTCTCGGCCGATCGGCAATCGGTACTGATCCGACCGGTGGCGTCGACCACCAAGCCGTCACAATGGCCGATGCAGAACGGACAGATGTGAGTCGACGCTGAATCGGTCATCGATTCAGGAGCCGGGTTGTTTGCGAAGTTGAATCCACTCGCTGTGGAACGTTCCATCGCGATCGACACGCTTGTACGTGTGAGCTCCGAAGTAATCGCGTTGGGCTTGCAGCAAGTTCGCGGGCAGCCTCGCTAGCCGGTAACCGTCGTAGTAATTCAGGGCGGTGCTGAACGCGGGAACGGGAATCCCCATCACACTCGCGGCAGCGACCACGGCACGCCACGATTCTTGAGCGTGCTGAATCGCATCATCAAAGAACTTGTTCAGCAACAGATTCTCGAGTTTGGGTTCGGCGTCGAAAGCCTCCTTGATGCGGTCCAAAAAGACGGCTCGGATGATACACCCTCCACGCCACAACAACGCGGACTGACCGTAGTCCAAATCCCAGTCGTGCTCTTCGGACGCCGCCTGCAGTTGTACAAAGCCCTGGGCATAACTGACGATCTTTGACGCATAGAGCGCCTGGCGGACAGCGTCGATGAATGCGGCTTTGTCGCCGATCAGTGATTCGACGATCGATCGCATCTCCGTGTTTTGCGTGGCCGCGGGGCCTTCCAATTTTTCGCTCGCACGAACCCGAGCCTCTTTCTGAGCGGAAAGTCCTCGTGCGAAAACGGCAGTGGTCACCAGTGTGCTGGGCACCCCGAGATCGAGTGCGAGTTGGCTCATCCACTTGCCGGTTCCTTTCGCACCGGCGATGTCCAAAATCTGATCGACGAGGTACTCGTCGCCGCCCTGATCGTCTTTGACACTGAAGATGTCTCGAGAAATCTCGATCAGATAGCTCTCCAGGTCACCTTGATTCCAAGAGTCGAAGACGTCGTAGAGCTCGTCGTTGGTGAGCCCACCGAGTTCCTTCAGCAGCTGGTAGGCTTCGCAGATCAACTGCATGTCGCCGTATTCGATGCCGTTATGGACCATTTTGACGTAGTGGCCGGCTCCGCGTGGGCCGACCCACTCGCAGCAGGGGATATCGTCGTTCGGACCGACCTTGGCGGCGATCGCCTGGAACATGTCTTTGACTTCTGGCCAGGCCTCTTTGGATCCGCCGGGCATGAGGCTTGGCCCCAACAGGGCGCCTTCTTCTCCGCCAGAGACGCCACAACCGACGAAGAGCAATCCGGCGTCTTCGACCTTCTTGGTTCGGCGTTCGGTGTCCGCGTAGTGCGTGTTTCCGCCATCAATGATGATGTCACCCGGCTCGCAAAGCGGAATCAGCGAGTCGATGATCGCGTCCACCGCGGGTCCTGCCTTGACCAACATCATCAGTTTTCGGGGACGTTTGACCGATTTGACAAAGTCTTCGATCGAGTGGGTGCCGACAAAATTCTTCCCCGCCGCCCGGCCGTTGATCAAGTCATCCACTTTGCTGGTGGTACGGTTGTACACGGCGACCTTGTATCCGCGGCTTTCCACGTTTAAAGCCAGGTTTTCGCCCATCACGGCCAGGCCAATCAATCCAAAATCACAATCGCCGCTCATCGTTCTCTAGCTCGCAGGGGAGGATGTTGTCGGGTAGGCCCAGATTCTACGATCGGCAAAAAAATCCGAAAGGGCAGGGATCACGACGGGACTGGAACGCGGATTGCAACGATTGATGGGCCGTCAAAGCGTCGGAATGCGACCGGAAGCGACGAAAAACCCCCAATCCCATGCCAATCCGCATGCGATAGTTTCTTGCCCCGCGTCCGGCGACTGATTACTGTCAGAGAATGTAGCTGTTCTACAATCGCGACGTGTTCGCGAGTTTGCCGGAACGCGTTCCGCAAATCGACGCGCCCACCCCTTCGGCCGGACTTTTCGATACTGGTTTAACGATGAAACGACTTTTTCGTCCGTTCGCTCTCGCTGCAGTCGCCATTGTCATGCTGCTGCCCTCCCAAAATGCCCTCGGTCAAGCTAACGGTGGTGGAGGAGGAGACGACGGAGGCGGTACCAACATCAACTTTGCCCAGCCCATTGCGGGTGTGGATGTCGACGCCAAGGGCGTTCTGAGAGTCCGCATGGTGGACCCTCGTGTCGCAAAGGCCCGTTTGATGGCCGCACAGCAACAGGGCGACACGGATTTGATGCGTGGCAGCCAACTTCGCAAGGTCTCGTTGCAGCGGATGGAAGCCGCCATGCAAAAGCAACTCTCCGAGGAAGGCGTATTGGGCGATGAGTTCCTGGCGCTCGCCGGTCTCACATCGATCCAGTACGTGTTTTACTACCCCGAAACACAGGACATCGTCGTCGCAGGCCCTGCCGAAGGATTCGTGCTCGACCCGACCGATCGCTACGTCGGAATCAAGACTGGTAAACCAACTGTCCTCACCGAAGACTTGGTCACCGCACTTCGTGCGTTCAGCCCCAACGGTCCGCCGACGAACGTCATCAGCGTCTCGATCGACCCCACCCAAGAAGGCCTGCAACGTATGCAGCAATTCCTCGGCTCGGTTCGCGGCCGGGTTCAGCCGAGCGACGCCGCACGTCTGGCGCAAGGACTAAAGAACAATCTTGGAATGCAAACGGTCTCGATTCGCGGCATTCCCACGGACACGCACTTCGCTCGCGTCCTGGTCGAAGCGGATTACCGCATGAAGCTGATCGGTATCGGACTCGAACGACTCCCAATGCGTTTCCAAAGCTACGTCGACCGAGCCAACCCATCGGCCGTCGCCGCCAACGCAATGGAACGCTGGTATTTCCAGCCCCGCTACGATGGCATTTCCGTCAGCGAAGACGGCTTGGCGATGAAAATCAACGAGCGTGGTGTTGAACTGGTCGGCGAAAACGAGCGAGTCGCTGGCGGACGACGCACGATCACACGACGTGTCAACAAAGCGAGCCAAGCGTTCTGTAAGGATTTCACCGAGAAGTTCCCCGAGATCGCTTCGCGAGTTCGCATCTACGCCGAACTCCGCCAGTTGATGGATGTTTCGATTGCGGCCGCGTACATCCAAGAGCAAGACTTTTATGGCCAGTCCCAGTGGACGATGCCGGTCCTGGGTGATGAGTCCGCGTTTTCAGTTCAGACTTACACGGCTCCCGAGCAAGTCGAAACGGCCGTCAATGCGGTTTGGCGTGGCAACACGTTGATGACTCCGCTCGGCGGTGGCGTTCAAATGCAGCCCCGCAAGGCACTCGACAAAGACACACTTGTTGTCGACACCGAAGGCCGCAACGTCGAAGTGAAGCAATCCGCCGGCCCGAGTGGACTGGCCGACGACCAGTGGTGGTGGGACTGATTTCGGTCGCTTGAACTTCCGGGGCATGCCACATGGATGGTGGAGCGAGCCGAATTGATCAACAACTGATCACTTTCGCGGACGGGCTGCAAGCCTGTCCGTATTTGCCGAGCCAAGTGGCTCGCATGCCGCTGATGGTTTCGCGGCATGCAATCAGTCCCTCGGATCTTGACCAGCTTCTGTCGTGCGGGTATCGCCGTAGCGGCAACTACTTCTACCGAACGCGCTGTCCAGCCTGCCAGGAATGTGTCCCCGTTCGAGTTCGCGCGGGTGACTTTCCGGTCCGCCCTTCGTTTCGCCGGATCCTCAATCGTGCGGATCGCGAACTGGAAATTCTGTACGGGGAGCCGATGGCTGGCCCCGAACGGTTGGAACTTTTCAATCACCACCGCCACGAACGAAGCTTGGGCGAACACTCCGCAACCGTGGAGGATCTGGAGAGTTTCTTGGTCGAATCCTGCGTCGAGTCGATCGAAGTCCAGTTCCGTTTTGAGGGCTCTCTTGCCGCCGTCGCTATCGCGGACCTCGGACAATCTTCCGTCAATGCGGTCTACACTTATTTCCACACGGATTTCAAGCGATTCAGCCCTGGGACGCTCGCGGTGCTCGAATTCATCCGCTTGGCGAAGCAGACGAAACGGACTTTTGTCTATTTGGGTCTATTTGTTGCTGAGTGTAGGCACCTAAACTACAAGTCTCGGTTTTGGCCCCAGGAACGGCGGCTCGGCGAACAGTGGTTGCGTTTTGATACAGCGGACTGAAACAGTTCACGGTCATTTGCAACAGGTCCCCGAGGGCTTCGTCAGATCTGTGGGTCGAATTCGAAGGCGACGAGAATCTTTTTTGGAGGATGGCTTCATGTGGCTTGGCAAGACGACTGGGCGTTTGGACCGACTTTGGACCCACCGACGTTCGCAAGCTGGCAAAATCCCGTCCGCTCTTCGACGCGTCGCGGTGTTTTCGCTCCTCATCACCGCTTTGATCCAATCGCAGGGCTCCTGCGTCGCGCAATCGAAGCCTGCACTCAAGCCGTCTGACTTGTCCGATTCGGCTCTCAAGCAGGTTATCGCGGGAGATTTCGAGTCGGCGGCCGAGACATTGAGGAAAATCAACGCACCCGCGCAACGACGCGATGTGCTTGAGAAATCAAAAATCATTCGGTACGCGAAGGCTTCCTTGTCCTCGGATAACCAATATGGAAGCGGCAACGCCGGATCGGCGACGATCCGAGGTGGCAGTCAGTCAGGTGGCTCCGCAGCAGGTGCACAGGGCGGAGGCGCGTTCGCCGATTTCGATTCGCTGATGAATTTAATCGAAACGACAATCGTTCCGGACACATGGGAAGCACTGGGTGGAAACAGCACCATGGCTCCCTATCCGCAAGGAGTCTACGTCGACGCCGCGGGAACGATTCACGAAAAGGCCGAGGTGGATGATTCTGGCGCCCTTGAAAACTTGAAGACCGTTCTTGCCCCCGAGACCGATTCCGAACTGCGCGACTGGAAGCTACCCGCCGGCCTTCGGTGTGTTTCGATTCGCCGGTTGCGCGATGAACTCGGACGTCTTCGGATTTCCGGCGAGGCTCCCCCGCAAGCCGTTCGTTTTCTTGCAGGCCTGAGCGAAATCCGCTTTGTCGTCTTTACCGAAGATGACGTCTTAGTCGCCGGTCCGGTTGGCGGAATCGAAATGCACAAAGGATGGTGGGTGGATCGACGAACCGGTCGAGCCGCCATCCGAAGCGACTTCCTGGCCCGGTCTTTCTCTGGCGCGTTTTCAAACACCCCCTTCGGTTGCACGATCGATCCAACGGTCGATGGGCTTCGTTCGGCAATGGAAGTGGGTCAACAAGTCAGCCGAGATGAATTGCCGATCGGCAAAGCCGCCGATGCGATGGTTACCGCGCTGGGACCACAGCGTGTCGAGGTCTTCGGGACCGCAGGCGATACGCCGGCAGCTTTGTTAATGGTCGAGGCCGATCGTCACATGAAGGAACTGGCACTCGGCAAGCAAGCGATGCCCGATCAAGTGCCTAACTACCTCAAGTGCATCGAACAACACATGGCATCAGGACCGCCAACGGACTTGCTGCTTCGACTTTGGTTTACCGCTCAACCTCAGATGATCCGAAGCGATGGTGAAAACACAGTGTTTCAGCTCAGCGAAACAAGTCCGATGAAACTGAGCGGTCAAAACCAACGCGCACTCGCAAATGGCCGACGTGGCAACGTCGCCGTCGATCCACGGAGCCAGTCGTTTGTCGACGCGTTCAATCAAAACTTCAGTCGTATTCGCGACGAGTATCCCATCTACGGTGGACTCGAATCGCTGTACCGTTCCGCTGCGGTCGCCGAAGTGATTCGGCGTTACGGCGACGAAGGGGTACACCATCCGCTCGCACTCGGCCTGGCCAACGAAGACGAAATGCGTGACTGGGTCATGAACACGCCGCGCCAAGTCGACTCGATTGCCACGCTGCACACCGTACGACACGGCCGCCAACGCCATCACGTACTGATCGCCAGCGGCGGTGTTTCCATCGCGGCATCGAGCACGCTGGACAAAGACGTGAGTGACTACCCCACCCTAGTTAGTTACCGCGGCGCGGCCAAGTATCAGCCGGCTGAGATCCAGCAGTGGTGGTGGGACGTCAAGTAACGCGTTGGCACCTGATCACTCGGTCCCACCGTCACCGAGGGCTCCCGGATCCGCGGAATCATTGTCAGCCGCGGCATCCTCATCCGCGGCGGCATCGATTTCGACCTCGGGGTAGCGGATGGATTCCTTACGCAGTCGAACCTTCCATTTCTTGACCACTTCGTCTCGGCGGCTGATGACCTGTTCTTCCGGACGGAAGAACAGCGTCGTTCCGCTGATATCCCGCAAGTGCTCACTTGCGAGCACTCGAACGGGCATCGACACCGATTGAAGATCGTCAACGAGCTCTGCATCGCCGCCGGTCTTCAGTTGATCCTGTGAATAGCCGGTCAGCAAACGGTACAAGGTATCACCGTCGGCATTGTCCATCGCGGTCTCGCCGTCCCCGGCGATTGCCATCCGCACAGCCGCCGCGTCCTCGACGCCTCGATTCATCATGTCGCGAATGGCGTCCAAGTGAGCGTCCCAATAAAGGCGCTGCTTTGGCTTGCTAAACAGTCCGTCGACACCAAAGTAAGCCGATGCGTCACCGAGAGCGAGCAACGACTGTCCGGCGAGCGCGGCGACTTCATTGCGGCGAAACTCGAGCGCCACACGCAACGCCAGTGGGAGCGAGTTGTTGGTGTCGGCGCGAACCAATTCGAGCAGCGCCGCGGCCGCCTCGGCCTCCAACGAGGAGTTGTCAATTTCGGGGTCCACCCAAGTCGGCAGTTCGTCCAAGGTGATCGGCTGCTCTTGGTCGGTGCTTTCCGAATCCAACATCAGCTGCTGATTACGCTCGACACGCAGCGAGACATTTGGCGGTTCAATCGTCCAGATGCCTTTCAGCGACGTGAGCACGAGGACGGACTGATGATTCTCCGGCACGAGTGGATCGGATCCGAGCTCGCGTTGATGCTTGACATCGATTGCCAACTCCGACTCGTCGGACTCGTTGGTGATGCGAATCGATTGCCCCGCTGCGGTGAGCCGCAACGACTCACCCGCCATCTTGCTGGTCCAAATGAAGCGACCGAATTTGGCATCGATCGTATTGACCGGCTCGATGCTCTGCATGGAAATCTGCGTCGAACCGACCAGCGTCAACTTGGATTCGACTTGTGAAACCAATTGAACTTCGCAGCGATACTCTGGTGCGCAAGCGAAGTGGGTTCCCGTGACAATGGTCTCGTCTTTGCCAATCAGTTTCCACTCCTCGCCTTCGCCGCGAACGGCGACCAAGGCATCTTCGCTCAACACCAACCCGGCAGGAATTGGATTCGCGGGCGCGCCGGCATGCGGTTGCGTTTCGCTCTCCGTCGGTTCCATCTCGGTCCCCTTCGGAACACTCGCGACAACGGCATCCGGTTCGGCGGCGGCTCCGGGGTCTGAATTCATCGGCGCCGGTTCGGTATCGGGGGAACGACCTGCGATGGACTCGGCGGGAACGATGGTTTCGTCGTCTTTCGCCGCAGCATCCCCGCCTGCCATTTCGATCGGTAACGGAGGCGCCCCCGCTTCAAACTCGAGGTCTTCACTGGTGTCGTCTGTTTCTTTTGGAACGGCGGCCATGTTCGAACGGTTATCGGACGGCTTGGCTTGCGAATCAGCAGCCGGTGCGGTCATGTCACCGGCGGAGGCAGGCTCGGCTTCGTCCGAGCCGTCCAGCGTCATGGGCTCCTTCGAGGCCGCCGGTGAATCAGGTTCGACTGATTCCATTCCGCTGCTGGCGAGCTGCTGTGGTCCCAACAGAGGCGCGAAAATCTTGACAATCGCGAATAGCAGCACGCCAACGAGCGCCAGCGAAACCAGCCACGGCGTGATGCGAGACGTTCGAACTTCACCTTCATAGAAGTCCGACTTCTCCAGTTCGCGAAGCGGACGTGAACCGGCCAACGTCACGTCATCATCCAGCGCGGAACCGGCTTCGGCAAACTGATGTGATTGTTCTCGCAGTTTCGTCGCCGCCTCAAAGACTCCGCTGTCGCCCGCGGCAAGAGGCTTCACGTTGGAATCCGACCCGAAGTCTGGAAGCGAGTCATCGCGTTCGACCGTCGGTCGCTCGGCAACACCGGCATCCTCAGTTTCGAACCCGTCGTTCAAATCGACTCCGGAAAACCGTGGACCGATCTCACCGGCGATGGGCGACGAGCCAATGCCTAATTTTCCGGCAATCGCACCGGAACGGGTCGCCATGATTTGGCCGTCCTCATCCACCATCGACATGATGCGCTTTCGCAGCTTCGATGACGGCTCCGCGGGCTTACCCAAAACCATCGTCAGGATCTGGTGACACGCCGCTGCCTCCGCCATGTGGGGCGCGGACTCCAGGCATGCTTTCTCCACCTCCGCGACTTGCTCCGCCGACAGCGTGCTATCGAGGTAGTTGCTCATCATGTTTGGGTCTTCGACCGGGTGGACCGAATCCGGTGCCGGCGCGGACAAGTTCGGATTGGTGAGCGAATCTCGAATCCGCTGAACCAACTGCGTCGCGAAACCACTCTGAGAGAGTTTTTCACGCAGCAGCTGTGCGTCCTGCGGTTCCAGGGTATCGTCGAGGTAGGCGAGCAGCGTTCGAAGAGTCAGTCGCATCGTTCATTCCGTCCATCAGCGGTCGATCGGGTCGGTGGCTTGCATATAGCAGTGACGTGACGGACCAAAATCCGTGCAGGAATTTGGTGGTTTTTTCCATTTTTACTCAAGTTCGACTTTCGCTTTGCGTCCGCGAATTGGTTTGATCCGACCGTCGGGGCAGGATTGCCCCGAAATGCTCATCTATCACGGACGGAACCGGACATGCATTGGATTTCCTGCTTGGATTGCTTTGCCCTGCCACTCCTTGGCCTGTGGGCCCTCCTGGCAACGAAATTGGCAGTTGGACCGGAACTTCGGCGAGCCGAACGTCGCTTCCTTTTCGCTTTGGTTATCATCTCATTGGTCACCCTACGCACGGTGATTCGACTGGATGACGCGTGGCTGATCCACACCAGCACGCTTGGCCTGATGATCATCGGAGTATTCGTGCTTCCGGACCGCGAGGCCGCGATGCAAGTCAATTTCTAATGAAGCTAGCGCTGCGAATCGCCATCCTGATCATTGTCGCGTTGGGTTTGGCATACGCGATCCAAAAGTCGGTTCAGGAATGGGGTGAGCAACAGCAAGCAGGTCGACAAGCCGTCGCGGAAATCGATCAGCAACTCAAAACCGTCGTCGACCCGACGCGACGCGCAAGTCTGCAAAAAGATCGCAATCGGTTGGCGGAACAGATCCCCCAACTGTCGAATCTGCGTTTCTCATTCTTAGTGCTCGGCGGCTGCTGCTATGGCCTTGGACTGATACCCGGCGGCCTGCATCTTCGAGCGTCATTGCAAGTGATGGGTTGCCGAGCCCCTGGACTCCTCTGCGTCAAAGCTCAGCTTCTCGGGCATCTTGGGAAATACGTCCCCGGCAAGGCGATGGTCGTCATCCTGCGAGCACGTGAACTGTCCAAAGCTGGCGTTCCGATTGCGGCCGGTACCACCGCGGTTTTTATGGAAACGTTGATGATGATTGCGGTGGGCGCGACCGTCGCCGGCCTGACCCTGTTGGCTTTACCGTTACCCAAGTGGCTCGCGATCGCCTGTGTTTGCGGCGGGTTGCTGGTGTCCACCCTGACATTTCCCGCTCCACTGCGCCTGCTGCTTTCAAAACTGGAAAAACACGGCAAGACCGGCGCGATGCCTTCGCCGACGTACCGCTACTCCGGATGGACGTGGATCTGGCAAGTCGCCGCCTGGATCGGATTCGGCGTGTCTTTCACGTTGATCGCGGCCAGCCTTCCAGGTCTGCCACCGGACCTTCCTCCGATGACACTACTGGCAGCCTCCGTGGCGTCAATCACCTTGGCAATGGTCGCCGGATTCGTTTCCCTGTTGCCCGGTGGCGCGGGGGTTCGCGAGTTAGTCTTGGCGTTCGTTTTGGCTCCCGTGATCGGACAGTCCTCCGCCCTCGCCGCCGCGATTTTGGCCCGTTTTGTCTTTCTAACCGTGGAACTCATTCTCGGCGGGGTCATTCATGTTTGGGGCCGCCGAAACCTTGGCTGATCGATTGTGTTAAATCGTGGTAGACTCGGCCGGGGGGCCGTCAAAGACACCTTGAATTTGAAGCGTACGCTTGGCAGTTAGTGAATCCACCGCACTCCGTTACCAGCAATCGGATCCCGATGTCCGTTTGATGATGCGCGTGCGCGAAGGCGACGCCGCGGCTTACGAAGAACTGGTCCGGAAGTACCACCCGAGACTGGTGCGGTTGCTGCGGACGATCGGCCCCAAAGCAGACATGTCGGAAGACCTCGCACAGGAGACGTTCATGCGAGTTTGGCGAGCTCGAGAACGCTACGAACCGGGGGCAAAATTCTCGACCTGGTTATTCACGATCGCAACCAACGTCGCTCGAAATTCCCTTCGGAGCGTCGGTCGCCGTCAAGAAGTCAACGAAGTCGATGCCCCACGCAACGCAGATGGCTCCCAGGCCGTCGGAGTTTTGGCGGCAACGGCTCTGGAGGCCAGTGGACTGATGCCAAACCGACTGGTGGAAGGAACCGAACGCGGCGAAATCATTCGTCAGGCCGTGGAGACTCTCGGCGATCGACAACGTACCGCGCTGATGCTGTCGCGATTTGAAAACATGAGCTATGCCGAAATCGCCGAGACGATGGAGTTGACGACGAAAGCGGTGAAGTCGTTGCTCAGCCGCGCTCGCGTCAATCTGAAAGAAATCCTGCAGCCGTACGTCGAAGCGGGCGTCATTCCCTCGGAGACTCGCTCATGAGTGATACGCTGCTGATCTCCGATGACCATCCGGTCGATCCCGATGACGAGTTGCTCGTCGCCTACCTTGACGACGAGCTGTCCACCGAAGCAAGGGTACAAGTCGAAAAGCGACTGATCAAAGACCCCTCCTTCCAAAAACGTCTACAAGCTTTGCAAACCGGTTGGGAATGGCTGGACGACTTTCCCGCCGAATCCGCCGACGAACGCTTGGTCGAATCCACGCTTGAGCTAGTCGTCGCCGACGTGGAGGCCGCCGGCAAGGCCCCTGCCGATCGCAAAGCCGGTGTGCTGCGGACGCACTGGAAGCAAATCGGAACCGTGCTGCTTCTGCCGGTCGCCCTCGTTGCAGGAATTGCTTTTTCGAAAGTGCGTGCCCAGCGACTGCTCAATCGCGATCTGTTCGATCTGGCACTCGCCGAGAACTTTGACGCCTACCGACTCGTTCAAGACGAAGGTGATCTGCAGCTCTACGTCAAATTGGCCAACAACGACTCATGGCAGACCATGGTGAAAGCCATGCAGCGCATTCGCGCACGTGAACTGGAAACGCCAAGCATTGTCGATGCCATTCCCATGGAAGACCGAGCCACAAAAGTAGCCGAACTGCCCAACGAGACACGACAAAAGCTGACGACGCGATGGGAAACCTTCAGTGGGCTCAACCGAAACGCGAAGGACCAGATCAAGCGTTCGGCCGAACGAGTTGCCGCCCAAGCCAATCATGAGTCTCTGCTGCAAACGCTTCGCGCCGCAGCGGTTTGGCTGGAAGGACTCAGCGATGAACTTCGAGATAGGATCCAACAAGGCGATGCCGAAGTTCAAAGCGAAGCCATCACCGAAGCGATCGAATTGACGATGGCCGATTTGGAAGCCGACTCCGGTCGCATGATCAGCGATACCACCGCCGATCGAATTTACTTCTGGGTCTCCACACTCCTTCAAGAACGACTCAACCAAGCCCCACGCGATCGACTTCTACGATTCAAACAAATCAATCCGCGCACCCGCGAGTTGGTTGAACACCATCTCATGCTGGTAATGATCGACGACCGAAAGACGCGCGAGGTGTTCGCCAATCGTATGCGTTCGTTCAGCCGAGGGCTGATGGGACCGCCTCGGGGAGGAGGAAACTCGGGCGGTCGTCGCGGCGAGGAACGCCGGCCGGATGGCCCCGGACGTTCCGAAGGACAACGAAGACCACCGGAAGGCGATCGTGGCCCAGGTCGCGGTGATCCGCTGTCGAATTTGCCTCCGATCGAGGACGCCGAATTTGAGCAGCTCAAGTACCTGCTGGATGATCAAGCACTCGAGGACCTAAAACAAGTCACGGCTCTCTTCCGAAACTATGGCGGTGACGCCGTTGCCAACGAAACACTGCGAAGCTGGGCCTATGAGGCCGTCCGCCGGAACGCACCGTTTTATCGCGACGAGCTCATGGACCGCTACGAGCAAATCGAAGACCGTGACGCCTTCGATTTAAGTCCCCCCGACACCATCACGCTCGGCCTGTTCTCCGCCAGTGGCGAAGAACTCGGCTCCAGTCAGACCAAAAAGTAAACGGCTGTTCGTGTCGCGGTGACTGATTGTGGTTACCGATCGCAATGGGGCTGAGCCCGCCAGCGGTAGAATCGATCCATTCCTCCGTCGGGATTGGGCCGCTCATCGACGAACGAAAGCAGGCTGCGATCCAAGATCTTTCTTGAGGCGACATTTCTCGTGTCAACGTAGGCAATGATCTCCGGGAGTTTGCAGATTTCGATGCCGTACTTGAGCAAACCGTCACAGATCTCTTGACCATAGCCCTTGCCAAAAAATCTTCGAAGCAACCGATAACCAATTTCAGGCAATCCGTCATTGGGAACGATCGCACAGGTGCCAATGAATTGACGGGCCGTTTTCTCAACGATCGCGTACACCCAAAAATCATTCTCCGGCTTCGAGTAGCGGACAATGCAGTCTTCCAACTGGCGTCGATTCTCTTCTTCGCAGAAGCCAGCCCCAGTCGTGTACAACATCACGACATCATCGGACTGCATTTCGTGGAAACACTCAAAGTCGCTATAAACCAGCTCGCGAACCGCCAGCCGTTCGGTTTCAAAAATTGATTCCATCTGCGAGCCGCGTAAAGAAGGTCATCGGGGGTCTACCTGTCAGTTCAGTCACGCGATGTGATATCCTCATTGGTGGCTTGCCGTGTGTCTGGCAGGTTTGATTTCGGTTTTGCAACCGCGCGGCGAATCTGATTTGCGTACCACGCAAGCGAAGCAACGCCCACAAGCAAGGAGGACGATGTGACCGTATTGGGATTGCCTCTGCACCATTGAATCAGACGCACAAGTCCGCGAGTGCGTTTTGGACCGGCATCAATTTTTAGCAACGGGCTGTCGAAATCGATGGCACCAAAAGCAACACAAAACGCGACAAGTGCAACCACCGCCACCTGCCAATGCTTGATCGCCGCCGCTTTTCCAGTTGTCGGTTCGTCCGCCGGTTCTTTACGAGTGAATTCGTCGAGTGCCTCTCCTGACAGTTTTCCGCGGAACCAATTTGGGATCGTTGAAATAGCGAATTTGAGCCACCAATAAACGCCAAGAACTGCGAACACAACGAACAGTAAGCGAATTGCGACGATCGGCCAGTTGTCACCGGACGGCAAGAAGTAGCCGATTAAGAAAACAACGGCAATTGGACCCAAAAGGCACGCAAAAAAGGTGACAATTGCTACCAAACCCCAAACGACTTTCTTTGCCTCGTTTCCCTTCGGCCAGAAATGCTTTGGAGTTTTGTCATCCGCGATCGACTGCGAATGGAGTCGCATTCCCAGGATAATGAACGGTGCTCCGAATACGGCGCCGATCGTGAGAGCAATCCCGAGGTGTAGCCGCGGAAACGCCAACGTCAGAAGCAACGACCCAAATACAATCGCACCGCCCGTCAACGTGGCCAGCGTCGAGACAATCGGAGGTCGTTGATTCAGCTCAGGCGGCATTTAGCGAATTGCGATCTAGCCGGGTACGTCTGGCGCCGATGCGGTTGAAAACGGCACTCGTTTCTTTCTTCTGGACGTGGTGTCTAGGCCATCAGCTCCGAGAGGGCGCCGCCTTTGCAGAAGTCGGGGTTGCCGAAGGTTTCTTCGGGCATGCCGAAGCCTTCGAGGAACGAGAGCAGCAGTCGGTTGTGGGTCACCGAACCGAAGTCGAGTGCTCGCCCCATTTCGAAGTCCAATCCGCCGCCGATCATGACGAAGGGAATGTCGTTTCGCGTGTGCGAGTTCCCTTTCCCCAACTCGTTGGTCCAGACGATCGTGGTGTTATCGAGCAGTGATCCGTGTCCGGAGGGATCCGGAGTGTCGCGCATTCGCTGCGCCATGTGGGCGACTTGCTCGGCGTACCACGTGTTGATGCGGATCAGTTTTTCGTAGGCGTCTTCGTTCGAGTCGGGCTCGTGCGACAATCCGTGGTGGCCTTCGTTGATGTCCAACCAACGCATTCGAGGCTGCCCCACGCTGTTGGTGATCTGGAACGTTGCCACCCGTGCGAAGTCCGCCAAGAAACTGTTGACCAAGAGCTCGGTCTGCATCTTGGTGATTTCCGGCATGTTGTCGTTTTGCTCTTCGATATTCGGCGCCAATTTTGGAACCGCATGCGATGGCGTGTCGTTCTTGGTCGCGGCGGCGAACTCCGTTTGCAAGTCTTTCTCAACGTCTCGCACCAATTCCAAGTGCAAGTTCAAGAGCTTGCGGTCTTCGCTGCTAAGCGATCGACTGACGGACTTGAATTCGCCCGCCAAGTCGTCGAGGACGCTGGCAAGCATCTGCCGGTTTTTGACTTGGCCGTACAGCTTGTCGAACATCTGGTACGGATCGCTGATGGGCGCCATCGGCTGGTTGGGCCCACCGTAGGACATTCGCGTCCAGGTATCGGCTCGGTCGGGCACCATCACTCCGAACTCAAGGGAACCGAACCGCGTCTGCGTCGCCGCGTCGGCTTGCAATCGATTCTTGATGTGTTGATCGACGGAGATACCCATCGACCAACCTGCCGGCGTATCACTGCCGCCTTGGATGTCACCCGGGAACAGTTCGATCCCTGTCAGCAAACAACCGATGCCGCGCATGTGGCCATCGCCGTCGCCTTTGATCTTGTTGCAGATTCCCTTGGCGGTCAACATCTGCGACTGGAACGGGGCGAGCGGTTCCAAGATCCGCTTGACGTCGTAATCGGCGCCGGTTTGGTCGGGCCAAAAGTGCTTTGGGATCACGCCGTTGGGACTGAAGACGAACACCAACCGTTTGCGACGCATCGCACTGCCCGTGCCGGCTTGAAGCAGGCTGGGAAGTCCGAGCAGAAAACTGGCGGCGGCGGAACTGACACCTAACTCACGTAGAAATTCACGTCGCTGCATTTTCAGATTCTCCCTCGATCGCGTCTAAAGCAACAATGACCGCAACTTCCGCGATTAACCGTCTCATGTGAAACTGATTTTCGCGGAAGGACTCAAGTAATTTGTCTGCCGTGTCCGGCCCGTAGGCCGCCGGTGGTTGTTTTGCAAAGTGTTCAAAAACTCGTTCGACGAAGGCTCGCTGTGCATCCTCGTTCTCGGCAAGGAACGCCGCGAGTTCGGCGGGAGAAGTGAATTCCACTTCGTCACCTGCTCGAGTAACGTAACCGCCCGACGCATCGATGGGTTTCCCCTGTTCGACGTCGCGGTAGCGGCCCACCGAATCAAAGTTCTCAAGCGAGAACCCGAGTCCGTTAATCTTCTGGTGACAAACCTGACACATCGCTTCGTTGGTCTGCAACTCCACTCGCTCTCGCGTCGTCAGGTCGGGGTGCAGTTCCGGATTGAGTGGCGAAAAGGCCACATTCGGTGGACGAAGCGTCCTGCCCAAAACCCTACGAATCAAGAACACGCCGCGATGAATCGGTGAGGTCGTGTCGTAGTAGCTGAGGTGACTCATGACCAACGGATGAGCCAACACGCCGAAAACTTTCTCCGGTGCGGGCTGACCAGGAACGAGCGAGACGATTGAAGACGCGTCGTCGCTCTTGGAATCTTTCAAGGCAAACATGTCGCCATAGAAATGGGCCAGGTTCGGATTCGTCCAGTTCCATGTCTGACGGAACAGTTGTCGATAATCACTCTCATCCGACCAGAAGACTTCTTGGAGTGATCGTTCCAGCGAACGTCGCAGGTCCAAAGTCAACTGGACGTCGAACCCTTCGAAGGTTTCCGGATTCTTGGCGATCTCCGCCGTCGGATCGACGTGCAACCATTCGAAAAACATCTCCATCGCCTTGGCTTCCAATCGCGGGTCATCGCTCATGCGTGTCGCCGCTTGACGAATCCGATTCTCGAGCCCCTTCTCACCGATGCGGTACCAACTTTTCGCTGAGTAGCTCAGCAGCCACTGATCGGAAGGCAACGAGTCATAGAGTGTCAGAGCCAGGCTGGACGAGATGCGGTCATCGGGTGTCGAGTCGATTGCGGCCGCGGGATACAGAAAACGTGGCGACTTGATCATCATCAAGCACGCCCGTGCGATCGCGAGTTGATCATCGTCCGCCGCATCGAGCTGATCATTGACGTAGAGCTGGATCACCTGCTGGCTGGGTTCGGTGCGGAATGCAACGCGTGCAAGTTCCGTAAGAAAACCGCGTAGTCGGCCGCGGTTTTCATCGCTGTCCTTCCGGTGCGTTCGGCGGTATTGAGGCCACAACTCACGTGCGGCGACTTCGCCAAACTCGAGAGCCGCCGACGTGACTGCCTCATCCCATTGGCGGTCGACACGCGTCCCTCGGTCGTAACCATAAGTACGATCATCAGGCGGAAGCTTGGATTGCAGGGCAAACGTGTTGGGTCCAGTCGACGGACGCAAGTACTCCGGCGGAATCACCTGTTCGATACCACCGGGTGGCACCCAGCGGAGCGAGAACTTTGCCGGCGGTTGTTCCGTCTTTCGTTTTCGCTGCGTGAAATCGACGAAGATCGGATACTGGCGTCCCCCGATCAGTTGCAACGTTCGACGGAACTCCGTTTTGCCTTCGGACTGAACATGGTTGTCGATCAGGATCCGGTCGTCATGCCCGAATCGCATTTTCATTGAGCAAGTCGACTCCACCACGAGTTCGTAACGACCGGTATGAGCCGGTTGCAGTGATCCCGTCCAGTGGATGTAGAATTCTTCCTTCGCGATCCCTTCACCAGGTGACTGGTGACCGAAATCAAAGTCAACGACGGAGTCGACGCGTTCCAGTTTCAGCTTTTCTTTTTTCCAGCGGTTGCTATCGAAATACGCGCCGCTCAACCCTTGCTCGGAATCTCGGTGGGGTTCGCGATAGAAGTGCTGGTAGAGATCCGCCAGACTTTGGCGAAGTTGGCTACTGGTCAACCGCGAAAACTGGACTTCCGGGGGCTGATTGCGAAGCTGTGCGGCTTCGGAGTAAAACGCTTCGTGGATGAAATGGGCGACGGCTTCGGCATCTTCGGCGACGCATTCTTCCGGATCTTCCTCCGGCATTGTTTCCGAGATGATATCCGTCAGCTCGCCAATGGTCGCATCACCCACCAGCGGATCCGGGTAGAAGTCTTCGGTGCCCTCGCCGGCAGCTCCGTGGCACCGTTGACACTGCGCGCGATAAATTTGGCGGCCGTGTTCCTGCCGGATTTCGGGATCCAAGTCATCAGAATCGGCCGCGGGTGCGGCGGCGAAGACCGAAAGACCAAGGACGATTGCACAACTCACCACAGCGGTCCGGGTGATTGCCAGAGACCGCCGAGTCGAACATTTCCTCTTCGGTGGGCCGTGAGGCCGCATGAACTGGATCGGGCTCATAGGCTGCTTGATGAAGTTGGGTGGCGGCGACGAGGTGGGAAGGAGTCGGCCGCGAGGCGGGAACAGTAGTATAGAGAGTCGGAACCCCGAGAGACAGCGCGGAACCCCGGATCCCCCTTCCTTCGGGTGATTCTTCACTCCGGGTGTGCCAAATTTGTCACACAATGCGCTCGCGCAAACTCGGTGGACATGGTTGTGCTGCAGCGTCCAATCCCTCCGCGAGGGGTGAACCCACTTGAAAACCCGTTGAAAACGCCCCTTGGCTGCCCAGGGGTGCTTCTGCGATACTCTCGCGAATCGGCCAACTCGATCGTCGCGAGAAGAGAACGGGAACGCACGGCAAATTTTTTTTAACGGATCCAGAAAACTCAAATGCTCAAGAATTTTTCGCCGAAATCGCTCGGCATCAATGGTCGTCAAAGTGAACTGATCGAACTCGCGTTGACTTACGGTTTCGTGTCGATGGACATCGACATGTACGAAATGCTGCGACGCACGCAGCGAACGTCGGCAGACGACGCGGCAAAGTTCCTGAAAGCCGCCATGGGTGAGGGCTTGGGGAAGCTCGAACAAATTGGCTGCTTCCCGCTGGAAATCGACCTCGACGCAGATGACGACGCCTTCACCAGCCAAGTCGGTGCGTTGCATCCCCTAGCCGAGTTGGCGGAGTCGCTCGGTGCTCAACGGGCCTACGTGATCTTGCCTACGGCAACCGATCGCTTGCCCTACCACGAGTACTTTGAAAATCAACGAACGCGTCTGGCACAAATTGCCGACGTTTTGGCGGCCAAGGGCATTCGTCTAGGCGTCGGATTCGATGCGTCCAAAGAACTGCCCGAAGAAAAGCAATTCGATTTCGTTCGCAATGTCGAAGGTCTGATCGCGATCGTCAGTGCGATCGGCAGCCCCAACGTGGGCTACATCGTCGACACGTGGGACTGGGCGATCGGCGAAGGCGGAATGGACCAACTGAGTGAAGTGGCTGGATCGGACATCGTCGCCGTGAGACTCGGATCGGTCGCGGACGACGCCGATCCCTCCAAAGCGACTCGCTCGGACTGTGTACTGCCCGTCGCAGAAGGTTCGATGAACCATGTCAATGTCGTGAAGCAACTGTTGGCATCTGGGTTTGACGGCCCGATCAGCCCCGCCGCTTGCTCGACACGCTACAAGGGCCAGACGCGTGAAAACACGGTCAAGGATGCTCAAGAAGCGATCGACGGTATCTGCAAAGAGGCCGGAATCGAAGTCAAGCCATTGCCAATGGACTTGATCGAAGAAATGCCTTCCGAGCCGATGCCTTCCGCCTAGCGGTCTGTTGATTTCATAACCCGAAGCGTGACGGGCTGTTGATGCAATGGCTCTTATTGATGCGACGTTCAGATCACAACGCGAAGCGTGAGCGAGCGGATCAGCCCGGTCAGCAAGCGTTGGCACGATCCGTTCGCCAAGGCTCCGGGTTGTGAGTTGAGTGTCGAATGCCACTGCAGCACACAAAAAGAGCACCTGATGGCCGTTGAAATCAATGCCGTTTACACCGGTCAGCTTGGCTGTGAAGCCACGCACGAACCGAGTGGGAACAAGCTGAAAACCGATGCACCGCTGGACAATGGCGGTCTTGGCCAGGCATTCTCACCCACCGATCTTGTCGCGACGGCGCTGGGAACCTGCGTGCTGACGATCCTTGCTCTCGTCGCAAAACGGCACGACCTGGAACTCGGCGACGCCAAAGTGCAGGTGACAAAAGAGATGATTCAGCAACCGGTTCGGCGAATCGGAACGCTGCGTTGCATCGTGAGCATTCCAGGATCCGCGATTGAAGACGCGTCGCTCCGCCAGCGCCTTGAGACGGCCGCGCACAAATGCCCGGTACACCAAAGCCTGCATCCGGACATCGATGCGCCGATCGAGTTTCACTACACGTAGGAAACGGTCCCGTCGCCCCCAGTGATCTCGCCGATCACGAACGATTCCACATTGGCCTTTTCAAGCTGGGCCTGAATGCCGGCCGCATAGTAGTCACTGACAACCAACGCCATGCCGATTCCACAGTTGAAGACGCGTCGCATTTCACTGTCGGCTACGTTTCCAAGTCGCTGAAGCATCGAAAAGATTTTCGGAACCGGCCAGCTACCTTGTTTGATTTGTGCCGAAACCGTCTTGGGAAGGATCCGATCCAGGTTTTCTTCGATCCCTCCGCCAGTGATGTGTGCGATTCCGTGCAGAACCTGTTTCACTCGGTAGTGGCTTTGGATCGCCTTGATTGCAGGGACATAGATCTGCGTCGGTCGCAAACATGCCTCGGCTAACGTCTGCCCGCCGAGTTCCTCGGGGCAGTCGTCCCAATTCAGTCCCGCGTCCTGGATGATCTTGCGAACCAGCGAATAGCCGTTGCTGTGCAGTCCACTGGCTGCCAGCCCCAAGACCACATCGCCTTCTGAAATCTGCTTGCCGTCGATCAGCCGACGTTTCTCAACCACGCCGACGGCGAACCCTGCCAGGTCATAGTCTTCGCCGGCATACAGGTCGGGCATGATCGCCGTTTCTCCACCCAAAAGCGCGAGGTCTCCCTGCAGGCAACCGTCGCTGATCCCCTGGACAACCCGCTCGAGTCGTGTGGGATCGTCCTTGCCCATCGCGATGTAATCGAGAAAAAAAAGAGGTTCGGCGCCGGTGCAAATCAAGTCATTGACACACATCGCGACCAAATCGATTCCGACCGTATCATGTCGACCGGTTTGCTGAGCGATTTTCAATTTCGTTCCGACGCCGTCCGTGCCGCTGACCAAAACCGGCTCGGAGTAGTTTCGAGCGAAAAGCTGGCCGGGAAAATCCAGCTGAAAGAGTCCCGCGAATCCGCCGTCACTGGGCATCACACGTGGTGAGAACGTGCGGTGCATCAGCTTAGGTAATCGCCGCATCGACTCGGCGTAAACGTCGAGATCAACACCGGCATCTTTGTAAGTCGCGGCCATTTGCAATCAAACGCGGAACGGGGGAGTCAAACGAACGGAAAGTCTGACATGCAACGACGAGATTCGGTAGCCGTCTGGGAAACAGAACGCCTTTAGAAGGCGTCAAGGTGATCCGCGGTGTCGGGAAAGCTCACTAGCATGCCAGCCACCTCCAGACGGACGGGCGCAGGCCGCCGAAACGTTAAACTCTGGTGTCCCCCCTCGGTGAACGCATGCAAATCATCGCCGACCCTCACGCTTTCCCCAGTTAGACAACGAGGCTTAACCCGCAACCTATCGCCAGCCGTTTCCTCAGGTTCCTCGTCCGGGTCGGTTCCCGTCTCCTGACGCTTTCTGAGCGGTTTCCTTCGGTAATCGGGTGGTACGTTTTCGGACCTGGCCAACCCCGGCCAGTTTGAACCGGACGCAGTAAATGACGGATTGCAGGAGAGCCTCCCAACATGCTTATGCGACAACCCACTGGAAATCTTCAGTTCACCTATCAACCACCGTTCGGTGCAACGGTCCAGGAGAGCGGAGTACAGTTTTCGGTGTTCAGTCGATCGGCAACTGCCATGCGGTTGCTCCTTTACAACAACGTGAAGGACGCCGAGCCCGCAGACATCATCGAGTTTGACCGAGACACCGATCGTTGGGGCGACGTTTGGAGCCTCAGTGTCGATGGCCTCAGCGAAGGCCAGCTGTATCACTTCCAAGCCAGCGGACCTTGGGACCCGGAAAACGGACACCGCTTTGATTCCTCGGCGCGGCTGATCGATCCCTACGCCGAAGCCCTCGCGGGAACATTCAACAAGAGTGCGGACGGCGTGGTTCGTCCGCCCAAGTGTGTGGTCATGACCGACCAATTTGATTGGGAAGACGATCGGCACGTGCGGAGAGATCTCAGCGAATCGGTCATCTACGAGATGCATGTTCGTGGATTTACCAAGAGCAAGACGGCAAAGATCAAACACCCCGGCACTTACTTGGGCGTGATCGAGAAGATTCCTTACCTGAAGGAACTGGGCGTCACGGCCGTGGAGCTCATGCCGATCAATGAGTTCCCGATTTTGGACATTTACGGCAACACGCTGGAGCGTCCGAACTATTGGGGCTACGACCCGATGGCGTTCTTTTCGCCTCATCGTGGTTACGCGTTCGATAAAACGCCGGGCGCCCAAGTCCGTGAATTCAAACAGATGGTCAAAGCCCTGCACCAGGCGGGGATCGAAGTCATCTTGGATGTCGTCTTCAATCACACCTGCGAAGGCAATGAACAGGGGCCGACGCTTTCGTTCAAGGGACTCGAGAACCAGGTCTACTATATCCTCAGCGAAGGCGGCCAGTACACCAACTACAGCGGTTGCGGCAACACCGTCAATGGAAACCACCCGATCGTTCGCGAGATGATTTTTCATTGCTTGCGGCACTGGGTTCACAACTATCACATCGATGGCTTTCGTTTCGACTTGGCCAGCATCCTCTCGCGCGATCGTGGCGGAAACCTGATCCCCAACCCGCCGATCGTGGAGTTGATCGCGGAAGATCCGTTGTTGGCCGACACCAAGGTGATTGCCGAAGCGTGGGATGCCGCGGGGGCCTACCAAGTCGGATCGTTCGGTGGTTCACGGTGGGCGGAATGGAATGGCCGTTACCGGGACGATGTTCGTGGCTTCTGGCGCGGCGACCGAGGCACACTGGGCGCACTCGCAACACGTTTGGCGGGCAGCAGCGACCTGTATGAGCATGCCGGACGGCCACCGTTCTGCAGCATCAACTTCATCACCAGCCATGACGGTTTCACTTTGAACGATCTCGTGTCGTACAAAGAAAAGCACAATATGGCCAACGGTGAAGACAATCGCGATGGCGACAATCACAACATCAGCGACAACTATGGTGTGGAAGGCCCGACGCGAAAGAAAGGCGTCAACACGGTTCGCTCGCGTCAGATTCGCAACATGTTGACGACGTTAATGCTGTCGCAGGGTGTTCCCATGTTGGTCAGCGGAGATGAGATTCGCCGCACGCAAAAGGGTAACAACAACGCGTACTGCCAAGACACCGACATCAGCTGGTTCGATTGGAAGCTGGTCGAGAAACACAGCGACCTGCTGCGATTCGTCAGCGGACTGATCAAGTTCCGACTCAATCAGCCGACGGTTCGCCGAATTACATTCTTGACCGGTGAGCCGGTGGACGGACGTCTGATCCGTGACGTGTCCTGGTATGGCGACGACGGAGAACCGCTGGATTGGTCGCAGCACAACCTCAGTATGGTCGCGTACATCGCAGCGCCCAGTCGCGTCGACGATCCCGAAGGTCTCGGGCGTGACTTGGTCATGATGTTTAACAGTACCGGCGACGACCGAACGCAACGTTTGCCAGACGTCGGACGTGGCATGAAATGGAATCTGTTCATCGACACCGCGGGTGAATCGCCCAACGACATCTACACGGATCTCAAAGGGCCGACCTCCCCAAGCAATCGATTGGTCGACATGCCGTGTCACTCGCTCAAGGTCTACGTGAGCGGCAAGATACGCGGCAAGCGGCGGAAGTGATCGTTTCACCTGAGTAACCCCCGAGCAGCACGTCGTGGTCACGGTTGAGCAACATAGCAGCCCAACAGCGGAGAGCGACGCGACCAATGAAATGTTGCGATCGGAACTGGTGCGAAGTATCAAGCGGTTTTCGCTCAACTACGAGCAGAATCAACTCTTGCGAGCAGGCGTTTTCGAAGCGTTGGTTTCGTACCTGGCCTACAAGAAAAAAACGCTCACGGTCCTGCTTGCGTTGGCTGCTGCCTACTGCGGCGTCGAAGCGATTCGCGGCATACTGGGATCGAAGATGTATCTGCCGTGGTTGATGACCGGGAGTTTACTGGCCAGTTGGACGTTAATGCGACTCTCAAAAGTGAGGGCAATGGTTCGAGCGTTTCAAAACTACTTGGACGCCGTCGGCTGTGACGCGATCAATTCCCCATCCTGTAGCGACGAGTTGAAACTTTATGTTTCGCTGTCCTACGAAGAACATCAAGCCGCGAAGGCCGACGAGCTCTTCCAATTGATCGGGAGTTTGATTCAACGACGCAGGGCAAATTCGTTTCAATTCGCAATCGGCGCGATGATCAGCGGTGCGATCTCGATCATCCAAGGTTGGGCCGGCGTAGGCTTTGCCATTTTCTTGTTGTTTGCAGCGACAGTGGCTATTGTGCGAGATTGTTCTGTGATCGAGCGGATCAAGAAAATCGCGAGACGGCACTCCGAAGAGATCGAAGAGCGATTGGCGGTAGACAAACTTCCTTGTGAGGGAAACCAACCGGAGAGACGCCGATGACCAAGCCGTTTCGAGAAGACTCCTTATTGATCTACACGATGATCGCTTCATTTGCGATCGTCTTGCAATTCATCGATTGGAAGGGTCTGTCATTCGTGCGTTCGGATGGCAACGCATACGCGATTCGGTTCGCGGTTTTGCCGGTCTTGATGATCGCGATTTATCGGCTGGGCGAACCGTTCGATGTTTGGAGCCGAGTCTTGGAGAAACGCCAGGAGATAGTCAAGGTTGTTGGTATCGCTGTCGCAACGTTCGTGGCGCTGGCAATCAAGATCCGCCAGTTAGAATCTTGGCTTTTCTGGCTATGTTCTCTTTTGCGAGCGTCTTTTTCGTTTTAAGAAAGCTGAGCCGATCCGAGTGAAGGTTCGCGAGCCGTCTTGGTGGTTTAAACTGATCGGTTCAGCGTTCACCGATGCCTCCATCCCCCGCCACGATCACTTGGAGTTCCTCACGATGCGTTTCGCTCAGATCGTTCTTGCCTGTGTCGTTTCCGCTTCGCTGGTTTCGCAGGCGCCAGCGGAAGATGTCAAACCGGAACTTCGCGAGAGCCTGGAAAAGCTCATTCCGGAGGGAATCCGTTTATTGACCAAAAAAGAATTCGTCCCCTTCGTGAAGGCTTACGTTCCACCTGAGGAATTGAAGAAGATTCTCAAGCGCATGTCTCTGGAAGAATTCGCAGAGAAGTTTGGTAAGTCCAAGGCAGGGAGATTGCTGGACGTCTTGAAAGAGATCAAAGACGCAACGCCAGAGATGAATGACGAAAAGACCAAGGCGGTCTACAAATTAAAAAGTTCGATTGGCGGGAAGCAATCCATCACGTTCCAGAAGATCGAGAAGTACTGGTACATCGAAAACTAAGAACCAGGGGATCAATCACCGATCGATCTCACTGTCTCCCCACACCGAATCAAGCCCATCCTTACCACCACAGTATTTCAGCAACGATGACGAAACAAACGGGCCTGTTGGCCGGTATCGCAGAAAAGAACCCGACCCTCTTTCGCCGCGTGGGCGTTGCACTGGGTGACCCATCGGCTTGGGTCGGTGACGAAGAGAATTCGGTTGCCATCGTTCGTGATTTGGAGATGGATCGCGTCCGTCAATTCACTTCAGCGAGCAAAGTTCATTGCCCCGCCGACTTTGCGCCCGAATCAGGACTCGATGCCGATCGTGAAACCGCGACGGCTCAAGCGGTCGCCGAATACTGCGTTCAAAACTCGATTCAGTCACTCCGTGTCGACCGGACGTTACCTTACATCTATGCATGGCATTTGCTGGAGCAGGGAATTCAGTTGACCTACGACGCGTCGTTCGGTGTCTTGGATCGACGTCAAAAAACGGAACAGGAGATTGAACGATTGACCGAGGCGCAGGCCGTCACCGAGACGGTAATGCGAATCATGTGCGAACGGATTTCAGCCTGCAGCGTTAACGACGAAGGCCAATTGATCGACGATGGAGAGGTGTTGACCAGTGAGCGGGCGCAGGCGATCGCCGCGAACGAGTTTCTCAGTCGCGACTACTCGATGGCGCACGGATGCATCGTGGCGACGGCACCCGAAGTCGCCGACTGCCATCACCGCGGAACGGGACCGTTGCGGTCATGCGTTCCCATCATCGTCGACTTGTTTCCGATGAATCAAAAGACGCGTTACTGGGGTGACTGCACTCGGACGGTTGTTCATGACAAGCCGTCCAGTAAGGTCCAAGCGATGCACCAAGCTGTCGTCAATGCCAAGCAGGCGTCCGAGTCCATGCTGCGACCAGGCAACACCGCGGAATCGGTCCACATTGCTGGCGAAATCGTCTTGAAAGAGGCTGGGTTTCCGATCTCGCGCGGCAAGCTGACCGATGAGCCGAGCATCCAGCACGGCACCGGTCACGGAATCGGCTTGGATGTCCACGAGCCAATTCTGTTGGATCACGGCGGCGGCGAGATGCTGGACCGTGAAGTTTTTACAGTCGAACCGGGCCTGTATGGGAGGCTGGACGGCGGTGTCCGGGTGGAAGACATGTTGGTCGTCCGTGAAGAAGGCCCGCAAAACCTGAACCGATTGCACTCGGGACTGGATTGGCGGGCCTGATAAAAATGCGAGATCAGAAAGAGCGGATCAGGTGTCGATCAAGTCTTCGGGCGACAGGATCGGCGTCTCATTTTCTTCCGTGTCCTGCTTTTCACGCCAGGGCTTGTCGGCGCGATAACTTTCGAGTTCCGCTTCGAGCTGTTCGATTTGGTCGTGCTTCTTCTCGCGTCCCAGCTTAACGGACTTTTCGCTCCACTCGCGTGCCTTCTCAAAGTCACCTGCTTCCGCGAATCCGGCCGCGAGCGTGCTAAGGATGTGCGGCTCACTCTCGTTGGTCAGTTCCACCGCCCGCTTGCCGAGTTCGACGGATCGCTCGCCATTGCGAATGGAATCATCGGGACTGGTCGCCAAGACCCACGCCAGGTTGTTAAGAACGCCAGAAAGGTCGAATGAAGATCCGGATTCATCGGCGGCTTTGATCGCGGCTTCGTAGTCGACGATCGCTTCTTTGTGATCACCGACAGCCAAGTAGGCATCGGCGCGTGATCGAAGCATGCTGACACTGCCCGGATCCTGCTCGATCAATGGGGTTAGAATCTCGATCGCTTGACGCGGTCGATCATCCGAGAGATAGAGATTGGCGAGTTGCAGCTTGCGGACGTCATTGTCGGGTTCACGCGAGATTAGTGTTTGCATCTCATTGATCGCATCCGCCATTCGGCCTTCCTCGATCGCAATCAGGCAACGGACCCAAACCGTCTGCGTCGCATTGGTGACTTGGGGCGTGATCTTTTCAGCGGCGCGAAGGTCATCCTTGGCGGCCTGAATTTCCTTGCGACCGACCGCGATCTCGGCACGTTGCAGCAGCGCGATCGGATCACGTGGCTGCATGGCGAGCGCCTTGTTGAGATCCGCAAACGCTTCGTCCTCTTCCAAACGCATGCGGTGCACGATGGCTCGCATCCGGTACAGACCTTCGCTGGGCTTGGTTTCCAGCGCGGTGGAAAGCAGTTTCAAGGCATCATCGAGTCGGCCGAGTTCGGCAAGTTTCTCGACGACGGCTTGGGCAACTTGTTGATTCGTAGGGTCTTGCTCCAGCACGGCTTCCATGTCAGCAACCGCGCCCTCCACGTCGCCGCCTTGGAGACGAATGGCCGCGCGAGCTTTGCGAGCTTCCAGGTTCTTGGGATCGTCTTTCACAGC
Organism: Planctomycetota bacterium; assembly: GCA_039821235.1. Lineage (GTDB taxonomy): Bacteria > Planctomycetota > Planctomycetia > Pirellulales > Pirellulaceae > Stieleria. The sequence goes on from JBCBOO010000006.1 coordinate 56,233, forward strand.
CGCGTCCAAGTCGGCAATGCGTTTGTCTTCCTGTCCGGCTCCCCACGTGAGTGCCCGTAGTGCGAGCGCAGCACTTCGTTCGACAGGGTTGTCCTCCAGCAGCTCGATCGCTTTGGACGTGGCTTCGGAGATCGCGTCCTTGTCACCACCTGGCAGCATGTTGAGGCGGGCGATCAGAATATAAGCTTCCACCAGTCCCGGATCGTATTCGACGGCTTGATCGAGTACTCGCAGGGCTTCGTCACGCATTTGCAGCGGACGACCGCCCGGTGCCTGCGCCATGGCACCGATGATCTGCTGCGACTTTTGCAACAGCACCGATCCAAGCATCTCTTTTGCAAACGCTGCGTTTTCACCCGTCAGCCCTTTTTCGATGGCCGACTCGAGCAGGCGCTGGACGGCCTGGAATTCTCGAGCGCTGCGTGCGTCGATGCGCAAGACCGTGGCCTCGTCGAGGTCGGCTTGGCCGGCGTCTTCCGTTTCACCATCACCCGATGAGTCGGCTTCCGTTTGGTCGTCCGAGGACACGGATTCCGTTGCCGTGGTGGCGCCGGACTCCGGAGGAGTCTCTTGCGACCACGCCATTCGCTGACTGGTCAACGAAATCACGGCGGCAAGAGGAAGCAGGTACAGGAGGCGGGGCCAAGCGGACTGATTCATCAACGAAGACTCAGTTGTGAGGACATGGGTATTGGCCGGAGAATCACCGGCAACCACGGAACTATAGGAATTATGACGAGTCTCACACGCCGGGCGAAGACGAATCCAGCAAAAGAATTGCCGAACGGACCACTTCGTCACTGCGCCGCGGAGTCGGCAATGCCAATCTGTCGGATCGCCAACGGTGATTTCCCATTCGGGCCGGGTTGCCGAAAAACAATGGAAATAGGCGACTCGCCTGGCAGATTGATGGCTGAAATCGTACCCGATTGTCGACGTTGGCCCTTTGCCGTGCCAGCCTGGACAAACCAATGCAGCTCATTGGGTTTGTTTTTCGACCGGCCGACCAGCAGCACGGCCGGTGCGGGTGTGCGCCCCACGACGCTGAGTGATTCGTCCGCTGCATCGCCACGATCACGGGCAAAAATCTCCAGCCCTTTTTTGGTCGATTTCAATCCCAACTGGATTCCATCGACCGAGAGTGCGATTCGCGTTTCGTGTCGAGCCTGAGCGGAAATCGTTGAAACCAAGCGGACGGCCTCGCCGGGTTTCAGCGTGCGATCGGAGATTTTTAGCGTCCGGCTCGAGCCACCACTCGCCGGAGTAAACACCAAGCTGTCGCCGGCCGCATCCACCATCTCCTCAACCAATTCGCTGTCGAAAATCGTCGCCCATTGCTTTGGGAATCCATCGATCGGCTGGTAGGACTTCTTCCGCAGGTCACCTTTCGGGGGTTTCTTGGGCGCCGAACGATTTGTTTTCCCAATGGCCAAACCACCCATGGGCTGAAAGCTACCCGACCCACTCGAATTCGTATCCGAGCCGGGCTGCTCGGAGATCTCCGAGAGTACCGAACCGAACTTGGACTGGAAGTCACCGCCGATCCCGCTACCCAGTCTGCTTCCGATCCCGCTACCTCGCTTACGGGGCTTTGCGATGGGCGTCGCTGAACGAGTACTTTCCGGCGGCGTCGGTGGAGCTTTGCGCCGTTGGTTTTCCCGTCTGGCTTGAACGTCCGTTGCCGCCGCGTTTGGAGTTCCCTGGCTAGCATTGGAGCTCGATGACTCACGAGGTGAGACTTCGGCGGCCCGCCGTCCACCTGGATTTCGATTGACGAACCAAAAGATCCCGACGATTCCCAGCAGCACTGCAGCGCTCACGGCGTGGTACTTCCATGCTCCCGCCCGGGATCGCGAGCGACCGGTTCGAGCGGTCTTCGTTGCCGCACTCGAATCGGTCTGCTCAGGCTTTGCTGAGTCCTCGGGTTGGCCTGCCGAGTTCTCGCGTTGCTGCAGAGCGACGGTTCGAATCGAGTCCTCGTATTCTTGGCGAAGCTGCGGGTCGACGAGCGTTCGTTTCGCCATCGCCACTTGGCCCAACATCTGCTGAACGATCTTTCGCTGTGGACCGGAAGCGAGTTGATGAAGGTGGGCACTCCGCGACTTTGCCGCATCGACGATCTTCTCGACATCGGACTCAAAGTCAGCGAGCCCCAAAAGTGCATAGTGATTCGGAGGCAGTCGATCGGCTGGGATCTCGAGCCATTCTTGGTAGAAGACGTCAAGACGTTCGGAGTCGGCCATGTTTCGCAGTCAGATCAGATGAGGAGCGTGACACCTCAGTGTACCGTCCACGGGTGAAACAAGCAGAGTTCCGCCGACTGAATACGGACGGAAGCTAGAAAATTGCGACGCATTTAACGGCAAAAAATCCGAACCCGTTAACGCCTTTCAGGCGACTCGTTTGACTTTGCGGCGACCTGCTGTCGTTCCCAAGCTTTCGCCGACAAGTCCTTCTGTTGGGCGGCCGCAATTTCTCGCTCATGGCCGGCAATCCCGTCGAGACTCTGGGCGAGCGCGTATGCCGCCGCCGCCAACCAGTAACAGTTGCCCTCGGATTCGGAGTCTTCGGCACGCTCGGCAAGCTGCTGCCAAGTGTCGGCAATCCAGAACAAGTCGGCGACTTGGAACTCCTGCTGACGATCGCCAAGTTGATTGATTTCGTTGGCGAACTCGCGAAGCTGCTGGCGTTGAAGCGAGTCCTGCTTCAGCAATTTGGTCGCCAGCGTTTCAATGGGCGTTAGGAATTCGGAACGTCCGCCGGCGGCCCCCGCCTCCGTCGGTTGCGGTTCAGCGGATCGCCTTTCGTTGGATCGCCTTTCGTTGATTTGCGTTTCGTCGGTTTGCGATGTGGCAAGCGGTGCTTCGGATTTCCACGCTTCGGCAACGCCAGAGGTTTCCGCGCCCGGACGCGGTGCGATCGGAATCGCGGGTTGGGCTTTGCCAAGCGGCACCGATGATCCGAAAGAGCTCGCGTAGTTCCCATCGACGCGATACATCGCGATGGCGATCGCAATCGCAAGCAACAAACCGGTCACAGAAGCGATGATCGACAATCGCCCCAACAGATGTCGTGAGCGTTGCGGAGCCGTCAGCGGCGATGATGAATGGTTTGATAGCGCAACGGCACGAGAAGTGTTGGAATGACTTACGTCGAGCGAGGATTCGGTGTTCGATTCCGCGGGTGGCTGCCAAACAATGGGCGCGCGTCCCGGTGGCTCGCGAAACTCTTGAAAGACCAAATCGGGATCCATTCGAGATGGTTGTGTGACAATCAGCGACAAGTCCCTCTCCAGGGAATCCGCCCCCGTCAGCCGCAATACGCTAGCCGCGGGTTCCGCTAGACTCTCCTCCACCTCACACTCCACCTCCGTGAGCCGCAAGGCGCTAGCCGCGGGTTCCGCAAGACTCTCCTCCACCTCACACTCCGCCTCCGTCAGCCGCAAGGCGCTAGCCGCGGGTTCCGCAAGACTCTCCTCCACCTCACACTCACCCGCCACCAAAGACTTCACCTCCGTCAGCCGCAAGGCGCTAGCCGCGGGTTCTTCCAACCGTTTCTCACCCAACTCGGTCGCCGAAACCAGCTTGGATGACGGTTTGGTCTCCGGGTGACGAACGGGATCGGGGACTCGAATCGACTCACCGCACTGGCAGTGCAGCTGCTCGCCGGCTGCCGTTGCGGCGAACACATACTGGCGCTGGCAGCTCGAACATTGGACGGGGATGCGTTGCGGCCGATCATCCCGCCGAACGGCGTTGCGGTTTGGGTCCGGCGCAGCAGTGACCGTCCGCTCTTTTCCCGAAACTGGTTCAGCTTCGTGAAGTGCGTTCCGGCAAACAGGACACTGATCCGGACCCGACATGGCCTGAGGTTGCTTGCATAGTGAAGAACGTCGACAAGCTCGAGTCTAGCAACGGATCGGATTCGATCGCCAGAGCGACGCAAGTTCTGTCTTGCCGGGCGGCGATTCGATTCGCTATGCACGCAATGCCGCCCCACCACCGCCGTGCTCCCCATAACGATGACCATGATCGGACAACAGCTTTCGCCGAACGAACAAGCGGAATTGCAGCAATTAATGGTTGCCGATCGAATGACGATCAAGCAAAAGTACTGGTCGCTGCCCGAGCCATCGATCGGCGACATCCAAGGCGACTTTGATGCCCGACTGCTCGATCAAGGGCGCGGCATGGGAGCGGTGATGACGAAACTTCTATTCGGAATGAAGGGGCCTTGGCTGGGCAAGGGTTTCCAGCCCGAATCCGAAACAACGGGTTCCGGATACAACACGTTCGGCGACGCTCAGGATTACCGTCGCGAGTTGTTGATGGATACCTACATCGATCACTCCAAAATCATTCCGGGTTTCGCATTCATTCTCGACTACCGGCATCGAAACTGGGGAGCGATTCGTTGGTTGCGTGGGGAACTTCGGGCGATCACACCGGATCTTGTTTTGGGGATCGGTACGTTCGGACCTCGACCAAATGTCTTTCGTAAGATCCGACGTGTGATCCCGTTCGTGCTCGTCCGCAGTACCCGAGAAACTGCTCCACAACGGGTCGCGGCGTAGCGGTGCGCATCTTGAGCGGGGCACCGCGTAGCCAAGTCCTTTTCTCCAGAAAACCGGACAAGCCCGCAATTTCTGCGCAGTTTGCCTAACCAGACCAAGCCGAAAAGTCGATAACCGAGGTAGCCACAGTGTTTGTGGATGCTACGACGACTCCATTCATGCCGGTTGACCGCTCCAATGAACGCGTTTTCCTCCCTCCGACGCGGAACCCGATTGGCAATTTCTCTGACGGTCTTGCTGGTCCTCACGTGCTCTGGTTGTCGCATCTGCTGTGACGTCGAAGACGCGGCCTACCCGGCCTACGGCGGAGCATGGGAGCGGACGGTTCGAAACAACGGCCGCGTCGGCAGCCTCGTCAGCCCCGCGGGTGCGCAGTCGGCTCGTTTGACGCCGAAGGAAGAAGTCGATTCGCAGAAGGCTGCGGACCGATTCCGCGATCAGTTCGACGAGTCGGCGTTTGAAACCGAAGACCCGAAAGACGGTGAGCTGCCAAAGCCCAAGTCCGAGCTCGAAAGCGAAGAAGAGTTTCAAGAACGCAAACGTCGCCTCGAGGAAGAAATGCTCAATGCGAGCGTGATCTTGGGAGCTCCGCGACCACCGGCGCTGTAAGTCACGTTTGAACAAAGCCATCAACTCGCATGTCATCGCGAAACATGCTGGGGACATAGGCATGCCGGGAACATGCTGGGGGACATAGCCCTGCCGGCATGCCGGGGGAAACACGCGGGCGGCATGCCGACACGCAAGGCTGGGGACATAGCCCGGATGCCTGGGGACATAGCATGGCCGGCCTGTCGAATGAGCGGGATTTGCAGAAGTGGAGTTTGAACCACTCTGTACGCAGGGACCGGCAGCAATTCTCTTACGATCCGTTTCACTCGAAATCGCCGCTGCGTTTGGTGACTGCGACTCGCTTCCACGCGATCAACCCAGCCTGCGACGGAAGCATACCTGGAGCACCCTTGCTCCAGTCGATCCTCCAGGTTGAGTCGGGCATGAATTTGATTAGCATGAATCCGATTGTAAATCGGCAATTCGAGAACACAGGTCCGACATGACACTGAAGAGAATCAGTCAAACCGTATGTTTCCTCATCTTTATGACCGCCCACTCGAAGGCAGAGCTTGTCGATGTGATCATTTCTGATCCATCTGTCTTCGCCCGAGTGAACGGGGCTGACGCAACACAGATTGACATCGAATTCCGGTTTACATTGGACACGTCAAGTCGTCTCATTGGCGGCGGTCCCGACGACGGAGACCTCTTCGAAAGTCTCGATTACTTTGTGACATCCAGTGCATTGGGTATCGTCGATGCAATGGCGAGCAACCAACTATTCTTCGAGCTCCAACCGGTGCTGACAGGTCCGTTCGAAGACCGGAGCCGAGACGGCTTCCTGCTTTACAACGCGAATGCGTCCAATGCGGGTCAAAGCGGCGTATTCGGATACGACGGTCAACTTCGTGATTGGGATGGAATGTCGGACCTTCCCACCATTGTTGGCGGAAACCTAAGCTCTGGAGGCTTTGGTGGTTTCGACACCCAACTGACCGATGGGACAACAATTGACGGCCTCGTCTTCAACTTCAATGACACTTCGTTCACAGCAAGCGTTTCTGCGATACCTGAGCCGGTCTCCTCTGTAATGCTCACTGCTTGCTTGTTGGGGCTCGCCCTTCGCCGAAGAAGAAACGAGCACCGGGCATAGTCGGTCGATCTCCACAGAGCATGGCCAGGGAACGATAAAGATATGGTTAGGGAGGAAGCAATTGCTTGCATTGCTGTGCAAAAACGCTTACGGTTCGAGCTCTCCCCAAGCGAGGGGCGACTTGCGTTTTTTGTATCACAGAAATTGAGGGAAAGAGCAATGCGAACTCTATTGCAAATTGTGGCCGTTTCTTTGGTGTTCTTTTGCTGTGAAGGGAAGGCCGTTGCAAAGAACTTCTTCACGGTCGGTGCTGCCCAATTTAACAATATTCAAGAGGCGCTGCTTTTCCAGGGAGCAGATTCGCCGTATCTCGGCTTCGGAATTGGTTCCTTAGGTGGAGTTTTCCAGTCGGGAGCCATCTCACCCAGTACGCCTCCCACACCGACCGCCACTGGAATCACATTCGACGGAATTCAAGGGCCGAACCCGCTTACAGGTAGCAGTCTTCACATCATCAACACACGTCGCGGGGCAGTCTTTTGCACTTGGACGGCAACGTTTGACCTGGACTTCGTTGAAGACGGCAAGGTGGTCTTTCGAGGCGATGGGCAATTCACCGTCGTCGGTGGCACTGGAATTTACTCGAACGCGTCGGGCACCTTCCGTACGCTTTTCCAGACGGGTGAAGTCGATGCGACCACGGATTCAGCCACTGCGGTTGTCTTTCAGTATGGCGAAATCAACTTCTAGCTTCGAAGCCAACGGTCGCGAAAGGGAATCGAACAAGCCTCCAACATCACTGATGGTAACGGGGGCTGGAAATCCGTCGGTCTGGATGTGTGACACGAAATCTCCAGCGGCTACATCGCAGGCAGCTCGATGCCAGGGGACATAGCTCACGAAGAACGGTTATGCGTTGCTGTCTTGGGGTGATCTAACGAAGGAGTCCGGCTATGTCCCGAAGTGCTCCTTCCTGCAAATCTAACTGTTCTATGTAGCGTTGCTGATGTGGAAGAAGTGATCGCCTCACATGTCAAGGTCATGTCACCTCAAGACAGCAACGCATAACCGTTCTT
>JBCBOO010000070.1:0-24199 GCA_039821235.1 Planctomycetota bacterium
CCTTGCAGTTTGGCGTGACAGGATCGGGTTTGGAAGGTGAGTTCTTCCTTGGAACCGATCAACCGGGACGGATTCAGATCACATCCAGTGTCGATGAAGAATTTACCAGCGGATTGGGTCGGATGGGTGTCTTCGTCGCGGAATTTTCCGCCGGTGATGTCGCAAGTTTTCAAGGCGAATACGAAATCGGTTTCAACGACATAGACGGTGACGGAACCCTTGCCGGAAGTGAGCTGCACGCGATCGATCTCGAAGGGAGAATGACCGGTTCGGGACTGGTGCAACTGAACGCCTCCGGGAGTTTTCTGCCCACAACATCGGCCGATACCTCACCCTTCAATCTCAACGTGGATGCAGGCGTCAGTGTGACGTATGACATGGACCGGGTGGACACTGAGCTGATCGATGGCAACGGTCATCAGACATCATTGTTGGACTCCGATCCCGAGATCTCCTACCAGAACGTCCAGTTGGACCTCGGTGTTCTGTTCAACGATTTTATCAACCCGACGATTGCCGGGATTCAAGAGGCCCTGCAGCCGATCAAACCGGTGGTCAGCGGTTTGACCGACCCGCTGCCCGTGGTCAGTGACATTGTGGGCGAACCCCTTTCGGCGATGGATCTCGCGGAAGCCTACGCGTTCATTGAAGGTGATGCGGTCTTCCAGCAGCAGGTGAGAACGACTTCGGACACACTGGAAATGATACGGAAAGTTCTGGAGTACGATGCACCCGGCGATGTGGCCGGATTGGCACGTGACCTCGGTTCGTTTTCCATCGAATACTCTCGTGATTTAAACGCGGAACAACCGAGCGACGATGACGATTCGGAGACGACTCAAAATACTGCCGACGAGGAACTGAAACAGAAGGTGCGTGACGGCGAGTACGATCAAGATGCGCCCGTGGACAATGCCAACCAAGACAGTGAAGAGTCCGAGCGTTTCTTTACGGAATTTGAAGGCAGTTTTGACTTTCCGTTTCTGACGGATCCCGATGTGATGATGGGAATGCTGGTGGGAGACGGAACGTTTGACTTGTTTCAAGCCGGGTTCCAGTTCTCAATCGGCAAAGAGATCACTCGAGAGTTTCCAATCCTGGCTGGACTGGGGACGGCCACCTTGGGAGTTGAACTCGGTGCCGGAGTCAACTTGGGCGTCGGCTATGACGCCATGGGCGTGGCGCGAATGACGCAAATGGCTGACTTTGCATCGGAGCAGGCTCTTGAAGCAAGCTTCAATCGATACAGTGGATTGCTCGCCGACGGATTCTACGCCGACGACCACACGTCCGCAGCGATCGATGGGCAGAACGTTCAACTCGAATCCGGCGAAGACATCGATCAGGCCGAAGCTTGGCTTTCACTAGGTTTGGTCGCGGAAGCCGCCTTGGGACACGATGCTGAGTCGGTGGGTGCCGAAGTTGGTTTGTCGGCGAATCTGACGGGATCGCTCCTGTTAGATCTCAATGACCTTCCCGATCCACTGCCGATTCATGCATGGCAGCATGTCGATGAACCCGAGTATCCCGCCGATTCATCGAACTGGACTTACGACGGAAAGGTACGATTGTCCGAGTTTGAAGCCATCGCGACAGCGGATCCAATGGGCTTGTTCAATCTGACCGGAAATTTGACCGGCGAATTAGAAATTTTCTTGGACGTTTCTGCCGCTGAAGAACAACTGTTCGACTTCCGACAAACGCTTGCGTCGGGCGTGATTGCCAATTTCGATTTCTACCAAGCTGATGACGAACAAATTGTCACCGGAACGGCGCCCGCACCGGCCATCCTAGGAATCCAAGATGAGCAAGGTCATGTGTCACTCCATGTCGGTTCAACACAGACGCTGCGTCAAAACACGGGCGCCAGTCGTGTGGGACGTGACAACGTCGTTGACGAGAACATTCGCATCGAATCCCTCGGAGCTTCTCCGGGAGGTGGCGAGTCGATTCGAGTCTCTTTGACATCGAACTCTGCCGTCGATTCCGTCAATGCCGTTCAAGACTTTCACAACGTCACTTCGCTTGATGCGGATCTGGGGCTTGGAAACGACATCGCAACGATCGGCACTGGGATTTCGATTCCGATTCAAATTGACGGGGGTGTGGGTGCGGACCAGCTTACCAACCGGGGCTCGGCAAACGTGATCTTGCGTGGTGGTGCCGACAACGATGAACTCAACGGCAGCCCTTTGAGCGACACGCTTTATGGAGGTGCCGGGCACGACATCGTTCGTGGCGGCGGTGGCGACGATGTGATCTACGGCGACGATACCGTCTCGGCCTCCAAGGATGGAAATGACACGATCTACGGAGGCGAAGGTAACGATCGGCTCTACGGAGGCGGAGGGCACGATACGATATGGGGTGGAGCGGGGAACGATACGATCGAAGGCGGCTCCGGTGGTGACTTCATTCATGGGGATGCCAAATCGTTTGCCGGAACCGGAGATCTCTTCGATGGCCGTGACATCATCACCGGCAACGCTGGCGATGACACGCTCTTTGGCGGAAACGGAAACGACACACTGCGAGGTGAAGACGGAAACGACACGCTGCGTGGCGGTGACGGAAACGACACGCTGCATGGCGGAAACAACGAAGACAACCTACACGGTGACCACGAGGGAGACGTTGGCTATGGCCATGACAGCCTCTATGGAGACGCCGGAAATGATGAGCTCCGTGGGGGACAAGGTTACGACACCTTGCGAGGCGGTTCCGGCGAAGACTTCCTTGACGGCGGAACCTCAAGCGACTCCCTCTTCGGAGACGACGGGAACGATACCCTTCAAGGTCGTGCCGGCAATGACTACTTGGATGGTGGAAACGGCGAAGACGAACTTCACGGCCACAACGATCGCGATACACTGCGAGGCGGCGCCGGAAACGACTCGCTCTGGGGCGGTAACGGCGACGACTCGTTGTACGGTGGAAGTGGAAACGACTTTCTACATGGTGATTTCGGCTCGATCGCTCACGACGCCGGGCAGGGCAACGATCGACTTTACGGCGAGGACGGCGATGACACGCTCCGGGGAGGAAATTGGAACGATACCCTTCGCGGTGGCAACGGTCGTGATGACGTCAACGGAGGCGCAGGGTCCGATACCCTCGAGATCTATCAACGTGAAGCAGAGTACGACACACTGATCGGAGGCAGTGGTACAGACAAGGTCTACAACGTTTCCTCGGCTCGTGATGTGACAATCAACTTTTTCTCAGGCAGCCGAAGTCTGGAACAATGGGATGCCCGTGGACGAGCGATCTTGGGGAACAACGCTCCCAACTCGCTCAATTTCTACCATGTGACATTCGTCGGTGTTCGCCCGTCCAAAATTGATGGCGGACAGGGTAACGACACCATCACGGCGTCCAGTCACACGCATGATATTCAGTATCGTGGCGGGGATGGAAACGACACTTTGTTTGGAGGCTCCCGACGGGACCGACTCCATGGCGACAATGATGACGACACGCTCTACGGAGGAAGCGACAACGATTTCTTGGATGGAAACAACGGCAACGATCGACTGGAGGGAGGATCGGGTAGCGACACGCTGTACGGCGGAAATGGAGACGATTCCATTCACGGACAGAATGGAAACGACCTTATCTACGGCGGACGGAACAACGACTGGTTCTGGAAACGACGACATCCGTGCCGAATCCGGAAACGATTATGTCGACGGACAATCCGGACACGATACGATCCGCGGCGGAAGTGGAAACGACCGACTCTACGGCGGTGACCACAACGACACGATCTATGGTGAAGCCGATGTCGACGAACTCTTTGGTGGTTACGGCAACGATACATTGAAAGGAGGTAGCGGGAACGACAAGCTGTTCGGCGATGGCGATCACGACTCGCTTTGGGGTGACTCAGGTCACGACGAGCTGTTCGGCGATTTCGGGGACGACAAGCTTTATGGTGGTGACCACAACGACAAGCTCTATGGCGGTGATGGCCACGATCAAGCCTACGGAGGAAACGGTGACGACATCCTTTACGGAGAAGCAGCCGTTGCCGCCACCGGAGGGAACGATTATCTCCAAGGCGATGCGGGCAATGACCGGATCCATGGTGGTTGGGGCAACGATCGCATTCGCGGCGGATCAGGCAATGACCATCTCTACGGAGACGGCGGAATCGATACCGTCGAGTACTTGGACGCGACCTCGGGAGTCACCGCTAACCTGAAAAACCAGACAGCCAGTGGAGGTGCAGGATCCGATCGGATTTATGGATTCGAAAACCTAACGGGCTCCCACTACTCCGACCATCTGTCCGGTGACATTTGGAACAACCTCATCATCGGAGCCGGCGGTCACGACCGGATGTACGGTGACTGGGGGAACGATCATCTCAAGGGTGATTCCGGCAACGATCACCTCTATGGCGGTGCAGGTAACGACCGCCTAGAAGGCGGCAATGACTCTGATCACCTTTATGGAGAATCAGGGAACGATCATCTCTATGGTCAAGCCGGCAACGACTACTTGGATTCGGGGCGCTATGATGGAGCCGCGGACTACAACAACGGTGGTTCTGGAGGCGACGTGTTGGTCCAGTACCGCGTCTGGAATTTCTTTCACGGATGGATCAATGAAGACCATCTCCGCGAATGGGAACGACTGATCCAAGTCAATCTCTAAAGGGATCCCAAAGCAGCCTCATCGCCGCCGGTGATCGCCTGGTTTTCACAATTGGAAACCGCGGTCGCCGCGCGGCGTTTTGCATTCCGCCGAACACTGGACAGCGGATCGTTTCTATCCCTCGCTGACGCTGCGGGTTGCTAAATCAACAGCCCGTTACACTTCCGGATATGAAATCAAATGCAGCTAGCGCCGTGCGGCACAATCACGAAATGCAACGTTGGCAACGCATTAGAGATTCGAGTACGCGTCGGGGCCACCGATGAGATTCTCGTGCGAGTAGTCGATGACTTTCCAGTCATCATCGCCTTGCTTTTGAAAGGTTAGAAAGATCCTTCGCGGGACACGCTGGCTGGTCATCCCGCCACGGGCGAGGCTTGCGGTCACCGAAGCGTCCAAATCCACGGTGGCTTCTGGGGGATCGCTCCCGGGGACCATCTTGATTTGAATGTTTCTCGCCCGAGCCCGCTCGAATTTGAATCTTGGCAGCTCCGTCAAAGCCCTCGCCTTCGTCGCCGGGTCGCCGATCACCTCGACGGCGGTGGCGTGGTCATTCGCTTCCACGGCAACGACTGTTCGATTGATCGCCTCCAGGATTCGTTCCCGATCAGTCACCAACGCATCGGCGAGTAAGAACGCGCCGGGGATGAGCAACAGCGTCGCGATCGCGGCCAGCCCCACTTTGCGATTTCCCGTCTGCATCCATCCATAGATCAGGGCACAGGTGAACGTTGCGATCATGACCGCCAGCAACAACGGCTTCTCGGCAAAAACGATGTACATGACGAGTCGCCTCCAAAGGGTTCGCTGGTCTATCGATCACCCGACTTGATTAGTTGGATCAAATCCTCGGTGTCCATCTTTGCTGCACGATCGGTTCCATCCAGCACGCCCGCAACGAGTTCTCGTTTGTCGGCGTGCATTTCCAGGATCTGCTCTTCAATTGTACCCGCCGCGACCAAACGATAGACCGTGACCGGACGTTCCTGTCCGATCCGGTGAGCACGGTCGGTTGCTTGATCCTCGACCGCGGGGTTCCACCAAGGATCCAAGTGGATGACGTAATCCGCGGCTGTCAAATTCAACCCCGTCCCACCCGCCTTCAAGGAGATCAGGAATAATTCCCCATCCCCTTCTTGGAACGCATCGACACGTCGCTGACGTTCCTTGGCCGGCGTCGAGCCATCGAGGTACTGATAACGAATACCGCGTTGATCCAACAATTCGCGGATCAAACCAAGGTGCTTGACGAATTGGCTGAAAAGAAGCGCTCGGTGTTCTCCGTCACGCAGCTCGTCGATCAGCGAACTGAGCAGCTGCAGCTTCGCACTGCCGCGGTCCCACATTCGATCGACCAGCTTGGGGTGACAGGCGAGCTGACGCAGTTTGGTCAACCAAGCGAGCGTCCTCATTCGATGCTCACCGGGCTTTTCATTCCCACCGCCGGATAGCTCTGCAAGCGCGGCAACGCGAGCATCGTCGTAGCGTTCGCGTTCTTCTTCGCTCAAATGCGCTTGCAAAGTGATTTCGGTACGCGGCGGCAGTTCCTTCAGCACGTTCTCTTTTGTTCGGCGAAGGATAAACGGCCTTACGAGACGCGAAAGCGAAATCCGTCGCTCGGCATCTTTGTGGCGTTCGATCGGATCGGCGAATCGGGTTCGAAACCGATCCCACGACCCCAACAGCCCTGGACTGATAGTCCGCATCAAACTCCAGAGTTCCCCGAGGTGGTTTTCAAGTGGCGTTCCCGAGAGAGCAATCCGCCAACCGGCATCTAAATTTCGGATCGCGCGAGACGTCTTGGTTTGCGCGTTCTTGATGAACTGAGCTTCGTCCAAAACCAATGTATTCCACGTTCGCGACGCAAATCGTTTAGCATCCCGCTGAACGAGCTGGTAACTGACGATCACGACATCATTCGGCCCAGCCGACTCGATCAGCTCTTGCCGATTGGATTCGCGATAAAGCAATGGCTGAAGCGTATTGGCGAACCGCTGAGTCTCGCGAACCCAGTTGTCACCCACACTCGTCGGCGCGATAACCAACGCGGGACCTCCCGCACCTCGGTCGACCAGAGCACCAAGGGCTTGAACCGTTTTCCCGAGTCCCATGTCGTCCGCGAGGATTCCGCCCACTCCCCAGCGACTCAGCCGAGCCAGCCAACGGTATCCGTCCAGCTGGTAATCGCGAAACGTGACATCCAACGTGTCGGGTTTCTCGGGTTGATACGTCGTCAACGACTCCAAGTTTTCGATGGTCGCGTTCCAGCGATCCGCCGCGTCGAGCGTCACATCGGAACCGAGTAGGTCTTGCACGATGGGGACGGCTGCGTCGGCGACCTTGAGGGTGTCGCGATCGGCGACCAAGGTGTCACCGAGTTGCTCCAGACGTTTACGAAATGACTCGCTGATCTTGGCGAATTCATTGTCGCCGACGCGTACCAATGCGCGTCGCTGTGTGACCGCTCCCAGCAAATCCGCCAATTCAACGTCTTTGCCGCCGATCGTGATGGTCCCCGAGAGCCCGAACCAGTCTTTGGAATCATCGATTTGCACCCGAAGCGCCGACGGCGTAATTTCTCCGCGAACGCGAAACGTCTCCCCTTCGGGCCAGATGATTCGGGGGGCGTCCTCGCGAGCATCATAGAGTCGGGCCAAAAGATCCAACGCCTGTTCATCGCTTTGTGCGATCCAGCAGTACGGATCTTCGGGAGCAAGCTGATCCATGTCGAATCGCCGGATGACTTCCGAAGCGCGGCGTCGCTCATCGGCCAAATCACGACTCAGTCTCAATGGGCCCTCGTCCGAGATCGCCGGAACCGTTGCGGGTTCTTCGCCGGGACGGATCATTTGCTGCAGCCGCTCGTCAAACATCGATAGCCGAACAAACATCCCGGCCCCGCCACGAGGACGGAGTTCAACCACCAACTCGGCGCGGACTTCTTCAACCGGACCGGCAAGTTGATCGGGCAATTGAATTCGCACCAATGACCCGACATCGCCGATTTTCATCGTCAGCTGATGCGCCGTCTCTTCGTCGATCAAGACTTCATTAAGCTCGCTGCGCAAAAGAAAACTAATCAGCCGTGTCGCCCTTCGATCACGCAGTCGCGAGATGATCAAGCGATCTCCTTTCGTTTCGGCGATGAGGACAACCGGCTGTGCCGGGTGCAGGCTGCCGAGTACAAGTTCGCATTCGGAGATATTGATATCGATACCGGGAACGGACAGGCCGATTCGGTAAACCGTTCGCCGTTTGTTGGGATCCGATTCCCGCTCGACTTCCAAAGTACCCGATCGATCATCGTCTTCGAGTGAGTCGATTTCCGCCGGCTCGAGTGTGATGGCGATTTCACCACGGGAGACATGCACCGGGGTCGCGTCTTCATCGTCCCAGGCCACGTTTGGGTGTCCGACCAGCAAGTCGACGGCTTGGAACAGATGAAAATGGTCTCGGTTGAGATCGGACCCGATCTGCGTGATCAGGGAGGCGACTTGGCTGTCGATCGGTTCGCATTGGTTGCTGCGAAGTAGCTCGAAGGCGTTTGACCGACGACCTTTCGACCAGCCCTTGGAGTTGCGTTTCAGTTTTTGCAGGAAGGGCTCCACGCTCAGGGGCGCGAAAACTTGGTTGTCCAGCAGCGAGACGCGCCACTGCAACCGTTTGCTATCGTTATTTTGGTCGGTCAGGGCTTCTTCGCTGAGCTTCAGAATGCTGCCCACCATTTCGCGACCGGCCGCGACGGTGTCCGTTTTCAGCTCGCTCAGAAACAGCATCACCTGCTCGCTGTTGCGACGCGCGAATTGCTCGTGCAACCACCAAGAGACGGCCAGCGTGCAACTGCAACGGCCCGCCCCGTCCATCATCTGCTTGGACCGCTCAAAAACATCGCATTGGCATTGAGGTTCGGCGATCAGCGAGAGATCGTAGACATCCCGAATGGCTTCGCCGGTGTCTTCCGGAGCGATCTGAACGGTCACCAAATAGGGTGACTGCCGGTTCGGTCGCATGCGAAATTCAAACGACAGCCGCCCATCACCTTGAGTGAATTTAGGCGTTTCAACGCGAAGCATCGCGGCTCGTTTATCAAGCGACTCATCATGGTCATCGACCAACCGCGAGACCGCTTCCCCAAGAAGCAGGCCAAAAGCGGATGGCAGGTTCTCCGTGATCAAATCCATAGGGCTTTAAATTCTTCCTGTCGTCCCGAGTTCCTTACCAACCCGCTATCTTACCCTGGCCGAGGTGACTTGCGAATCGCCAGTCACTGCGGATCGGCTTGTCCACGCAATCTTCATCCCTTTTTTGAGTTCGAACTCCATGCCCAAACTGACTGTCCAAGGAATCGGAACTTTCGAAGTTGAGCCCGGCAAACGCCTGACAAAAGCGCTCGTCGAAGATGCCGGAACGGATCAATTGCATGCTTGTGGTGGAGTCTCAAAATGCACGACCTGCCGCGTGAAATTTTTGAGCGGCGAACCGGACAAAATGACCGAAGCGGAAAAGGAGACACTGCGGGTTCGCGAAGTCAGCGACGCCGGGGTCCGTCTATCGTGCCAGATTACCGTGGAGGAAGACATGGAAGTGGAGTTGGTCAGTCGACTGGAAGGCAGCGGACGTAAAGACCAGGGCACACCCGTTGCCGACCAAATCGAACCGGCCCCCGTGTGGACGACCACTGGCGAGTAAGCTGCCGAGGAGCGTCAAGTCTCGGTCAGCCGCGCGACGTCCCGAACCGGCAATGCTAGTGATTCGCCGTGCGGCACTACATGCATCTAGCGGTGCGGAACCAAGCACTGTGAGTTGATTTCCCGCAGAAGCCGACTCGTAATCCCCGCTGCCTACAGCGGTGCCGGTAGATCACGGCGATTGAATCTTCGAATTGCGATTGCATAAAAGGCGATGCCGGACGCAATCAGGATCAGCGGGTACCAAAACGGCGCCATCCAGGATTCTTCCATCGTTTGCGTCAGGCTCCACGGCGACGTCGCTCCGCTGTCGGAAACCAGCTGTGTCAATTTCTGCGGCCGGTAGCAGTTGAAAAACGTCAGTCCGATCAACCAGTCAAGTGACTCGGCCGCTTTCCCAAGACCGAACATCACCAGCTGAATCACGTAGACGCTCATGACCATCCCGACCGTTCGCCAGCGATAGCGATCAAAGCTACTAAAGAGCACGGAAAGCCCCAGTAGAAAGAAACCGAACGCGAACAGGCTGAACGTGGCAGCGCCAAAGACGCTTGCATCGACGCGTTCGGAGAGCGGGAACGATTCCGTGATGGGCTCTCCGAATTGCAGTGGAATGCTCCAGTCAAACAATGGCACCTCCACCGCAGGAGGTGGCAACGTCTCATCAACCGTTGTTGCGGCAACGCCGGCGGCAATCCCGCCCCAAACCATCAAGCTCAGACAAATCAAGCCGCCAATCGCAACGGCCGCATGCGACAGCATCAACTTGGTTCGGCTGATGGGCTGAGACAGCAACATCTCCATCGTGCCCCGGCCCACTTCGCCGCTCACGACATCACTGCCTCGGGCGACGCACCAAACCACGGTGCACAGAATCACAATGGGCTCGTCGTAAGTCATGCCGACGCGGCCTTGATAGGTAAACAACGCATCGAAACTAATGGGCGCGAATTTCTCGAACTCTCGAAACTGTTCCAAGATCGTTTGAAACTGCCCCATATCGAGCAGACTCACGACCCAGACACGCACCCAGGCAAACGCGAACAAGGTGACCGACAAAGATGCCAGCAGCAGGAAGCCTTGTTTCAGATAACTTCGAACCAACGTGTGGTGGATCATTCGGTGCCCGTTTTCCTTGGAGAGTCATCCGCATTTCGTGGATCATCCACCTCTTGGTGATGAACGGCATCGTAAATGGCTCTCAAGCCCAACGGCTCCACCCGCATCCTCTGGAGGCTCAGGGTGGAAAGCCACGTCAACATTGGCGCAAGATCCCCCGCGGTGTCCAAACGAATCGAACTCACACCACCCGACTTGTCCGTGTCTTGGGAAACGACGCTGATCTGCACCTGTTCGGCGAACTCCGCCGGAACGTCTTTGCTTAACTGGCTAACCAGCTCCGCGGACGAAGTTGCAAAGTTGTCGACGTCCGCCCAGATGCGATGTCGCTGAAATAAGTCGGCCATCTCCAACTCTCTCGCCAGGCGGCCTTTCCTCAAGAAAGCGACTCGGTTGCACGACTCTTCAATTTCACTCAAAACATGCGACGAGAGGATGACCGTGCGCCCGTCGCGGTGTGCTTCTGCGACAAGGTTCAATACCGTCGCTCGCACCGAAGGGTCCAAGTTTGCCGTCGGTTCGTCCAGCACCAGCAGCGGCGTCTTGGGCGCGAGCACAACGGCGAGCGCAAGTTTTTGCCGCATCCCAGTCGACATCATGCCGACGTGTCGCCGGGTATCCAGCTCCAATCGCTCGGCTAATTCTCGACTTCGCTCGTAATCCCCCAGCGGATGAAGTTCCGCGAAGAACCGCAACACGCCTTCCCCCCGCAAATGACGCGGTAGCCGCGCATCGCCGGGAAGGTAGGCGACGTTCTCTCGAACTCCGACGGCGTTCTCATTGGGATCAAGACCACAGACCGCCGCCTTGCCTCCAGTGAGTTGGAGATAGCCCAGCAAAGAACGGATCAGAGTGGTTTTGC
Source organism: Planctomycetota bacterium (assembly GCA_039821235.1). Taxonomy (GTDB): domain Bacteria; phylum Planctomycetota; class Planctomycetia; order Pirellulales; family Pirellulaceae; genus Stieleria. The sequence continues at coordinate 11,329 of JBCBOO010000070.1, forward strand.
CGGCGCCATTGGGGCCCAGTAAGCCAAAGACATCTCCCTCACGGACTTCCAAACTGCAATCGGAGAGCGCTTGAAAGCTGCCATACGACTTTGAAAGTGACTGACAGGCAACGACGGCTTGCCCAAGACGCTCGTTTGGAGTTCGCTCGGCGTCATTTTCCGCCTCTCTTCCGAACGCGGTGCTGCCCGACGCAGCACTCGTGGAGCTTGCGGGGACCGAAGCTACCTCGCTGTGCCCATCGCCCCTTGGCTCGGAGTCGAACGGATCGGTTTGGGACGATTCAGACTTCAAGGCTCAAAACTGTGCTGAGGGCTATCCGCAAGGGACGTTTCCGAGGAGAAGCGACGGAGTTTTCCTGACGACGCGAACTTCCGGCCACGTCACCGCCACTAGTTCTATTGTGCGAGTTCGTCAAACGATACACTCGGTCGAGCATTGGGACGATCCCCGCGACTGTGTCCCTCCTCCACGATTTCAACGATTCGACTGTCATTCGATTCGGTGGTGATTCTTTCCTCTTGTTTTTTCCCATGACAACTGAAGACCTCCCTCTTGGATTTCGTTTTTCCGGCGTCGCCTGCGGCATCAAGCCCAGCGGGAAACCCGACCTGTCACTAATTGTGTGCGACGACCCCGTTTCAGCGGCCGGCGTCTTCACGCAAAACCAAATTGTCGCGGCCCCGGTTCTCTGGTGTCGAGACCGCACGCCGTCCAGCAGCATCCGCGCGGTGGTCACCAACAGTGGGAACGCAAATGCCTGCACCGGAGACCAAGGGACGCGCGATACGGAAGCGATGTGCGATCAAACCGCGACCGCCATGGGTTGCAAAGCAGATCATGTCCTGGTGATGAGCACCGGGATCATTGGGCATCACCTCCCCATGGATCGCGTCACATCGGGTATCGAAAATGCCGCCGGCAAACTCGGACGGGAACTTCAAGATTTCCATGATTCCGCCGATGCGATCCTGACCACGGATATCCAGAGAAAGGCGGTCGTTGAAACGCGTTCCTTTGCCGACAAGCCGGTGCGAGTTGCCGCGATGGCAAAAGGCGCCGGCATGATCGCTCCCAACATGGCGACCATGTTGGCCTGCGTGACGACCGACGCAACGCTTTCGCCATCGGAGTGCAAAGCCATGCTGACCCGCATCGCCGACCGATCGTTCAATCGTGTCAGCGTCGACGGGCACGTCAGCACCAACGATACGCTCTTGATGTTGGCGAGCGGAAAAAGCCAAGTCGAGTTTTCCAAATCCGAAGCCGCCGAGTTTGAGCAGTGGCTCACTCAGATTTGTTTGAAACTGGCGATCGAGCTGGTTGCCGATGGCGAAGGTGCAAAATATGTGATGCACGTCAAAGTTGATGGCGCCGCCTCAGACGAAGCGGCCGAACAAATCGCTCGAGCCATCGGTGCGAGCCCACTCGTGAAAACAGCCATGACCGGCAGCGATCCGAATTGGGGTCGCATCGTATCCGCCGCCGGATACGCCGGCGCCACCGTCGTGCCCGAACAAACCTCCCTCCGACTCGCGGGAGTCGAAATCTATCGAGGCGGTGTGCCGACAGACTTTGATGCGAAACAAGTCAGCCAAGCCATGCAGGAATCGCAAATCATCCCCATCGAACTGACCGTCGGACAAGGCTCTGGAAAATCCGAGCACTGGGCAAGCGATCTCGGAGTCGACTACGTTCGCTTCAATAGCGAATACACGACGTAGCGTGGACGCGAGAAAATTCGCTCGGAACGAGCCGACTTGCCGCCGGAATCAAGTCTGCAAGTGAGAAAAAGAACAAATCGCGCGCAAGAATCGAGGACTTCATTCGATAAACTTGTGGCGTAGCGGTACGTCAACAACCACTGGACTGCTCAACGTTTCGCGTCAAAGAGATCGTCATCAATGGCAAGTCGCCTCTTCATCATTTTGTTGCTTGTTTCACTTGGGCACTCTGTTTCGCGGTCGGGTGACTGGCCCATGTGGCGGGGTGCCTCACAAACCGGTCGAACTCCCAATCAGGTCGCCAACGCGCCGGTGACATGGTCTGCTGAATCCGGTGAAAATATCCTCTGGAAGACGCCCCTGCCCGGCCCCGGAAATAGCTCACCCGCGGTACAGGGTGACGATGTCATCCTCACACAGTTCGATCCAGAGACTCGAGATCGATTGGTCCTTTGCTTGGAGCGAACGACGGGCAAAGAACGTTGGCGGTACGCGCGGCGAAGTGAAAACGACGAGTGGACGCACCCGAACAATCCGCTCTGCGCCGCAACGGCAGCGATTGACGGAGAACACGTCGTCGCCTTCCTCGGCTCCGCCGGACTCGTTTGCTTGGACCGGGACGGAGCGTTGCTTTGGGAACGCCAATTCGGAATTCCCCAGCATCTCTATGGTGGAGGCCCGTCACCCATCATTCACCAAGACATTTGTGTGGTGACGTTTGGACCTGGACTCAAGCAGTTTTATGCCGGCCTATCGGTGAAAGACGGCACCACGCTTTGGAAAATTGACATGCCGCGCGTCGATGCCCCCAATCCACTCGAAGGTCCTAACGCGCCGCCACTTCCCAAAGAAACCGACTTGAAGGACCCCTTTGGCAGCTGGGCCACGCCGATGGTTGTTCGTTCCGAAGCGGGAAGGGACGAGCTAATTCTGACCATGCCGGGCGAGATTCGGGCGGTCGATCCGGTCAGTGGAAAGACTCTCTGGTCGGGAGCGGGAACTGGAGCACAGGTGTTGATCTCACCAACGTTCGGTTCTGGAACGCTTGTTTTCCAAAGCGGGCTCGCACTGGCGGTCAAACCGGGTGGCAGTGGCAAGCTCGATGAAGAGGACGCACTCTGGACTCAAAGCCCGGATCCGGGGCGAATCGGAAGTTCGGTGGTGGTCAACGGTCAAGTCTACGGGGTGACCATGAACGGGATTCTCGATTGCACCAGCCTCGAAAACGGTGAGTCCATTTGGCGTGAACGCCTCAAGACCACACGAGGCCGCGGAGGCAGTTGGTGTTCGCTCGTGGCCGACGGAGATCAAATCTACGCCACCACCCAATCCGGAACGACGTTCGTCGTTCGTCCCGGAGATCAATACGATCTAATCGCCTCAAACGACCTCGGCGAGCTGATCAATTCCACCCCCGCCATCGCCGGAGGCCAAATCTATCTCAGAACCGCCAAGCACCTCTGGTGCATCGAAGAAGAGACCTCAAAGTAGTCGATCGCTCCGCCGATCCAACTCCCCGCCAACAATCGCGGCGACATCCATCGATCACCGGCAGCGATCACGTCCGATTTCGATCGAAAAAGTTGGCCGAGCAGATGGCTATTTTGATCCTGTGACTGGGCATATCAGGAGTGGCTGTTTTTCGTTTGGAACCACTTCCGGTTGTGCCGACACTGTGATCATTTTCCCAGCTCGGATCAACGACAGTGCGACCTGATCGCCTCCACTGGATTGGTTCGCTTCACGAAGGTCTTTCACCTCCTTCAAAGGGTGATCTACCATCTCGATGAGAACGTCATGGACCTGCAGTTTCGCTTTCGCGGCCGGAGAATCTTTGACGACTTCGGTGACCAGCAGCCCTTGGTCTTTCAGTCCCAAGTGCGTCAGGAGGGCGTCGCTCGCCGGTTCCACCAAAACACCGAGTTGATACTGCTTCGGAGGTGACGCAAAGTGACTCGCGGAGATCCTTGCGATTTGCCGTCGACCTTCACGTATTCTCTCGACGGTCAAGATCGCTTCGGAATCCTCGTCCGCTTTCACCTGCAGCATCATCGGGTCGGTAATCGGGTCTCCTTCAACGGCCAAGAAGACGTCACCGACCATGACCTCCGCATCCACTGGTTCCTTTTCAGAAACAACTGCGATGAAACTAGCCTGGTTACCAAGCAATGCGACCTCGTTCCCTTTGACGATGACACCGCCTTCGCGATTGATTCGAAGATGCGAACGAAGAATCGGGTCCGAAAGAAGTTCCAGCCGGTAGCTTCGCGAGTCGAGAGCACTCGCTTGATTCAGACCCAGATTGATCGAATTGCTTAACGGATGGTAAGCAAAACTGTAGCGACTATCTGATAACACGATGTTGGCGACTTGTAGTGTTGCCTGATCTGGCGTCTCGATGCTGGGTGACTCATCGGACTGATGACAGGCGGCACACTTCATCGAACGAGGGTGCGCATATTCAACCGTGCCGATCGTTTGGGCGGAGGTTATCCCACCAAAAATCGAAACAAAGAACATGGTATAAAGTCGTTTCATATCAGACTCACTTGTTGGTTTCAGCAAGGTGCACGAGTTGTACAGACGCTTGTGCGACTCGTTTCCCAGCCTGTTAGGAATGATCCACTAGTAGATTTCGCGACCGATGTACCGGTAGCGGTAGTCGGTTAACGGGAGCGAGAGTCGCTGACCACCGACCAGACGAATGGTGACCAGTGTTTGCGTCTGTTCGATCGACCAACCCGCCCGCCGAAGGTCTCGCAGGACACTGCTTGGAAGTTCGGGAGGTGCCGCGGTCGTATCCGCCGACAACTCGCTTTCGCCGGGTACTTGGTCGAAGGCATAAAGCGGTGACGCTTGGGGACCAAAAAGATTCTCCCACTCCGCAACGCCCAAAACGGTGGAGTCGATCGCGTCCGAATCAAACAACTCGCTGACGGCCTGCGTTTCGCCGGTGCGATTGGTTGACGCGTTCATCGCGGCAAAGGAGTCATCGTCACTCAAGTCGGATCGCCAAGAATGCCCCGCCAAGAACGCCACCAGCAAACACGCTGCCGAGGCGAACAACAGCACCGTTTGGCGTGAACGAAAAAGGAAGGCGGATGCTGACGCAGTCGTTGCTGTTCCATTGCAGGCCGCAAACGATCGTTCCCAACGACGCTCCTCCAGCAAAAGAAGGGCAAGCGTGCGGTAATGCTCCGAGTCGGTTTCCAGCTCTCTCAGCAAGTCCTGCTCCTCGGTGGCGGAGAGGCAGTCGGAGGCGAGCAACTCCAGTCGATCTTCCATAGTTCTTGAAACGTTGTTCATTGAGTCACTCTTGATTGATTCGTTGTTGCATCAGTTTCCGGAGTCGACGTCGTGCCCTGAGTAACCTTGACTGAATTGTGCTTTCCGCGACGCCATACTGTTCGGCAAGTTCGAGGCAGCGTTTTCGATCTCGGTAGTACTGCAAGAGCAAGTGACGGTCGTCATCACGCAGCTGCGCGAGCGACACTTCCAGGCAAGACGTTTCATCTTCCTCCATCGCTCTCAGGTAGTCGGGGCTGATGGAACTTGGCCGGCTTTCTCCCAGTCGTTTCAACCGTTGCCGTTGCCGACCTTCGCGTCGTTCGATCAACGCGACCTGCCGCACGGAGACTCGGTAAAGCCACGACTTCACGTCTTCGACGGAATCAAACTGCTCCCTGTTTCGCACCGCCGCCACCGCGACTTCCTGCATCACATCGTCCGCTGTCGTTCGGTCCGAGACGCGTGATTGCACGATTTCCCGCAGCCAATCCGTTTGACTGACGAGGACATTGGCGGCGGTGAGGGGGGATTCAACGGGCAATAATTCGCCGGGACGCTTGAGTGGGCTGTCACTTAGGAATTGCCGCAGCGCCCCATGCATCCCGTTGATTATGACGCTTTTTCAGAATTGGTTCCGAATCCGCAGGCGATTCAGAGTCCACGCGCGGCACCGGGGACACGCGGGTCGGACGCAGCTTGCAATTGCTGGGCGTCACACCGCAAGGCTTGTGCGGTGGAATTGTACGTGAGAGTTTTGAGCGGATGGCCGAGTTCCTTGAGCGTCTGCTGAGTCTCCTCCGAAAGCCCCGCCTCCATAAACGAGGTTGCGGGACGCCATTGGTGGTGAACTCTCGGTGCCGCAAGCAGCATCTCCGGTGACTGCTTCAAGTCGATATGACGGATCAACAACTGCAGCACGGTTGTCAAGATTCGCGGGCCTCCGGCAGCACCGCACGAGAAGATTTCTCCCGTCTCATCCTGGATCGCAATGGAAGGGCTCATGCTGGATAACGGCCGTTTGCCCGGCTGAATGCGATTGGCTTGTCCGCCCATCAACCCGTAAGCATTCGCGATCCCTGCACCGATGGAAAAATCATCCATTTCGTTGTTGAGTACGACACCGGTCCCGGGAACGATGACCTTTGAACCGTACGTTGTATTGATCGTTTGTGTGATCGCGACAACATTCCCATCGGCATCTGCCGTTGTCAAATGCGTCGTGTGCTTTTCGGCCGCATCCGGCATTTTCGCCGGCGACTTGGGCCATGGCGTGGTGTCTTTCGGCTGGCCGGGTTCGACGGCTTCCATCACCTGTTTCAATGACAGATTTGATGCACGCCCTCTCAAGTAGTCTTCATCCAACAGTCCGCGCGGAACGTCTACAAAGTCGGCATCTCCGAGATGTCGGACTCGGTCGGCCATGACCAACCGCATGGTCTCCAGTAGCAAATGGTAAAACGCGTCAGGTGTTTTATCGTGGAGTTGCGTGAGATCGTAAGACTGCAAAATCGAAAGAGCTTGCGCGATGTGAACGCCACCGGAGCTCGGTGGGGGAAACAGATAAATCGAGTGGTCACGGTAGCGTGCAAGAATGGGCTGCCGGTTGAGGACGCGATAGTTTCGAAAGTCCTCCTGGCGGAGCAAGCCATCGTTGGCACGCATCCAAGCATCGACCTGCTTGGCAAAGTCGCCCTCATAAAACCAATCTGCACCACGAGTTGCGAGTTGTTTCAGGGTGGCCGCCAAATCGGGCTGTTTGAGCGTGTCGCCTGGCCGGAGAATCTGTCCTCGGGAATCAAAGTAAACGGACCGACTGCCGGGGTCGGCCTTCAACAACCCTGCCACGGAGGCCATTCGTTTGCAACCGTACGCTTCCAGAACGAACCCTTCCTCGGCGACACGCTGCGCAGGGGCAATCGCCTGCGCGAAAGAACGTCGGCCGTGGTTCTTGAGCAGCGAATCCAACGCGGCAACTTGCCCGGGCGTTCCGACCGCCTTGGGGCCGACGCGAGTTGACATCGGATCGGGCTGACCGTCACGCGTAAATCGATCTGGTGTTGCCAGGCCCGGCGCGGTTTCGCGACCGTCGATCGCGATACACTTGCCGGATGGCGTTCGCAACATGATAAAGCAACCACCACCGAGTCCCGAATTATGGCCGTCAACCACAGAGAGCATCAGCGATGCCGCGACGGCGGCATCAACGGCGTTTCCACCCGAACGCATCGCATCGATCGCCGCTTGAGAAGCGAGCGGATGAACGGACGCCGCAACTCCGCGACTCGAGCGAGCGAAATTGGAGGCGGATGAGCGATTGGACGGCTCTGTGGTGTCGCCGACCTGATGCGCGGAGAGCGGACGTGCAAGCGAGGCCGCTCCCGCCGTCGCAATGCCGCATCGGAACGCACTGTGGAGCAAAGAGCGGCGATCGCGTGCTGGCAGGTCAAACATGTTGCAAGTGTCTGGTCGTTCGTTGCTAGTTGGAATCCGACTCGGCTTGCTGGTAGAGCTTAGCCAGCTCTTTCAGTAACGGCAGTGCTTTCTCTCGCACCTGCTCGACGCTCCAGCCGTTTCGCTGAATCGCTCTCAATTGGGCTTCCAAGTCATCCCGTTTGGCCATCGCCTCGTCCGAAAGACGAATCGATTCAGCGCCGGTCGCGATCGTCACACGAGATGCGAGTTGCCCGTCCAACGTGAGCGGGTCCTTGGGAAGTGCCCGTGCGCGGATGAGGCTTGCGTCGCTGCCACGTTCATCTCCGTTGTCGTCCAGCAGCGCGTGCTCGGTCATGATCCGAGATTCGGTTTCATAAAACCGCTTCAGTTCCGCAGTGGCTTTGATGAAAGCTTCGCGGACACTCACGGCATCGTCATGGTCCAAGTCGGCATTGGCATCACGAAACGCTTTGACGAAGTAGCCTCCAAAGCGAGCGAAGTTTTGCTCGCTGCCGCTCTTGGTCGCCGTGACGATCACCCGATTTTTTCCCGACAGGCGATTGATGAATGGCCCGCTTGACGATGCGGTGTTCACAATGCAGATCGGCCGTTTCGCCCATCGCAACCAAGACGAAAGCGTCTTCGCGCTGACATCTTTCCCTGACAAATTAAAGTTCGCGACTTTGCCATCCCACGTCCCGTGGCCGATCAATATCAGCCACAACGGACGTGGCGAATCCGTTTGCTCTTGTTCCTCAAGAAGCTGTTTCAGCGTGTCGTAGTCCGTCTCCGTCGGCCCAATTTTGCGGAACTCCAGTCCGGCCGTTTTCGAAACGGAGAGCCAATCGTCCGCCCATTCCAGAAATGTGTTTGCGTACTCCTCGGTGCCGCCCGCTCCGACGACCACCAGCCCATCGATGACCGCGGAGCCTTCAATGACCGCGGGGCCTTCCGAACCGGTTTCGGCTGGTGATTTCTCTTGTGCATGACCGACGTTCGAAAAGCCGATGACAAGCACACAGCACCAACCGAAAACTCGCAAACCGGCCCGACTTCGCATCCACCAATTCTGATTCATGCCATTCCCCTCCAGCGGCGAAACGCCCATTCGCTCGCAAAACAACCGAGCGCGAACAAGATGACCCAGCCACGATGCCAAAGCGGATACGACCAAACTTCGGTTACCGGGACCTTCGTGGAATCGATTTTCGTCGTGATCGATTCGATCTGCGACTCGGTCAAAATTCGACCGCCGCTCCGCTGCGCGATCGACTCCAGCAGCAATCGATTGATACCGAGCTGATCGAATTCAGCACCGGCGATTTGACGCGTCCAACCGGACTTCGGAGCTGCGATCAAAGTGCCATCCGGTGATGAAACTTCCGCCGTCACGGAATAGCTGCCAGGTTCTTCGCCATAGAAGACCGCCTCGTACATTCCCGCTTCCTCATCGGACGGCTTTGCATTTAGCGTCATGGAATCACCTCCGGGCGACTCGATGGTCAGTTCGACTTTGGCGTTGTCGAGCGCGACGAAAGACTCGTCTCGAACCATCACGCGCAAACGGACGTCTTGGTCACTCGTGGCGACCGTGAGTTCGGCACGGCGGGGGACATCGGAAACGAGCCACCGCGTGAGTTGTCTCCAAAATTGTGCGGGGTCATCATCGTCCTGGTTCGGACGAGCCATTCCGCCATTTGTGCTCCACCGCCAAAAGTCAGCGATGGCGACTGCACCGACCTTCCCGGCACCGTAACGCTGCATCGCGAGGGCAGGCTGCTGTTCACCGTCCACGCTGCGAATGGACGCGAGCGGATAGGCGCCCGGCTTTAGTCCGCCGAAAGCGTTCGCGGATGTAAAGCTTGGCATCGAACGTTGACGTTGCGTTTCCTCGTCAACTGTTTTGCGCAATCGCAACCAGGGCTGCAACATTCCTTCACGGCTGAGCGTTAATTCAAAGGGACCTTCGAGTTCCGTAACGGTTCGAGGCAGGTAAACCGGAGAAAGCTCACCCAGTGGGGATTCACGAAAGGTTCGTCCGCGAAATGTTTCTTGTCCGCCCAAGAGCATCAGCCCCGCGCCGCGTGCCGAAACGAAACGGCGAATCAGGTTCAATTGATCCTGGGTAAAAAACGTCGGCTCAATGTCATCCAGAATGAGCGCGTCGTATTCAAAGAGTTCTTCGGCCGTGTTTGGAAAGCCGGACGAAAGCTCTTCCGATTGCCGCACCCCCAGGCGAATCATCACGGGTTCGTCGTACTGCTCGGCCGTTTCCTCGGCGTCGTCGCCCAAGCCTTGAAAAAGCGGGTTCGTTCCCGAGACGGCTTTGTCTCTAAAACTGAACTTCGGTTCCTTGTTGGCCATTCGCAACAGAGACGTCAATTCGACTTCCGCATCCTCGGCCACGGCACGGTTGAGGAACTTGTGTTCCCAGTTCGGCCTTCCGGCGAGGTACAGGACTCGATACGGACCACTTCGGCGGTCAATTGCGAGTAGGCGAGTGTTGTTGATCAGTGTCGTTTCCGAGGACGCTTGCTTGGACAATGTTTCGATGGAATCGAAGGCTTCGCGGTCGGCCTCTCGAAAGACATCCAGACGATAGAAACTGACGCCGGGATCTCGCGGGCGCAATTCGAAGGCGACGTTGTATCGGCTTTTCCCACTCAGTAACTCAATGGGTTTTTCGGCCACGACTTCATCACGCCCGGTTTCCACCAGTCGCGCCATCGCCTTTCCAGCCATTTCTCCCGTCACCGAGAATGCGGCCGAGACGGTGACCGGTGCGATCTCGAAATTGGTTTGACGGATCGAAACCGAATCAATTTGGAGATCGTTCCAGCCGGTCGCTCGCGAGGGGACCACGGGAAACACCGGCACCGAAAAATTCATGTCCTGGACGGTTTCCGGGATACCGGATTGATTTCCGTCGCTGAGCAGCAGGATGCCCGCGACGGGTCTTTCGCCGAGACGTTCCTGGAGCTCCTTGAGGTTGGGGATCAGCCTGGAGGAGGTCGCATCGCGTGGTAACTCGGACACACTCGTTGCCGCAGAAAGTCGGCGATCGAAACCATAAAGCCTGGTTTCAAACGTTTCCGAGAGCGTCGCCATGGCCTCCGAATCGGCGGCTAAGTCCTGGTCGATTCGTTCCCGCCATGATTCCGTCTCCTGTCCCAATCGCAATCCCATACTGCCACTGGTATCGACCAAGATCGGCAGCAAATTGGCGCGGGGACGTGGCCGCTGGGCACGACGCATGGGTTCCAAAAGGCAAACCGCCAGTAATGCAATGCCGACCAGCTTCAGCACGATGGCGATCACACTGCCCGATGTTCGAGCACTACCCGCACGGCTGCGAGAATCACCCCAAAGCACCAGGAACGTGAGCACGGTTCCAATGCCGATCGCCGGAATGATCCACTGAGGTGAACCGATCACTAGCTCCGCGAGTGGCAACGGTATGACGAACGACATCATTGACCAGGTGAATTGGAGGGAATGTCGTCGCCGACGGAATCAAGTTGTAGTCGGCTGAGATTCTCGTAATAACGCTGCACCGCGTCGGCAAACTCATCCGGAACCGCATCGCGATCGATCGGAACGAGTTCGTTTTTCGACGCCGTTCGTCGGAGCAGTTCCGCACGCACATCGCGTTCAAGTTCCTGCAAGGGTTTGGCGACCATGTCTTCGACGAGTTCCCACTTGGGCACACCAACATGACGCTTTTGCTCGGCCCGCAATTGGCGAACGCGATCGCGGATCGTCACCGCTCGACCGCGAAGTTCGGGATCGTTCACCATCTCCTCGACGTCACGCATGCGATCCGACCATTCGCGAAAATCACCTGTCAACGGACCGAGTCTCGCACCCGACTGTTCGGGAGAATCGGATGCAAATCGCGAACCACCCTGTGCGTTGGCGGACGTCGGTTGGCCTGGCTGATCGTTGGGCGGCGAATCGGAGCGAAGTCCCGGCCGAGTCCTCTCGCCGCTGCCTGGTTGGGAGCCACCTTGCTGGCCCGGACGAGCTTGTTGGCCATTTTGAGGCTGGCCGTCTTGAGGCTCGCCATTCTGTTGGCCTTGCCCGCCAGAACTGCCCTGCTGTTCCGATGGCTGGCCGTCCCGTGACTCTCCGGTCGGCTCTTCTTGGCCCTGCCCGGGTTGCTGACCCTGCCCGGGTTGCTGACCTTCGCCAGATTGTTCCCCCGGACTCGGTTGCTCACCCTGTTCACCTCGCTCACCTCGCTCACCCTGTTCACCCGGGCTACCCTGCTCACCCGAGTTTGGCTGCTCTCCATCGCCGGACTGCCCGTTCCTTTGCGATGGGTCTTGCGAGGATCCGTTGGGTTGCTGCTCACCTTCCGATGATCGACTTTGTGAAGATGCGGGACCGCTATCGGATTCGCGGTCGGTTGCCTGATCGATTTCACGGTCCACCGCATCGCGCAGCTGTTGCAACTGGTTCGCGGCACGCCGAAGACCTTCGGTGGAATCCCCGAGAACGGATTCGGCGGCGGAGTCAATTTGTTCACGAAGGTTATCGATCGACTCGCTGGCGCGTTGTTCGAATGGTTCGGCTTGGGGTAGAAAGCCTCGCCGAATCAACTCCGCCGCGGTCTTCAGTTCGCGATCGGCTTGTGCTTCGGAGGCCTCGCGAAAACCCTCGTAGAGTTTTTCCGCCATCAAGGGCTCGGATTCTTCGGCGTCCTCGATCGTCTCCCGAACTTGTTCGAGCAACTTCTCGAGCTTTTCCGCTTGTTGCTCAAACGCTTCCGAGGATGCTCCGGTTGATTCCTCGCCTCGCAAGCCAGGCGAGTTGGCTTCCGATTCCTGGTTCATCGCTTGACGGAGTTGTTCCTGCGTTTCATCCAACTCACGGGCCTCGCGCTGCATGTCTTTGAGCGTTTCATTGAACGCGCCGGCGGTTCGGTTTTGAAACTCTTCTTCCAGTTGTTCCAACTGCTCTTCGGCGCGTCGACCGGACGCGAGTGCGGCAGATGGATCGCTGCGCTCGGTTGCTTCGGCTGCGTTTCGCAGTTCCTCGCGTGACTGTTGCAGTTGATCGGCTTGTTCGTTCATGCGATCGCTGTTTTCGGGCGAACGCATGCGAGACTCCAGTTCGTCCGACATTCGAAGCAGTTCTTGCTGTTGCTCACGGAGACGCTCTAATCGACGGCGAATCTCCTCCTCCTCTTCTTCGGTCTGTGCTTTTTCGAGCGCCGTTTGTAATTCGGCCAGCTCTTCGGTCAGGTCCTCGGTCCGCTTTGCCAGCTCCTTCAATCGACTGAGAACCTGACGGTCTTCGGCGGCTTCGGGTGATTCGGCGTTCGGGGTCAAAGCCTCCTGCTGCAACTCGTAACGATCTTCTTCGTCATCGAGTTCCAGTTCATCCAGTTGGCGTTGCCGATTGCTTTGACCTTGGCCCTGCGACT
>JBCBOO010000071.1:0-23790 GCA_039821235.1 Planctomycetota bacterium
GCCCCAATGCCATCTTTTTTCTCATCTTTTGGGGGGCGCGATACGAGAGCAGCCGCTTTGGTACAAAATTTGCGCCACTTGTCCGATTTGATCGAAAATCCAGTCAAATTGGCACCCCATGAACGACGCAAATTCCCTTGGAAATAGAAAGCAGAGTGAGTTCTCCGCTGCAAGAAAGCTGCTTGAAGAACTGCTCTCAGCCGATGAAATCGTCAAAGAACTTGAAAAGCAAAACTCGGCAAACGCAAAACAGGTTTACACCAACGCTGCAACCATTTTTGCATTGGTACTCCAGCGTCTTCAAGGAGGACTGACGCTCAAAGAAACCGTCAAGAAGATGATCGATCGTCATCGCGATATGCTTCGAAGCATATCGCGATGACGATCGATCATCTTCTTGACGGTTTCTTTGAGCGTCAGTCCTCCTTGAAGACGCTGGAGTACCAATGCAAAAATGGTTGCAGCGTTGGTGTAAACCTGTTTTGCGTTTGCCGAGTTTTGCTTTTCAAGTTCTTTGACGATTTCATCGGCTGAGAGCAGTTCTTCAAGCAGCTTTCTTGCAGCGGAGAACTCACTCTGCTTTCTATTTCCAAGGGAATTTGCGTCGTTCATGGGGTGCCAATTTGACTGGATTTTCGATCAAATCGGACAAGTGGCGCAAATTTTGTACCAAAGCGGCTGCTCTCGTATCGCGCCCCCCAAAAGATGAGAAAAAAGATGGCATTGGGGCAAGCCCACCGGCAGGGTGCTGCCGCCCCGTTCGGGGCTAATGCAAAATCCGCGGGTACGACCGTCGGTGTGATTTGCTAGCAAGGCAACTTGCCTGGGAAATTGACCACGCTCTGCGTACGATGACCTTCCGATGGATGACTCGACTCAAACGGAAGGCTTCGTCACATGGATTTTCTACGAATAGCCGCACTGCTTCTCTTATTGTCTGGCAGTCTGGAACGCGACCAGCAGGCTTTCGGCTCTGGGCAAAGCAAGTCCTCTATGCGAGTGCTCTATGTTGAGCCAAGCACCGACCTACGAATCCGCACAGTACTGACGTGACCAACACTCAGGAATGCACGTAATCCGCTAACGCGTCGCTGAGTACTCCGATTTCCGATCTTGGATTTTGGTGGCCAACGAACTTTATTTACCCCGTCGCCGTTTCGCTGTCGGTAGGTGAGTTGCTTGATCTTGATTTGAAGGGTGGTGTCAAAATGCACTGACCCACCAGAATCAGAACCGATCGTGTCAGTAAGATGGTTCGGTCGGAGTATCCGCTCATCCAGTCTCCCAAGAACATGCCGAGACCAGTGAAGATAAATGCGGTCCCAAAGAAGGACCAATTGACCTGCTGAAGGAAAGACCTCATGCCCGACCGAACCGTGTGAAAGTAGACTCAGAGAACGTGCTTCTAAGGCGAACGTAGCACGCAACAAGTCGCAGCCACGTCAATTACTTACTTGAACTGGGTTTTAAACGCGTTGGTTTCCCTTCAAACACCCTCAACTCACCGCCATGTCCTCCGGCGATGAATTGGCCTTCCGTCGGGTGCCTTGTAATCGTGTAGCCCCAGCCTTTCAGGCTTCCGAGGGTCCTTTCTTCCTTGGCGATCTCGGGGTTGATCACGCGGACGGATCCGTCGTCGCAAACGACGGTGAGTCGTGAGCCGTCGATCGACCAGGCGGCATCCATCGGAACCGCGTTCAAACGACAGAATCGCACCAGCCGGCCGATCGTCGGTTGCCAAAAACGAACCGTTCGGTCCTCGCCGACGGTCGCAACCATGGTCAGCACTGATACGCCGACCTCCCCGGTCGCCGGGCGGATTGCGATCGAGTGAATGGGTCCGGTGTGATTATTCAGCGTTCGGATCAAACGTCCGGACGTAGCATCCCAAATGCGAAGACTCTGGTCGATCGAACCCGTCATCAGTGGGCCAGCGTTACCCAAGAAAGTTGCCGCCGTGAGGCCTTTCGAGTGACCGATGATTTCGCGAATCGGCTTTTCTTTCGAGCGATCCCACAGCAAGCTTGTTCGGTCCAAGCTGGCCGTCGCAAAGACCTCGCGATCACGCCAGGAGATCGCTTGGATCGTGTCGGCGTGTGCTTCGATCCGACGCTGCAACTCCAACGAAGGCCAGGATCGAATTTCAACCATGCCGCCTTCCGCCGGGATGCCGCCCGCTATGGCGACGCGTCGTCCGTCAGGCGAAAACCGAACGGAGCAGATTTCGACCAGTTGAGTTTTGATTCGGCGCGAGACTTCCAAGCTAGGAAACGCGTGCACGCGGAGGCCCGCTTGTGAGCCGGACAGAACCACCGACCCATCGGGCGATACCGCAAGGGCGGTGACGGGAGATTCGCCGCTTGCCCGCGGCGCGATCGCGAGAAAGAGCACTGCCGTGAATGCGAGCGAAGCAACGATGGACTTTCGCGAAGTCATCGACTCAGCCCAACAGCTTTTGCACGACGCGTGCTTCGGCGGGGGCAATTCGCTCTCGGCGTCCATCGGGAGTTTTGAGTTCCTGCGTCGGATCGATGCCGAGTAGATGGTAGATCGTCGCCGCAAGGTCTGAGGGCGTCACCGGATGATCTGCCGGCAGCTCGCCGACGGCATCGCTGCTGCCGACAACCTGGCCACCGGCAACACCGCCACCGGCCAAGAGTGAACTAAAGACACGTGGCCAATGATCGCGTCCGCCCTGGGTGTTCAACTTGGGCGTCCGACCGAACTCGCCCATCACCACAATCAGGGTCTCATCCAACAGCGAACGTTCTGCCAAGTCCTGCACGAGCGCCGAAAGTGCGAGGTCCAACGACGGTACCAACCCGACATCGACTTTCGCGCCCGTGTAACCTTCCTTTAAACGCGTGTAGAGATTCTCGTGCGTGTCCCATCCTCGGTGATTAACGGTGACGAACGGAACACCTCGTTCGACGAGCCGCCTGGCCAGCAAACACGACTGCCCGACCGTCTTGAGGCCGTAGCGTTTGCGAACCGCTTCGGGTTCACTTTCCAGTTCGAAGGCCTGCTTGGCTTCCTTGGAAGTGATCAAGTCAAAGGCCCGTTTGAGTTCCGAATCCGCCGGAGTTTCGGCGCTGTCATTACCGAGACCGCCAAAGCGATCAAACGCCTGCGAAAACTTCCGACGACGATTGAGACGCGAAACATCGATGCCCGAGTAAGGATCGAGATCACGTACGGAAAACCCTTCGCGAGCGGGATCGCCACCCAACGAAAACGGCGCGGTCTTGCCCGGTAGATAGCCGGATCCGGAGAGCCGAGAACCGCCGACTCGAAAATCCGGCACCGCAACATGTTGCGGCAAAACGGAAGCGGGGTCGTCCGCCTCCTGTGAACGCTCACGCAAATGAGCCAGCACGGCGCCGAACGAGGGATACTCCAAGACCGGTGTCGGTTTGTAACCGGTCATCAAGTAATGCGTTCCAAAGTTGTGTTCGCCGAGCGGCGAGGTCATGGAACGCACCAGCGCGAGATGGTGCATCAACGAAGCCGTCTTTGGCAGACACTCGCTGATCCGAATCCCTGGAACCGACGTGGCGATCGACGCCAGGGGGCCGCGGACTTCGGCGGGCGCATCCGGCTTGGGATCAAACGTCTCCAAATGACTCGGCCCGCCATCGAGCCAAATCAGGATGCAAGCCTTCGCTCGCGCAGGAATGATCGATTCAGACGCTTGTAAATGCTTGCCGCCAAGCAGATCGCAGACGCCCAAGCCGATCGCACTGAGTGCACCCACGCGAACCAAGTCCCGACGAACAAGCTCCGTACCCTTGAATCGATCCTTCATCGGAACCTACCTCTTTTGCTTTCGCTTTTCGACCTTGTTGTGTGCCGGAATTGGGCTTTCGTAGCCAGCGTACGCCTCGGGTTTGATCCCGCGAGCAAACAACATGTGTCCAAACGTGTTGGGCTGGAACGGACCCACGGTCTCAATCTTCAAATCAGGTGTGATGGCTTGTTCCAAACCGCACGCCCAAAAAATTCCATTGATCATCAGCCGACGGTAACCGTCATTGGTGAGGTCTTCCGGAGTGCCGTAAAGCGACGTGAAGACTCGCCCGCTTTTTCCGGTGGGGCTTTCGTAAGAACGGGTCCATTCCGAAGGCTGAGGCGGTTGTGTTTCTGACGCGGGAGAATCCGGCGTCATGCCATTGAGTGGCTGCGCCATCGTCAAGACTTCGCCGTCGATCGGCTTTCCGACGTAACCTCCTGCCTGAACCCAAACGTCTTTCACACCTCGCAGAATCGGGTGATCCTTTTTCTCATCGATGACGGTGATGCGTGTGCTCTGTTTGTGGTTGCGTCCGTAGTGGCCGACCCAAGTCTGTCCAAGTATCTGGTGGCCGAACCCGAGTTCATAGTCCTCGGCTTCACTCTTGAATGAATACTTTGCGTATGTCTTTTCGTCTGGGATCTTGAACGCATGCGTCGCGGTTCGCATCCCGACCACGGGACCACCGCGATTCAAGTAGGCGTCAAAGTGTTTCATCTGCTCATCGGGCAAATCCTGGAATCGCAAGAACACGACGGCCAGATCCGCGGTCTCGAGAGCTTCCATCCCCGGGATACTCGATGGCGTGCCAGCCACGATTTCGCCGCTCTCGGGATCAATATTGAACAACACCGTGCATTTGAAACCGTGATGCTTTGCCAAGATTCGTCCAAGTGCTGGCAGGGACTCCTCCGATCGGTATTCGTGATCACCGGCAATCAAAACGATGTGTTTCCCTTGGCCGGGGCCTTCGGTGCCCTCGTAAACCAGCGGATCCGCGCTGGCGGAGGTGGCGAGGAAGGCCACGAGAAAAATCGC
The DNA here is from genome assembly GCA_039821235.1 of Planctomycetota bacterium. Lineage (GTDB taxonomy): Bacteria > Planctomycetota > Planctomycetia > Pirellulales > Pirellulaceae > Stieleria. The sequence continues at coordinate 4,829 of JBCBOO010000071.1, forward strand.
AATCGAAACGTGTCTCATCAAAGCTTCCGGTGGGCAAAAAAGGAGAAGGGGAAGTTCTACTCGCCCCCATGATAGACGAGTAACGCCCAGGGATCAGCCTTGTTCGGTAGAGCGTGCGAACGGGGCGAGTTCTTCATCCAGATTTTACTTGGGGATGAGGCGATTGAGCCGATGGGCGTTTGCCTGGACTGTCCAACAAAGGCAGCAATCAACCGCTTTTAACAACGTTTCTCCCCAAGTCCCCTTTGGCGAGCCCGAGCGGGTTTGGCTGCCTCGAACGATCGCACCGACGAAAAACCCGGATGGACCTCATGTCTAGTGCTCAAATTCAATCTGCGAATTGAGCGTGAGCACATCGTAGGCGTAACCGATGCCAAACAGTCCGCCGGTCAATAGATAGAGCAGCCCGGTGATCCACTTGCCCATGTAGAACCGGTGGACGCCGAAGAGTCCCAGAAAGACCAACAAGAGCCACGAGATGGCATAGTCGGTCTCGCGCTGAGGGTAACGGCGGGAAGCACTCTCGCACATGTCCGGGATCAGGAAGAAGTCCACGATCCAGCCGATCAGGAATAGCCCGCCGGTGAAGAACCACAGCAGACCCGTCAGCGGCTTGCCAGCATAGAAACGATGCGCTCCTGTAAACCCAATGATCCAGAACAGATAGCCAAGCAAAATCGGATGGGTGACCTGGTGTGTGGATTCACTCCAGTTGTCTTGCGTCGGGTGATAGAAGTTTCCGGCCTGGGCGGTTGTGCTCATCGATTCGGTTGACGGAGAAATGGAGCGTGACTGCAAAGTGATTCGCTGGGAAACTCGCAATCTTGGCAATTCAGATCGCAATTTTTCAGGAGACTCAGCCCGAATGGCGAGACTTGCAGGGTCTCTCGCCAATACCACAGGCCCATTTCACCGAGCACCGGGGCGCTCACGCCCCCGCGTACCTTCTCGACGCCGGATTCGTTTCAGGGTTGCCTACCTGACCTCGGCCCCGGGCGATTCGATCTTCTTCCACACCGGTGCCTTCTCTGGAAACGCAAACACGAGGGAATTCGGTGCGAGGATCGATGCGTAGAATTTCGGCAGGGATTCACCAAAGGACGTCACGAGGATCGGCGTGTCACGATTCCCAAGTTTCTGTTTGACCTTTTCGATTGGCAATGCGTCCCCATCACGCGTGAAGACTTTGACGCCTTTCAGCGAGACTCTCTTCTCGAGCCGCTCGTTGTAGGAGTAACCATCGAAACCGATGAAGATTGAGTGGTACGACACAAGAACCAACTGATTCTTCGCGTCGATCGATTTTGCAATCAAAATCGTAGGCGGATCCAGTGGAGGAGCCTGCCCATTCGAAGTCTCATCTCGAGCGGAGACGGAACTGACAATGACAATGACAATGACTGAAGTTAAAAACAGAGTGCATCGGTACACCACTGAGGTCCTCTTTTCGCGAACGCAAACGTGTCGTCTGCCGAACGACGATCGTACCTTCAGTCTAGCAAAGTCACCCCTTTTGACTCATCTTTTTGCGCAATCGATCTTTGATATTTCGGATCATTGCTTCGTTTTGGCTTTCGAAGAATGGCAGGTCGTCGATTTCGACACCCATTTTCAATAACGAAATTCGCCAATCCTGTGCGTCACCTGCATTGGAGAGAATTGGCGATGGCCGCAATAGAAAGAGCTCACGCACTCTCGGCACGGCTTCACCAGCACGTTCCCCCATCAATTCGAATCCCTCCCGCACGGCCTTGACCAGGTAGCGTCGACGATTCCAAGGTTCCAAGGTGATCGCTTGTTCCAGTCCGTCCATCAGCAATGGCATTGCCTCGTCGGCGTTCATATCTGCGGCTCGCTTTAAGAACGGCGCTGCATCAAGCCGGAGAACGGGATCTTGCCAGATCGCAAGGTGACTTTCATGTGGCTTTGCAAAGGCACCCGCGGGAAGCTCCGCGAGACGCTCGGCAAGCCATCGTCGATCCTCGCCACTCGTCGATAACGTTTGAATTCGCGCGGCAATGGGGACGCCCAGTTCCAACGGAACTTGTCCCTTGCGTAAGACCTTTCGAAGAGGTTCCGCGACATTGGGCACTCGCTCGTCAACCAGGACACTAGCAATAAACCGAACGTCCTCCTCACTCGCATCAAAGAAGAACGTGGAAAGCCAACGGCCAGGAAGCGTCAAACTCGCATCGGTGGCCGCCGGATCATCAAGCACTTCTTCGGTCCGTTGACGCAAGCGTTTCTTCGCGTCTTCAATCCTCTGAAAGTCAGGGGCCGGGATCACGCTCCACAGTGCCGGAATCAATTCCAAGTCGCTTGATCCAAACTCCAGTCTCTCACATCCGACGCGGAACGACGCTTGATTGACCAGGCTGCTACCGAATTGAAAATCGAATCCAAAGTAAAAGCATCTTGCGGGGATCAAGTGCGATACATGGCTACTGCGAAACACGGCCTTCTTGCCGGGATCAATGATCTCAATCCGCTTCAACCGGAGGCTTCCCCGCTTTCTTTTCTGTTCCAACCTCACGACCCAGTCTGCTTCCTCCCGCGGAACGGGATCCGCAGCGACGAGTCTTTTCTGATCCGCTAATCGAAGCGCCCAATCTGCAATCAGCAATTGTTCGCAGTCCGAGGCCGACTTGCCGAAGATTTCGCGATGCAAGTCGGGATGCAAGCGTGCCAGCCGATCCAGTTGGGTCGGAAAGAGTCCTGAATCGGGTTGCTCGCGACCAGGTTGCTCGAGACCAGGTTGCTCGAGACCGGGTTGCTCGAGACCGGGTTGCTCGGCGGCATCGACCAACTGGAAGGCGGCGACCGAATTGGAGTCGGTCGCTCGGTCGATATGGGCCGTTTCGATCGTCACACTCTCTACCTCCGGCAGAGTCAGCAAAATGCTGCAAAGATCGTTGCAACTCGCCGGACGCTTTTCATCCCACAGCTCGAGACGGACATGACCGCTCGGCCGAATGGTTTGATCACATGACACATCGGGAAGCACCTGCGATTGAAACCGTGCCGTTTCACGCATTCGCCCCGGTTGCACGACGCAGTAGCTCACCAAACAGATGGTGGCCAAGCCTACCAAGGCTTTTCGAACCGAATTCTCTATCGGGAGGATGCGTTGCACCAACGCGAACGCGAACGAGTAGGTGAACACCGTTGGCATCACCAAGAGTATCACGCCAGGTAGAATGAGAAATACAAAACCGAGCACCACCAGCATCGGACAAGAAAGCACGATCAAAGTGATCACGCCGGAAATACCAAGAAGGACTTTCATAGCCAAAGGCAAGTGAGCGAGAGAACGAAACGAAACCAAGGGCAAATTCGCTGAGTTCTAAACCCTAGCTTCCACTCCAAACCGAGAGTACCAAGACGTTCCAGGATCGTGTGATAGAATGATCGGGTCTTCCGTTGAACTGTTGTTGACCTCATCAAGAATCACCTCATGAACCCAATATTGATTTGGACTGAACGTCGTCTGATCTTCTCCCTGGTCATCGCTTTGGCCATCACGGCCCTTCCCGCACCGCGCCAGACCACGGCCGAAGATCCCGAGGCCGCCACGAAGCCGGATTTGGAAAAGCTGGTCAGCCAGTACGTGTCGGTTCGTTTGACGACGGATCTCGAACAGCTGTCGGACAACGACAAAAAGATGATCCCTCTGCTCATCGATGCGGCGAAAGAAATGGATCAGTGCTTTTGGTACGAGGCCTACGGGGACCCCACCGAGCTACTCAGTTCCGCCAGCGGCGACGAACTCAAGTACCTCCAGATGAACTACGGCCCTTGGGATCGACTCGATGACAACAAGCCGTTCATCGACGGTGTTGGACCGAAACCGAAGGGCGCCAACTTCTATCCGGCCGACATGACCGCGGAGGAGTTTGAATCAGCTAAATTGCCGGGCAAAGACAGCCTCTACACGTTTCTCCGTCGCGACGAGTCCGGCAAGCTCGTCGTGGTTCCCTATCGGGACATGTTTCAAAAACAGGTGACCGTTGCCGCAGAGAAGTTAAGAGCCGCTTCGAAACTGGCTGATTCGCCAAGACTCAGGCGTTATCTGGCACTTCGAGCCGAAGCCTTGCTGACAGACGACTATCAACCGAGCGACCTCGCATGGCTTGAAATGAAAGACAACACCATCGAGGTCGTCATCGGGCCCATCGAAAACTACGAAGACGCGCTCTTTGAATACAAAACCGCCCACGAGTGCTACGTGCTTGTCAAAGACTTGCCTTGGAGCCAACGATTGGCAAAGTTCAAGCAATACCTGCCTGAATTGCAACGCGGTTTACCGGTGGCGGATGCGTACAAAAAGGAAGAACCTGGATCCGACACGGACCTCAATGCTTACGACGTCGTGTACTACGCGGGGGACTGCAATGCCGGTTCCAAGACCATCGCCATTAACCTACCCAACGATGAAGAAGTTCAACTCAAACGCGGCACGCGTCGACTGCAACTCAAGAACGCGATGCGAGCCAAGTTTGACAAGATCATGTTGCCAATCGCCGATGAATTGATCGCGGATGAACAGCGTGACAACATCACCTTCGACGCGTTTTTCTCAAACACGATGTTCCATGAAGTGGCTCACGGACTGGGCATTAAGAACACCATCGACGGCAAAGGAACGGTCCGCGAAGCGCTCAAGAACACGGCGTCGACGATCGAAGAAGGCAAGGCCGACATTCTGGGCTTGTACATGATCCAGCAACTGCACCGAAAAGGCGAAGTCGATGCTGACTTGTCGACGTTTTACACCACGTTCATGGCGGGCATCTTTCGCAGTGTTCGTTTCGGGGCGGCCAGTGCCCACGGTCGCGCGAACATGATTCGGTTCAACTTCTTTGCCGAACGTGCCGCGTTCGAGAGAAGTGAGGACGGCAAGTACCGCGTCAACGCGGACAAGTTCGGATCCGCCGCGAAAGAGCTGGCCGGATTGCTGCTCAAGATTCAAGGCGACGGTGATTACGCGGCCGCCAAACAGCTGACCGAACAATACGGCGTGATCAAAGAACAGCTCCAGTCGGATCTCGATCGACTGTCACAAAAGGGCATCCCGGTCGATGTCGTTTTCGAACAAGGTGTCGACGTGCTTGGGCTTTAGTGCGGAGCACAAACTAAGCAATGGGCGATCAATTTTCGTCGCCGATCGGCTCCGTCCGATCGATTTTGACACGGTTTCCATCGGGCGGAGCCGATGGGCGACTTTTAATAACACGCCAGTTATTAGTCGGCCGTTCCTAAGAATCCGTCACGCCAGGATTTCTGGTACGACTCGCCCATGCACATCGGTGAGTCGAAAGTCGCGGCCGGCGTAGCGATACGTGAGCCGTTCGTGATCGAGCCCCATTAGATGCAGCAGGGTCGCGTGAAGGTCATGGACATGGACGCGGTTCTCCACGGCTTGGAAGCCAAGTTCATCGGTGCGGCCCACGGTCGTTCCGCCTCGGACGCCTCCACCGGCCATCCACATCGTAAACCCCCAGTGGTTGTGGTCGCGTCCGTTCATCTTGCCTTGGTTGGAGCCCTCCTTGGGCATCTCAACCACGGGCGTTCGACCGAACTCTCCTCCCCAAAGCACCAACGTGTCTTCGAATAGGCCACGTTGCTTGAGGTCCATCAGCAACGCATCGACAGCCTGGTCGACATCTTTTGAAAGCCTGCGGTGGCCTTGTTCCAAATCGTCATGGTTGTCCCAGGGCTGGCCGGCACCGGTGTAAAGCTGAACGTAGCGGACTCCTCGTTCGGCCAAACGCCGCGCGATCAACGTCTGGCGGCCGAAGTCGTTTTGTCCATAACTCTCGCGCACCTTTTGAGGCTCTTGCGTGATATCGAATGCCTCCGACGCTTCACCCTGCATCCGGTACGCCAACTCAAACGAGTCGATTCGAGACTCCAATTGCGGATCACTCCCCCGCGACTCGGCGTGTCGGCGATTCCAGTGCTGCAGCAAATTCAATTGGTCGCGTTGATCTTTGGCGGCGACCAATTCGCTGCGGATGTTCTCCAATAAACGATCCACCTTTTGGTGCCTCGTATCGACGTACGTTGCTTGATACTTTCCGGGCAAGAACGCGTTTTGCCAATTCTGCGATTCCTTGATCGGGTATCCGCCGGGACACATCGTCACGAAAGATGGCAAATTGTCGTTGTCACTGCCGAGACCGTAGGAAAGCCAAGAGCCGACACTGGGTCGCACCAGCCTCGAATCGCCCGTGTTCATCAACATCAGCGAGGGCTCATGATTCGGCACGTCCGCTCGCATGGAGTGAATCAGGCAAATGTCGTCGATGTGCTTTGCCGTTTTCGCAAAGAGCTCGCTGACCGCGATGCCCGAATCGCCATAACGTTGAAACTTGAAGGGGCTGCCCAAGACGTTGCCGGTGGGACGCTCGGTCTTTAAGTTCTTCGTCGGAGCTGTCTTGCCGTCAAACTTCTCCAGTTCCGGTTTGTGATCAAATGTATCGACATGACTGGGACCACCATTCATAAACAGGTGAATCACACGCTTGGCTTTCGCCGGAAAGTGCGTGCCTGATGCGATGGCGTCTCGAGTCAATAAATCAGAAAACGCGAGGGCGCCCATTCCAATTCCGCAACTCGATAGCAATTGTCGGCGTGTGAACATGTTGTCGGTGTCGAAATCGAGAGGATTGGAGGAACGTTTCAGACCAGCTGGGCGGTCTCTTGAAACGTCAATCAACGAATAGGAACTCGTTAGACAGCAGCAGGGTTTGAATCAACTGTGTGGACCGATCGAGTGTTCCAAACTCGGGGTCCAGCGGACCGGAGAAATCAGCCTGTGAATCCGTTTCAAATCGCTGCGTCTCTGATTCAATGTTGACCGTGCACTGGAGAAAGAATGTATCGTGACTGGCGTTTGCTTTGGGTGACGCGACGAGGTCAATGGTTTCGCCGGCACGCACGAATCCCTTGATCCCCGAGAACGGACGGTTGTTGCTTTTCTGAGTCTCTTTCCAAACCCGCTTGCCACCGATCCAAATTGCCAACTCGATGCCGTCGCCCTCTCGACTGCGATGGGCGACAACTCCCGCCAGGCTGACCTGCCCGTCCGCGGGAGCGATCAACCGACGCACAACTGCATGACCGCCTCCGGGATGACCATCTTTCACTCCCAAGAACGCGTACCCGAATTCATTGCCGGCGGGAAACTTTTTGTCGGCTTGCCAGTTGGCTCCCGAGAAATGCGGAAACGGCTCGAAGTCATCGACCCGACATTCCTCGTTAACCGTTGCGGTTCCGTACCGCCAAGCCTTCCGGGGATCGAACGTGTCGGGTGTTTGGCGTGCCTGGCTGGCAAGAAACGCTCGCGCCATTTGACGTTCTTGCTCGTCTGGTTCGCGAGAGAGCACGCGTTGAAACGCCGTCTCTACAAAAGCATCTGGATCACGGCTCCGGGAGCGAATTTGGTTGGCAAGCCGCGTCGTGAGTTTTCCCATTTGTGGATGGTTCATCAAAAACAGCGCTTGCTGGGGCACCGTCGTCTGGGCGCGGTTGGGTGTGTGGGCGTCGGGGCTGGCCAAGTCAAACGTGCGAAAGAGAGACGGCAGGTTTTGCCGATCAATCTTTGCGTAGACGGTACGCCGAGGCACTGGAGCGGCAAGGTGGACTTCGACCGAAGTTCCGCCGACGGTTCGGTCTAGCATCTCGCAAACGTCCAACATCGAATCCCGGAGAGCTTCAAAGTTCTTTCGTTTTCGATTGCCGCGCGTCGCCAAACGGTTTTCGGGGTCGGCTTCGTCCGCCGGCGCAACCGCCTGAGCATAGATGCGCGACGTCGCGATCCGTTTCACCAGTCGTTTCACGCTCCAATGTTCGGCGAACTCCGCCGCCAACTCGTCCAGCACCGTCGCGAGTGCGGGTTCATTCGTCCGAACGCCAAAGTCACTGGCGGTGTCCACCATCGGCCGACCGATCAAGTGTTTCCAGATTCGGTTCACAAAGACACGCGCGACCAGAGGATTTTCACGGGTTGCGATTCGCTCCGCCAGTTCCTTCCTGCCACTGCCATCGGAAAACCTTGGCTCATCAGGTTTGCGAAGTGCGGTCAAAAACTGCCGGGGTGCGACGTCGCCGCGTGCCCCTTGCTGTCCTCTCAGGAACACATGGCTGTCAAATGGCTTTGCTTTATCCACCAGCATCAGGGGGCTGGCGCCATCTGGTTTGGCTTTGCTGCTTTGAAAGACACCGACCAAAGCGTAATAGTCCTTTGTCGGTATCGGGTCAAACTTGTGGTCATGACACCGAGCACAACTGACCGTCATGCCCAGCAAACCTCGCGTGACCACATCAATGCGATCGTCGATCGTGTCAAACTGGTTGATGTACCGGCGTCCGATCGTCAAGAATCCCATCGCATCAAGATGCCCTCGCTCATTCTCAGGATCATAGCGATCAGCAGCTAGTTGCAGACGAATCATCTCGTCATACGGCACGTCCTCGGCGAACGCGCGGATCAACCAGTCACGGTACCGCTCACTCCCAATGATTCGCCGCTCTTGCCCCGCAAATGCATAGCCGACCGTATCCGCATACCGCGCGACGTCCATCCAATGCCGGGCGAACCGTTCCGCATACGCTGGCGAGGCGAGTAGGTGATCGACCAACTGCTCGGTCTTATCGGGCTCGGTTGATTCGGCGAATGCGCGCACCTGCTCCAAGGTTGGTGGCAAACCGACCAGGTCGTGATAAAGACGTCGCACCAACACTTCGTCGCCGCAACGTTCGGCGACGGAGACGCCTGCTTTCCGAGCGATGTCTCTTGCGAGCGAATCGATGACATCGCGATCGGACTCGTGACTTGTCCCAGAGGCGACCTGACGCTTTGGCATCCGAAATGCCCAGTGAGATTGTGGATCGAACGAATCGATCGGACCCTCGGCTTCTTCGTGCGCCTTCCCTTGGCGTGGATCCACCGCACCTTCCTTGACCCATCGTTCCAACAACGCAATCGACTCGGCGTCCAGTTTTTCCGACGGTGGCATCTGCAAACTCGCGTCGTCATACCGCACAGCGCGGACAATCAGGCTCGCGTCGGCTTTGCCGGGGACGAGGGCGGGACCAAGGGATCCGCCGCGCAACAGCCCGGATGCAGAGTCGACGAGGAGCTCTCCCTCGGAGAGATCAGCCGCCTCGCTGTGACAGTCGTAACAGTGGTCGATCAAAAGGGGACGAATTTTTGACTCAAAGAAGTCTGTCTTCTCGGACCTTCCTTCGGCGGCCCAAAGCGAGGCCGCCGGCCAGAAGGTGAGCAACACGACGAGCGACGCAGATTTCACGTGGGGACTCACGACGGATCGACGATTGGGGGTGGGGACGCGGCAGCGCTGATGGGACTCAGACGGCCCCGGCGGGAGGAGCCGAAATTCGACTCTTGTCATTACATTATGACACGCCAACCAACAGTTTGGAAACTCGAGAATTCGCCCCGACTCGGCAGCAACTTTTCCTGTCGTTGCACGACTATAGTTGAGGTGGAATCGATCTGAATCCCGGCAAACTCGTGTCCGGATGTTCGTTTTACCCGGAAATTAGCATCCGACTTGCGTCGAGCGGATGTGATTGCAAAGGGAAATTCAGGAAGAGAGCGGCTCAATGCGTCCCGAAGATCGCGGAGTTTTTAAAGAAGTGGCGGTGCGTCACCGAGTCTGGATTTTGGTGCGGCGTACCAATCCGGCATCGCTCCGCTACATCGGGCTTCCCGGATTCAGCCCCAAACGAATTGACTGCAAGCCGAAAACGGCCGACGCCAATGTCGAGACGTACCAACTGGCAGGCCTGGTCGTCAGCCCCGAGATTCACCCGAGGGCATTTCGCGGCAACAAGCATGCCAAAGCGGTCTCGATCTGGCGAAGCTTCTCCCATGAACATGGACTGAACGACCAAGACGAAAGATCTCGTCGAGACGGAGCTTACTCCGTCGAGACGGACGAGAATTCGCCCCACTACGGATGCCTTCAGTTCGACGGAAACTTCATCCACGGCGACTACGATCTCTACGACATCATCTCGGTCGATCACCCACGCGGCAATCTCGCTGCGGTGGAAACGCTGCACGGCGTCAAGCACATGCGCGGCCCCAAGTTCTACGCCATTCAGAACGACATCAATCGGCGAATCGGTGTGCCGATGATTCAACACGGCGGTGAGGCACAGTTCACCGACCACAGCGAACAGTCCATCGACATGTTCACGCCGGATGGTGGCGAAGTCACCTTGCTCAATCGCAACACGGTGCAGTCTTACTACACCAAATTTTGGAAGCGGCGAACGCTGCGATCCTGATCGCTGGATTTTTGCGCGAAGCTTTTCCACGAAGAAAGGCACTTCGAGCAAGGCCGTGGTACATGCGTGCCGCCGTTGCGTTTCACTGCCTTGAACGGGAATCCCTCCGTGATACAAACCGCTGAAGATGGCTCCGCAGCACAACTCCGGTCACCCGACAGTCGCGCCGCAAAGGGTACGGATACCGCAGGCCGGAATAGCATTCCAACGAGTGTAAAACTGGCATTCACGCTCTTCATGGCGATTCTCGTACCGTTCTACTGGTACAGCTACGGCCCCACAAACTTCCTGTACTTCTGCGACATCGCCCTGTTCTTCGCGTTGATCGGACTTTGGACCGAAAAACCGATCTGGGCGTCGATGGCGGCCGTTGGGATCATGATTCCGCAACTCCTTTGGCAAGTCGATTTCCTCGCAACACTCTGCGGTTACCCGATCGTTGGAATGACGGGGTACATGTTTGATTCCAGCATTCCGTTGTTTGCAAGAGCGTTATCGTTCTTTCATTTCTGGCTGCCACTGTTGCTGCTGCACATGGTATGGAAGCAAGGCTACGACCGGAGAGGCTTGTTGGGCTGGACCGCTGTTGCTTGGGCCGCAATGCTGATCGCTTACTTTTTGTTGCCCGCACCCGGAGACGCCCTTGCGTTTGAGAACCAACCACGAAACGTCAATTACGTTTTTGGTCCCGACGGGAACACCGCTCAAACCTGGATGCCAGCACTGGCGTGGCTGTCCGTGATGCTGGTTGGTTTACCCGCCGTGTTCTACGTGCCAACGCATTGGTTGCTAAAACGCTTGGAACGTTAGCTGTCTCTCCCTGCCCCGTTGCTTACCGGACTGTTGATTTCGCAACCCGCAGCGGCAGCGAGGGATAGCGACGATCCGCTCGCTAACGCTTCGGGTTGTGGTTTTGGAGATCGCATCAACAAGAGCCATTGCATCAACAGCCCGTTACGGCTGGCGTTTGAAAACCAGTGGTGGATTCAGTACCTCGAGTGAAATCGATTTCGCGCGTTCATTTTTCATCTCAATTTTGAGCGGTCCATCATTCTTGAACTTCGCCGAGCCATCCACCAGTGACAATAGGTATAGGTGGGGCTTTCCGTCGGGTTCGAGTCCAAGATAGCCTCGTGTGACCGGGCCGCCCCATTCGATTCGAAGTTCCGGCAGCCCTGCTACATCTTCGACCACCAGCTTTCGCATTTGGCTATCGACGTAGGTGCCCGCAATCGCGTCGATTCTCTTCGGATCAAGTTCACCCGGAAATTCCAGCTTGGGTTCTTCGCCAAACAAGATCTGCTCGACACCTTGGGCGATCACTGAAAACGTGCTGGAACGGTCGTCGTTTACCAAGACGAAGATCGCTCCGTCCACCGAAGGGTACCGCTGGACTTGTGCGAGGAACCCCCGAACCCTTCCCCTGTGACCATGCGATGGACTTCCATCAGGACTTTTAGAGAGTTGCCAACCAAGACCGTAGTCTCCAGGCCCCGGTGTGATCATTTCATTGACCGAGGAAGGGCTCAGAAGAGAACGGTCGGCTAAGGCTCGATCCCATTTCCAAAGATCATGTACGTTGGTGACCAGTCCACCCATTCCGCGATACTGAAAACCATAGCTGCCGTAAGGATGTTCGAGAGCCGAGCGAGATGGCCCCATGGAAGAGCGGCCCGTGGCGATGCTGAAACCTCTCGGTGCAGAGTCTCCCGTGAAGCAGGACGCATCCATTTGAGAGGGCTCGAACACCAGTTCCCGCATGGTCTCGGTGTAGGTCGTCCCATTCGCCCTGGCGATCACTTCGCTCAATAAGGAATAGCCCTGGTTCCAGTACTCATGCTGCAAACCGGGACGGCTTCGAGAACCACCGTCCAAGAATGTTGGCAGGACGGCACTCAAGTCATCACCGGAACCTCTCGTGTTTGACCCCGGAATTCCGGACGTGTGGTTCAGCAGATGTTGGATCGTGATTGCCTTGCAGTTCTCCGGGACTCCCGGAAGGTGTTTTGACAACGAGTCGTCCAAGTCCAACTTGCCCTGCTCCGCCAAGCGAAGCACCGCGACGGCTGTGAACGGCTTGGTACAAGAGGCAATCTCAAACAGCGAATTCGTATTGAGAGCTTCGTCGGCGTTTGCATTCCCGCGGGCAATCACGGAAACGATTTCGCCATCCCGACCCGCCAGCACGACCCCTGAAAAACCAATCCGCTCATGAACCAAATCAACGAATGCCTCGATCCGCTCACCAGTGCTCGCGTTCGCTTCGTCGTCATCCGCAAGCGCAACATGCCGACCCGACGACAAAAGTGTCGCCAGCAAAATCAAGTAAAACCTAAAACAAGTCTTCATAACTCCGCTCCCACGATCGAATGACCCGAAACCACACCAAGCTCTCAAAGAGTGATGGTAACACGCCCAAGAAAGGCTCGCTTGAGCGAACCGGTCGTCATCACCGCACGATCCGATGGAGCTTCTTCCAAGTGAGGTTGAATTTGGCCAAGTATTTTCGCAAGCGATCGGCGTCGTTCGGCTTCGCTTTCGCGAGTCTTGAGACGGCGAACAGCTTGCGGCCCGCATCAGAAAGTGTTTTGGATCGACGGAGCGCGCTCAATCACTTGCGAACGCGTTTGGCTTGCAAGACGGTCGTGTGGCCTTCCTCTCGCACTGCGGTTCGCGCGGCTTTGGTCACAACCTGGCCTCCGGTCAGTTCAAGGCACTGCAATCCAAGTTCGACCAGTGGGGAATCCCACTTCCGGCCGGCGACCGTCAGCTCGTCTACGCGCCGCTCGGATCACCAGAGGCGAACGACTACTTGGACGACATGGCACTCGGAGCCAACTTTGCCACCGTGAACCATTTGCTCATCAATGCACTCGTTCTGGAAGCTTTCCAGGAAGTCATCCCGGGCACGAAGGGACAATTGGTGTATTTCATCAGCCACAACATCGCACGAAAAGAGATTGTGAACAATCAACCAGCTTGGGTTCATCGAAAAGGAGCGACACGAGCCATGCCCGCCGGACATCATGCACTCAAGGAGACGCCGTTTGCCAAGACCGGACACCCGATCTTGCTTCCTGGTAACCCACGCGATGGATCGGCGGTCATGGTGGCCGATGAGGGCGCAGCGGCCTCATGCTACAGTGTCAACCATGGAGCGGGCCGCGTGCTCGGTCGGCGACACGCCAAGCGAGTGCTTGATCAGTCCAGCATCGACCACGAACTGGATTCGGAAGACATTTTGACGAACTGCCGCAAGTATCCGATCGACGAAGCACCGGCTGCGTACAAGAACTTCGACGAAGTTCTCAAGTCGGTCGAGACGGCGGGACTGGCCAGCAAAGTAGCTCGACTGAAGGCACGTTTCGTGATCAAGGATGCGAGCAAGGCCGATGATTGAAATCGATGGAAGCATGGGCGAGGGCGGCGGACAAATCGTTCGATCGTCACTCGCCCTCGCCGCGGTGACCGGACAGAAACTCCGTCTCCGCAACATTCGCCGGGGGCGCAGCAAACCAGGTTTACTGCGTCAACACCTCGCTGGTGTTCGAGCGATAAGCCAGATATGTCCAGGAACGGTTGGAGGATCATCGGTTGAGGGCGCCGAGCTGGGTTCGACGGAACTGGTGTTCACGCCAAGCCCTCCCCGCGGTGGTGACTACACCTTCGAAGTCGGTTCGGCAGGCAGTGCGGTCTTGGTTGCGCAGACGATTCTGCCGGCACTGCTGATCGCCGACGCACCCTCGGACGTCACCATCGGTGGCGGCACCCACGCAGCGTGGGCGCCGCCGTTCGATTTCTTCGAGCGATGTTACCTCCCACTGCTTGCTCGAATGGGCGTGAGGGCTTTGACGGAGATTCAATCCCACGGTTTCTATCCCGCCGGTGGTGGAAAGATCTCGCTAACCATTCATCCGGTTCAGAAGTGGCGTGGCCAACAAATCAACGAACGACACGGCACACTGCAGCCGCGTGTCCTTGCGTTGGCTGCACGGGTGCCCGAGTCTGTCGCGGAACGGGAGTGCGATGTCATCCGGCGAAAAACAGACTGGGAGCCCTCGGCGTTCGAAACCCAGGAAGTCGTTCGCTCGGGTGGCCCCGGAAACGTCGTGATGATTGAATGCGGCTTTGACAACGTTCGCGAACTGTTCATTGGCTTCGGAAAGAAAGGCGTCAAAGCCGAACGAGTCGCGCGCGGCGTCTTGGCCGACGCACGCAAGTACCTGTCAAGCCATGTGCCCGTGGGAAGCTACTTGGCCGATCAGCTGCTGCTCCCAATGGGCATGGCTGCCGCCAATGGATGTCACAGCGAATTCGTGACATCGGAATTGACTCCGCACAGCAAAACACACATCGAAGTGCTCCAGCAATTTCTCGACATCCAGATCCGAACCGACGTCCGTAAAGACGGCACGACACACGTCAGCCTCCAAGGATCAGGGTGACGGCGTAATGCCATGCAACATCACGGCATCAATCTCTTCGTAGCCGAATGTGTGCGCGGTATCGATCGTGATCCGGATCGCATCGACGGCAAAAGCAGTCTGCGCCCACGTCACTTCGAAATCGACCGGTGTTCCCGGTTCGCTATTGTCCGCTCCAATCGTCATCGAGTGGAAAATCCCCGTCGCCGCGTCGCGCAATTCGACCTGGCGGACAAAACCGTTACCGAACGTTTGCCGGATCGTCGCACCGGTGGACAACACCGAGGTTTCGAATCCCAGCGTCAACGTCTCCAATCCCGAATTCGCGTAACGGGGTGCCCATGCCGTTCGAGCATCACCGTATGCAAACGTATCGGGCGCCCCGAGGGCTGCTGATGCGGACCAACCGAACGGGCTGTACTGCGAACTAAAGTCGACGACGGTGGACGCGTACTGCAGTAACTGAAGATCAAACTGTCCCTGGTGAACATCTTCGATCGCTTCCCCATTGAATGCATCGCCGTCTTGGTTCATCAAGTTGCCGGCGAGGTCTTTGATGCCCGGGCCCACGGTGAGCTGGTAGCTTCCAAAGTCGTTCTGTGCTGTGAATCCGAGTGCGATCGTTTGGTCATCGATGGAGGTCACCGAATCAATCGCAACTGCCCCCTGCGGACCGACCAGTTGCACCGCGGTGCTCACGTCGATTGAAGCCAGATCAACCGGTTCATTGAACGTGACCTCGATACGATCGAGCGGGGCTGCCGCCGTGATGGCCGGCGACGTCGTAATCACTCGCGGTCCACTCAAATCGGGCGCGACGACTCCACGGAGCTGCACCGCATCGATTTCTTCATAGCTAAACGACTGGGTGGTATCAATGAAAATGCGTAGCGCGTCGACAGCGAAAGAGGTCATCGGCCAAGAGACCAGGAAGTCCACGGGCGTGCCTGGTAAGCTGTCATCGACTCCATCAAACACGCGTGTGAACTGACCTGTTTCAGAATCCCGCGCGTCAACCTGGCGAACGAACCCATTGCCAAAGGTCTGCCGAATGATCGCTCCCGACGAAAGCACCGGCGTATCGAATCCGAGCGTGATAGTTTCGATCCCACCGTTGACCCTTGCCGGGGCCCAAGCGTTTCGAGAATCGCCGTACGTGAGCGTATCCGGTTCACCAAGAGCCTGTGCAGCCGACCAGGACGTCGCGCTGTACTGCGAACTAAAGTCAACCACCGAAGTGGCGTACTGCCAGAGTTCGAGATCAAAGACCAATTCAAAGACGTCGTCGACCGGCTCGCCGGATTGACCGTCGTCATCTTGGTCCATGGAGTTGCCGGCGAGGTCTTCAATCTCCGGACCGATGCTCAGCGAGTAAGTCCCCCACTCCGATTGCTCGGCAAAGTTGACTCGGTATTGACGATCCGATACCTGCGATACAGAGTCAATCGGTATGGCACCGCTTGGCGTCGTCAGTTCCGATACATCACTAAGATCAAACGTGGACGCCGCAATGGGTTCATCGAAAGTGATTAGCACGTGATCCACGGGGCCGGCGGAACCCTGTTCCGGTTCCGTTGCGATGACTCGCGGTCCGGTAACGTCGGGAGGAACAACACCGATCAGCGTCACCGCATCGATTTCTTCAAACGACGATGAGTGATTGGTGTCGATGGATACACGAACGGCATCGACCGCGTAGTCCGTCTGCGGCCAAGTCACAAGGTAGTCGACGGGGGTGCCAGACAGACTGCCGTCGAGTGCGGTCGAGACAGTTTCAAATTCGCCGCTGACGGCATCACGCACTTCAACTTGGCGAACAAATCCATTGCCGTAAGTTTGCCGGATGATGACACCGGAGGACTGCACCGCGGTTTCAAATCCGACCGTCAAGGTTTCAGTCGTTCCATTGGCAGAGGCGGGCGCCCACGCGGTTCGCGCGTCTCCGTACGACAGCGTGTCGGGCGCCCCGAGTGCCTGCTCGGCCGACCAACTCGTGCCACTGTACTGTGAGGAAACGTCAATCACGGAACTGGCGTGTTGCCACAATTCGATGTCAAACGATAATTTGAACGGCAAATCCATTGGATTGCCGGCCGCATCAAAGATCTGCGACCCGATCGAAAGCAGGTAGGTTCCGCGTTCGACTTGCGACGCAAATGAAAGCCGATAGTGATCTTCGGCGAGTCGGTCGACGGCATCAACGGTGATCGGACCGGAGGGTCCCTCAAACGACTGCACGTCTTGCAAAGTGAATGTTCCGTCTTCAACGGCTTCACTGAAGAAGAGATCGATCTCCTCGAGCGGCCCCGGATGCCCGGAATCAGGCGTCGACCCGATGACGGACGGCCCGACAAGATCTGGTGCGGGAACGCCACGCAACTGAATCGAATCAATCTCCTCGTAGTTAAGGGTTTGATCGGTATCGATTTCCACCCGGACCGCGTCAGCGGTGAAAGACGTCAATGGCCAAGTCGCCGTGTACTCGGCCGGCTGTCCGGGTTCACTGGTATCGATCGGGATCGGCATCGAAACCCAGGTCCCTTGTTCCGCGTCGCGAACATCGATCGCCCGAACAAACCCGTTGCCGAACGTCTGGCGAACCATCACACCGCTGGACAGAATCGGGTCATCAAAGCCGACGCTGATGAATTCCGTCGTTCCGTTGATGTTTCCGGGTGCCCAAGCCGTTCGTTGATCTCCATAAATAGGCGAGTCGGATGGACCAAGCGCCTGCGCCGCGGACCAGGAATCCGAACCGAACTGGGAACTAAAATCGATCACGGAATCGGCAAACTGCCATTGCTCGATGCGGAAAGCAATTGGAAAGGCATCGTCTTGTGTTTCGCCATTGAACTCATCTCGATCTTGGTTCATCGGCAACCCTTGCAGGTCCAACACATCCGGGCCGATCGACAAGAAGTAGTCGCCAAAGGAAGACTGTGGTTCAAACGCGACTTCGTATCGCGTGCTGGTCAACCGATTGACGGCATTAACCGCAACCGGACCATTTGGACCGGAAATCACCGTGACATCTTCGAGCGTGAAGGTGCCATCGGCGAGTGGTTCATCAAAGGTCAACTCGATGCGATCAATGGGGCCTTGGGTGCTTCCGCTGACCGAAGAACTCAAGACGCGTGCCCCGTCGAGATCGGGAACCGACACGCCTCGTAGCTGCACCGAGTCAATCTCTTCAAACGCGTTCTGATTGTGGTCCGTATCGACGGTGATTCGGACTGCATCCACACCATAAGTTGTCTGCGGCCAACGGACCGCAAAATCCACCGGCGATCCGGGTGCGCTATCGTCAAACGGTTCGGCGATGACTTCAAACTGGCCCGTTGTTTCGTTACGAAGCTCGATCTTGCGCACGAAACCATTGCCGAACGTCTCACGAATCACGACTCCATTTGCGAGCAGCGGCTCGGCGAATCCCAGAGTCAGAAACTCCGTCGTCCCATTTTCGCTGCGGGGTGCCCAAGCGGTTTCCAAGTCTCCGTACTGGAACGTATCGGGCTCGCCAAGTGCCTGCGCCGCCGACCAAACGGTGGTCGTGTACTGCGAGCTAAAATCGATCACCGAATCGGCGTACAGCCATCGCTCCAAGTCAAACGATACGTCGAGTGAATCGTCGACCAGTTCGCCTTGCTCCCCGTCCTGGTCTTGATCAAGGGTGTTGCCGGCAATGTCTTGGATGTCACTGAGAATGATCAGTGTGTAGGTGCCCAGTGCGTCTTGCATCGGGAAAACGATTTCGAACTCACTCGGCGAAAGAGACTCGATCGCAGTGACTTGGATCTCGCCTCCCGGCCCCGAGAATGCTGCGACGTCCGAAATCGTAAACGACTCCACGCGTATCGGTTCATCGAAAGAGACTCGCACACGATCCGTCGGTTGATCCGTCGCTTCGTCGGGCAAGACTCGGGTGATCCGGGGGCCGACGGTGTCAGGGATAATGGTGAACGCCAACTCGGCCGCGCCGCCACTGGAGTGCATCGTGTTTCCGAAAACATCTTCGATGTCCGGACCGAGCGTGAGCTGGTAATTCCCGAGTGCGGCCTGTGACGGAAACCGAATATCAAACTCACGCCCGGAAGTACCATCAACGGCAACAATCTCCGTGACCGAGACGTCACCCAGTGGACCCGAGAACGCAACGACATCGGCGGTGGTGAAAGAACTCGGGTTGATTCGCTCGTTGAAGACGACACGGACTTGATT
>JBCBOO010000072.1:0-23683 GCA_039821235.1 Planctomycetota bacterium
GGTGAAGTACAAGGAACAAAAAGCCGACGGCTCCGGCGGTCCAGAAAAGATCTTCAAGTGGGACATCGCCAAAAACTCCGACAAATAGTCTTTGCCGGAAAAAGTTCTCAGATTGCTTTCAAGCGATCCGTAAAAGACGGTCGACATGCTGTAAGTGCGGCATGTCGATTTGTCTTTTCGGGTGGCTTTTTTTTGTGCACCGGGACAGATTCTGATGTCCGGGTGCACCCACTCTTGATCAACACGGGAAAACGCACAATGGCCAATCAAACTATCTCCGCACACGAGTTCCTCCGCCTGGGACAACTCGACGAAGCACTTGCGTCGCTGAAACAAGACGTTCAGTCCGACCCGGCAGATGCAAAGCACCGCATCTTTCTGTTCCAGTTACTCTCCGTCTTCGGGAAATGGGACAGCGCGGTCAAGCAACTCGAGATCTCCGGTGACCTGGACCCCGCCAACCTCGCCATGGTCCAGGCGTATCGGGAAGCCATCCGGTGCGAACAGCAACGACAACGCATCTTCCGCGGCGAAGAGTCTCCGTTGATTCTCGGTGAACCCGACGAGTGGCTCGCACTCCTGATCGAATCTCTCAAACAGCACGCCGCCGGCAACGGGGCGGAAGCAGCATCGCTGCGCGGCACCGCCATGGAAGCCGCACCAACGACCTCCGGGCAATTGACGCTTGCCGATGAGTCGACCAGCGATTTCGAATGGGTTGCGGATGCCGATCCCCGTATGGGGCCCGTGCTGGAGGCCCTTTTGAACGGCCAGTATTACTGGATTCCGATGCACCGAATCGCACAGATTGACTTCGAAGCTCCGGCGGATCTCCGTGACTTCGTTTGGACACCGATTCAGTTGACGCTCGCGACGGGCGTGCAGACCGTTGCGATGGTCCCAACGCGCTACTTCCAATCGGAAGCCACAAATGATTCCGCGATTCGTCTGGCGCGCAAAACGGATTGGCAAAACGTCCCTGGTGATGACGCCCAGTTCGGACTGGGTCAGCGGATGATCGCGACCGACGCTGATGACTTCGCATTGCTCGACCTCCGACGCATCTCGTTGAATGTCGAAATGGATGCGACCGACGAGGAAGCCACGCAAACTGCGGAAGAAGGCGATCTCGTTCCAAACATGTCCGTCGGTCTGACTGCGAAGCCTCCTTCCGCTAACGAAAGCGTCTAAGCACGATGGCCGAGCTGAACTCACAGGAACACTTGTTTCCCTCGCTTCTGGATCGATTGTCAGATGACAATCCCAAACAAAAGCGAGAGTCGCGAGATCGCCGTGTGTTTTCAGTCAACAAGTTGCGCGCGGCCGTTTTGCGTGACCTCGCTTGGTTGCTCAACACCTGCCACTTGGCGGCAACGGAAGACTTGAGCGATTATCCCCGAGTCGAAAAGAGCGTGCTGAATTACGGGATTCCCGATCTCACCGGGAAGACGATTTCAGGCTTGCAGGTCATTGATGTCCAGCGAGCAATCCGTCAAGCCATTCTCGATTTCGAACCACGCATCCTTCCAGAAACGCTGGAAGTGCGAGGAAAGGTCGATCGTGATTCCGTCTCTTCGAACTCGTTGACCTTTGAAATCGAAGGTGAACTCTGGTCGCGGCCAATTCCCGAGCGACTGTTTCTCCGGACCGAACTCGACCTGGAAACGGGTTCCGTGAACATCAAGGAAGCATAGCGATGGATCCGCGTTTGCTGAGTTACTATAACCAGGAACTCCAATTCGTCCGCGAAACGGGCGCCGAGTTCGCATCCGAGTATCCCAAAATTGCCGGACGGCTTGGGATCGATGATTTCGAATGCGCGGATCCCTATGTGGAACGTCTGTTCGAAGGATTCGCATTACTCGCGGCGCGGATTCAACTCAAACTGGACGCCGAGTTTCCTCGATTCACGCAGCATCTCTTGGAGATGGTCTGCCCGCATTACTTGGCGCCGGAACCCTCCATGGCCGTCGTCGAATTCCAGCCGGATTTAACCGAAGGCGGGCTGGCCGACGGGTTCACCCTGCCAAGGCACACGATGCTGAAAAGCCTGCTCGGAAAGGGCGAGCAAACACGGTGCCTCTTTCGAACCGGTCACGACGTAACCCTCTGGCCGATGGAGTTGACCAAGGCGAGCTACCTGCCGCGCGACGTGGCGGCGCTGAACCTTCCCGACCATGTTTCGGTCAAGGCCGCATTGGTCATTCGCTTGGAAGCCACCGCCGGACTGACCTTTGATTCGCTGTCACTGAAGGACCTGCCACTCTACATTCGTGGTGGGACCGATGTGCCCATGCGAATCTATGAACAGTTGATGTCGGGGGCCACCGGGATCGCCGTCCGAAACGGTGAGAAGGGAGATTGGGATGTTCGCTTCGAACGGGACTGTGTGCGCCCGGTCGGTTTCGAAGAAGACCAGTCTCTCTTGCCTTTCAGTTCCCGATCCTTCAGCGGCTATCGCCTGTTGCAAGAGTATTTTGCGTTCCCGCAGCGATACATGTTCGCGGAGCTCAAAGGACTCGATCGATTTACCAAGGCATGCCCCGGAAACGTCATGGACATTGCGGTCTTACTCGACCGCAGTGACGCGAGGCTCTCCAATCGCGTCGACGACACCCATTTCTCACTGTTTAGCACTCCCGCGGTCAATGTCTTTGAAAAGCGTTGCGACCGCATTCACTTGACGGATCGTTTTGCGGAACATCAAGTGATTCCCGACCGAACGCGACCGGTCGACTTTGAGGTCTATCAAATCCAAGGTGTTCATGGATACGGAACCAGCGACAACGAAGAACGCGAGTTTTATCCGTTCTACAGCCTTTCCGATTCTGCGGTCGGCTATGGTGACCGAGCCTACTACACCATCGCCCGAAAACCACGTTTGCTCTCGGGCAAGCAACGTCAATCAGGACCTCGATCCAGTTACATCGGTAGCGAAACCTACCTGTCACTGGTCGACGCCAAAGAGGCACCGTTCGAACATGATCTGCGGCAACTTTCGGTCGCCGCGCTCTGCACGAATCGCGACTTGCCGCTGCAAATGCCGGTGGGCATCGCCGACACCGACTTTACGCTCGAAGTCAGTGCACCCGTTGAGTCGATTCGCTGCCTTGTCGGCCCCACGAAACCCCAACCCTCCAAGAGTTATGAGAAGGGTCAAACGACGTGGCGTTTGATCAGTCATTTGTCTCTCAATTACCTTTCACTCTGTGACGGCGGTTCCAGCCTCTCCGGGCAAGACACCGGATTCACTCCCCAAGCCCAGGGTGCCTCTGCACTGCGCGAGATGCTGTCGCTCTACAGCGACGCAAACAACGTGCTGGCGAATAAACAAATTGACGGCGTGCGCACCATCGAGTCACGACCCGTCACGCGACCGATCAGCTCGGCGGGGCCACTCAGTTTTGCGCGAGGGTTGGAGGTGACACTGACACTCGATGAATCCGCTTTCGAAGGAACGGGCGCCTTCTTACTTGGCTCGGTCTTGAAAGAGTTTTTTGCAAAGTATGTCTCGATCAATTCTTTCACGGAAACTGTTCTTCGAACCACCGAACGCGGTGAGGTAATGCGATGGCCGGCACGAATGGGACGAAGGCATCTGATCTGAAATCGCGGCTCGAGTCTGAACCGTTTCGATTCGATTTCTATCATGCCATGAGGGTGCTCGAGTGCGCCTACGCGGATCAACCCCGATTCGGCAAGTCGCTTCGACTCTCCGATGAGACTGTCCGTTTCTCACAGCTTCCCTCACTCAAGTTTCCGCCCACGACGATCGCCGACTTCAAGCCGGACGATGCACGTGCGATCGAGAAACTCAGCATCTACTTTTTCGGATTGTGTGGGCCCAACGGTGCGCTACCGCTGCACCTTACCGAACATGTTCGTGACAGGATTCGGCACCACGATGATGATACGTTGGCGTCCTTCCTGGATGTCTTTCACCATCGGATGATCGCGCTGTTCTATCGTGCTTGGGCCGATGGCCAGCCCACGGTCCAACGCGACCGCCCGTCATCCGATCGATTTTCGATGTACATCGGATCGCTGTTTGGCATCGGAATGGACTCCATGCGTGAGCGTGATGAAGTACCGGATTTGGCCAAGCTGTTTTATGCACCGCAATTTTCCAGTCAGGTACGTCATCCCGAGGGCTTGAAGACGGTGCTTAGCGACTTCTTCGGTTTGCCGGTTAGCATCCAAGAATTCGTCGGTGATTGGACCGAGTTGCCACGTGATTGCCAGTTCCGACTCGGCGAGTCCCCGCACAGCTCCACGTTGGGCGTTGGCTGCACCGTCGGGTCGCACGTTTGGAACTGTCAGCAGAAGTTTCGTATCACCCTCGGCCCAATGGGATGGGAAGACTTCGTTCGACTCCTACCAGGGACCGAGAGCGAGACAAGGCTGCAAACGCTGGTCCGCAACTATCTCGGTGATGAGCTGCTTTGGGACGTCAATCTGATCCTGAAGAACGAACAAACGCCATCGATGAAGCTGGGCGATCAACGTCTAGGTGAAACGGCATGGATCGACCGACAGACATTCGAACACGACGCAGACGACCTCGTCATCCAGCAACTCTTCGAATCCGCCTAACGGTGGCCGGCAACTCATTTACCCGCTCCTTCGCCAGGCAGATTGCGTCAAAGTGTGGAGTCATCTGATCTATCTCAATCACGCCGGCACCAGCTGGCCGAAGCCGAAACCGGTTCTTCAGACCGCCGAGCAGACGCAATTGCTGGGCCCGGATCAGTGGCCACAATTGTTCGAGGATTGCACCGCTACGGTGGCCAAATTCTTTGGAACGGGTCCGGATCGCTGGTTGTTCACTCCCGGGTGTACGTCGGCCTTGAACCTCGCGATGCGCGAGCTTCCGTGGCGGCCGGGGGATCGAATTGTGACCAGCCATTTTGAACACCATGCATTGCATCGCAATGCGGTCGCGTTGAAGCAACTTGGGGTGACGTTCGATACGGTTCCATTTGGCTCGAACGAGCTGATTGTGTTAGAGGATTTGGAACGACAGCTCTCGCGCAGTCCCGTGCGGCTTGTCGCGATGACCGGCGCGTGCAACGTGACCGGACTGATGCTTCCGATCCGTGAAGTTGTCGAAATTGCTCATCGCCACGGAGCTCTCGTCTTGATCGACGGGGCGCAGATTGCGGGCTGGTGTGACCTTGATCTGCCCGCACTCGGTGTCGATCTGTTTACGTTCGCCGGACACAAAGGTCTTCAATCACCAATGGGAGTCGGTGGACTGTATCTGTCGGCGGAGATCCCGATGGAATGCCCGACTTCCACGTGCGAGGTTTCGTCGAGACCCCAACGCGGCGCGATCCCGGGTTACTGTGACGCTGGCTCGGCGAACCTACCGGCGCTATCGGGACTTGCCGCCGGCTGTGGATGGCTCAACAAGCCGGCTCAGCAAAGTCGCCTCCAATCCGCTCGGCAAGTTGCAGCACGCTTTTCCGATGTCATTCGAGACGACAAACGTGTGACGATTTACCACGACAGCTCCTTCGATCGTCGGATGCCGACCGTTGCCTTTACGATGAAGGGAACATCGACGACGGAACTCGGCCGCACGTTACGAGATCAAGGCATCATTGTCTCAGCCGGATTCCAGTGTGCTTCACAAGCACACGGGGCGCTTCGAACAATGGAGGAAGGAGTGCTGCGAGTCAGCTTCGGACCTCAATCGGACGGCCTGGACGTGGAGTCGATCGGACGGCAGATCATTTCTGCTGGTCTTTAACGCGCCAGTTTGAGCGCCCGCTCGCCGGCGGGTAACGCTTGCTGCCAGCCACCGTAGACCGGGTTGGGCAAGATAAACCAGCGTGATCCGAGCCGATGTTGTTTCTCGCCGGCAATCCTATTTCTTTCTTCGCTATTGCCGCCGTTCATCCCGCTGCAGAGATCGCTCATGCTGTCACCGATGAGCAAAACCACGCGGTGGTTTCGCGCGATCGTGGCACGGCGCGAGAGCTTGTCATCGCCGCGGCCTTGTTCAGGGTTTTTGGTCATGACGTTGCCGTCGTTTGCGGGAAACCCGAGTGACTTCAAGTTTTCGACGGTTGCTGCTTTCACGACGTCGCGTCGATTGGTGACGAAAAAGATGCGTACGCCCAGAGCCTTGGCCGCACGAACAAATTCGAGGGACCCTGGAATCGCCCCCGCCTTCGCCTCGTTGCACCATTCGTTCCACGACTCCGTCGTGTAGCTCAATCCCTCGACCACGCGGCGGGCGTTGTAGGCGGAGTTGTCGAGGACCGTTTCATCACAGTCCAGGATGATCGCCGGCGTCTTGTCTTGATACTCACCGCCTGCGAGTTGAACTTCGTCGGCGGTCCAATTTGGATCATTCAAACCGATTTGCAACTGCACGAGCGCGGCGCGGTAAATCTGCTCGGTCAAAAGCCGGTACTCGGCGGAGTTCTGCATCCACGTCAGCGATCCATAACGAGCGTCTTTCTCTACGTCGACTTCTTGGGCAGGCATCCCAGCCGTCATGCATCCCATGACAAGAGCGAAGCACAGTGAAATCCGTCGTCGAGCAGAAAGCATCGTCGTTTGGTCCTTGAGACTGAGAGTGAATAGAGATGCGAGGGTCGGCCCGTGAAGGCCGAGCGTGGATGATAGTCACCAATGGATGAAACGTCCCCACTTGGGACAGCTGTCGCTCCCGAAAAACCAGCGTGATCGTCAGAAAGGTCGCGGGTCGGGAAATTCGCGGTCATGGATCCCACGCGGAGCTATTTACGAGCTACGAATTCATAACGTTGCGGGGTGTTTCTACCCGCCATCGCTGCCTCGCCGTCTGGAATCTCGGTTTCGACGGTCCCACCCGCAGCGGCCCCGCAAATTCTAAATCGATCCTTAGGAGTCGCACGTGTCTGATATCAGCCGCACCTCACTGTTTGGAAAACTGAACAGCGTTGGATACAAGTCCATTGAAAGTGCCACGGTGTTCTGCAAGATGCGAGGGAATCCCTACGTCGAATTGGTTCACTGGCTCAATCAGATCCTTCAGCTCGAAGACTCGGATCTGCATCGCATCGTCAAGCAGTTCAACATCAACCCCTCCCGCCTCGCCAAAGACCTAACGGCCGCTCTGGACCGACTGCCGCGGGGTTCAACATCGATTTCGGACCTTTCGTCACATATCGAGGAAGCCGTCGAGAGAGGTTGGGTTTACGGGACACTCATGTTCGGGGAAACCCAAGTCCGAACGGGCCACCTGATGGTTGGCATTCTGAAAACACGCAGCCTGATCAACGCGCTGAGAAGCATCTCTGAAGAATTTGCGAAGATCAAGCTCGAGACACTCACGGAACGATTTGAAGAAGTCGTTGCCGGCTCGCCCGAGGAATCGATGGCGGCAACGGACGGATTCCAGATCGGCGGAGGAGCGGTTCCCGGTGAAGCAAGCGGAGCGATGCCACCTGCCGCGATGGGCAAGCAGGAAGCACTCCAGCAATTCACGGTTGACCTGACTGAAAATGCACGGAATGGTAACATCGACCCCATCGTGGGACGCGATGAAGAGATTCGCCAGATCATCGACGTGTTGATGCGGCGTCGTCAAAACAACCCGATC
Source organism: Planctomycetota bacterium (assembly GCA_039821235.1). Lineage (GTDB taxonomy): Bacteria > Planctomycetota > Planctomycetia > Pirellulales > Pirellulaceae > Stieleria. The sequence continues at coordinate 7,595 of JBCBOO010000072.1, forward strand.
CTGACCGGCGAAGCGGGTGTCGGAAAGACCGCCGTCGTGGAAGGATTTGCCCTAAAGATTGCAGCCGGTGATGTTCCACCGCCGCTGCAAGACGTTCGACTGCTCTGCCTTGATGTCGGCTTGCTGCAAGCCGGTGCCAGCATGAAGGGCGAATTTGAAAATCGTCTCAAGCAAGTCATCGAAGAAGTTCAGGCATCTGAAAAGCCGATCATCTTGTTCATTGATGAAGCACACACGCTCGTCGGAGCGGGCGGTGCGGCCGGTACCGGTGACGCCGCCAACTTGCTCAAGCCGGCACTTGCTCGAGGCACCCTGCGGACCGTCGCCGCGACGACCTGGGCGGAGTACAAGAAGCACATCGAAAAAGACCCCGCGCTGACGCGTCGATTCCAGGTCGTCCAAGTCGAAGAGCCCAGCGAAGAGCGAGCGATTTTGATGATGCGAGGTGTCGCCTCGACGCTCGAGAAGCATCACAAAGTCAAAGTGCTCGATGAAGCCCTCGAAGCCGCCGTCAAGCTTTCGCATCGGTACATTCCCGCGCGGCAGCTGCCAGATAAATCCGTCAGTTTGCTTGATACGGCCGCCGCACGTGTCGCCATCAGCCAACATGCTGTTCCCGCCGAAGTCGACGACAGTCGAAAACGCATCGACGCACTTAACACCGAACTCCGTATCATTTCCGACGAATCCATCGTCGGTGTTGAAACAGCCGAACGCGAAAAACGTGCTCGCGAGGACTTGGCGGAGGAGGAATCACGCCTCGCCGAGTTGGAGGCGCGCTGGAATAGCGAAAAGGACCTGGTCGACCAGATTCTCGATGTCCGAGGAAAGCTCCGCGGAGTCACCGGCAAGATCGAAGGAACACAGAGTCAACTGGAAAAGGCCGCCGACGCGGAAGCGGAATCTGTTCCCGTTCAAACCGCCGAGCCCGCCGAATCCAGCACGTCGGTCAACATGCCGAGCGATGCCGAGCGAGAGCAATTGCTGCAAGAACTCAAGCAATTCCAAGACCAACTTCACGAGTTGCAGGGCGAGCACCCTCTCATCCTACCAACCGTTGACGAACAAGCGGTCGCGTCCGTCGTCGAGGACTGGACGGGAATTCCGGTCGGCCGAATGGTCAAAGACGAAGTCGCAACGGTCTTGAAGCTTGCTGATATTTTGAGCGACCGAATCATTGGTCAGCGTCACGCTTTGGAAATGGTTGCACGTCGCATCCAAACATCACGTGCAAGCCTCGATAACCCCAACAAGCCGATCGGCGTCTTCATGCTGGCCGGCCCATCGGGAGTTGGAAAAACGGAAACCGCGCTCGCACTCGCGGAAGCTCTCTATGGCGGAGAACAGAACGTCATCACGATCAACATGAGTGAGTTCCAAGAGGCTCACACGGTCAGCACGCTCAAAGGGGCGCCTCCCGGATACGTCGGCTACGGCGAAGGCGGTGTCTTGACCGAAGCCGTGCGTCGTCGGCCGTACAGCGTCGTGCTTCTCGATGAAGTTGAGAAGGCACACCCCGATGTGCACGAAATCTTCTTCCAAGTGTTCGACAAGGGCTGGATGGAAGATGGCGAAGGACGGGTGATCGATTTCAAGAACACGCTGATCCTGCTGACCACCAATGCCGGGACGGACTTGATCAGCAATATGTGCAGCGACCCTGAGATGATGCCGGAACCCGAGGGGCTCGCCAAGGCACTTCGCGGTCCGCTGCTCAAGGTTTTCCCGCCGGCGTTGCTCGGACGCATCGTGACGATTCCGTATTACCCACTGAGTGATGAAATGATCGGCGCGATCACGCGTCTGCAGTTGGGGCGGATCGAGAAACGCGTTCGTACCAACCACGACATTCCATTTACTTACGACGATGACGTGATCGACTTGATCGCAAGTCGTTGCACGGAACTGGAAAGCGGTGGGCGAATGATCGACGCCATTTTGACCAACACCGTCTTGCCGCGGATCAGCGGTGAATTTTTGACCCGAATGATGGAAGGAAAGCCCGTCGACCGTGTTCACGTTCAAGTTGCCGAAGGCGAATTCGGCTACGCATTCGATTAGGACCTATCCGGGCTAGCTACAAGTGCTCGGCTCGCGTTACGATTTGGATCTGAAAAGGAGACCCAATCGATGAGCAAGCCAGCTGCTCGGCTCGGCGATCAAGTGTTGCAGGATGGGCCGCATTGTCATGCGCCCATTCATCCGGCAGCCCCGTCACCGACACCCGCCCCACACCCACCCGTTCCGCTGGCAATCATCAAAGGCCAGCCGACGGTGTTGATCGGTGGGAAACCTGCCGCACGCGTCGCGGATACGACGGCTCCCTGTTCGTTGCCGTCTTGTGTACCCGGTGGCCCGGGCATGGTCGCGATGGGTTCGATGACGGTGTTGATTGGTGGCATGCCCGCCGCGCGGGTTTCTGACATGACGGCTCATTCGAGCTGCGTCGCTCCGATTCCGATGCCGACGGGGAAAGTGCTTCCTCCGGGTTGCCCCACCGTCTTGATCGGGGGCTAGTTCCGCGTGCGACGCAACGTCTTCGATGCGCTGCAACCGATCTGTCCGGTCTGCCGAGCTCACGATGTTCCGGGGTCTCGGCTCGCACTGTCGCGTGTCAGCAAAGAAGAGCCAGGCCATGTGCTGGAAGGCATCTTGACCTGCGAAAACCAGACGTGTCAACGTGAGTATCCGATCATCGATGGTGTGCCCATCCTGATTCGCGACCTTCGCAACTATCTCGCGGCCAACGTGTTTCAGGTGTGTCAGAGTCGTGAGTTCACGTCGGAGATCGAAAGCATTCTCAACGATTGCTGTGGCCCCGGTTCCGCTTATGACACGACACGGCAACACCTAAGCTCTTATACGTGGGACCACTATGGCGAATTTGATCCATTGGAGCCGGCGGAAGGTTTCCGGCCGGGATCGTTGACCCGGCTTCTTTCACTGGGGCTTGAGTTAGGCAACATCGATTCCGCATCGCCACCAACAGTGAACTCGGGTCCCATCTTGGATGTCGGCTGTTCCGTCGGCCGAACAACGCTTGAACTCGCGTCGCGATTTGCGAGGCCGACTTTGGGGGTGGACATGAATTTCGCGATGCTACGGTCCGCCGCGGAGATCTTGCGAACCAAGCAAGTTCGTTATCCTCGCCGACGCATCGGAGTGGTCTACGACCAACGTTCCTTCCCCGTTCCCTTTGAACACATCGACGACGTCGATTTTTGGGCGTGTGATGGTGCGGACCTACCCTTCGAAGATGCGTCCTTTGGTTTGATGGTTGGTCTCAACACATTGGACTGTGTTCATTCGCCGTTGGATTTCCTGACGTCACTTTCGAGAGTCGGAGCCAACGAAAGCGATCTTGTTCTCGCCTGTCCCTACGATTGGTCACCGTCAGCGACGCCGATTGAAAACTGGCTGGGAGGCCACTCTCAAAGGGGACTCGATCAAGGGGCCGCGGAACCGATTCTCAGGCGTCTCATTCAAGACTCGTTAGAGCGTTTCACCATCGTTGGCGAGAAAGAGACGCAGTGGCAGGTGCGCCTGCACGAGCGCAGCTTGATGCAATACCAGGCACATTTAGTCGCGGCACGGCGATCCGGCTGAAGCACGCGGGCTGAACACGAATCTACTGATCGAGCCATTGCAGCCAATCCCGGGCAACGGTATCCCAGCCGAATTTTTCGAAGTCGATTTGCCCTCCACTGCCTAATCCAAAATAGTTGTGTTCAACGCCTAAGTACGCCTTGAAAGTGATGTTGGCGTTTCGCTCTCGCAGGGTCTCGATTCGAAACAGATCATTGAAGGGTGCAAGGGTATCTTCCGTGCCATACGTCACCAGGATCGGGATCTTGGCGTTCTTGAGGGCGGTGTTTTGGCACTTGGAAAACGAAGCGACGGTTCGATTCGAGTCCCATCCTTCTTGTTGCGAGGGTGCAAAGGGAGCATCCACAACACTCTTCCAAAATTCGAAGTAGTCCTCTGCACGCGCTTCTTCGTTCCGCTTGTCTGCCTTGCGCCTCTTTCGGACCATATCAAGAATGGTTGAAAAGTACGGCGACCCGCTGGAATAGATCATATGGGTCACGCCTGGGGTCTTGTCAGCCATGTTGGCAGCGATATCACTTCCCTGGGAATGTCCCGCCACAACGATCTTGGTCGAATCAACCCAGTCCTGCGACGAAAGGAATTCGACCACCTTGCTGTTCCGTTCCACAAAGAAGTCCAGGAAATTGTTTTCCATGTAACGTGTGGGCAGTTGCCCGGTATTCGGGTCGATGAACTCCCCTCTTTCATTCAAGTTGTTCGTGTTGGCAATGAGCGGGAGCCCGGGCTTGCTGATGCAAACGAGATGATACTCGTCAAGGAAAATGCTCTGGTCAAACGGGAACGGTGGATAGTGTCCTCCTTGATCGTTGTATTTCACCAAGGGCTTTGCCAGCGACCCTCGGATCAGAAGCAAGATGGGCTTCTTCTTGTTCGCTTCGCCGGCTTTGGATTTGACAATGAAATCGACCGAGTCGCCATGATGGGCAAGTCGGAGACTTCGATAACCGAATTCCTCGACGGTCCGCTGGGCAAGCAGGGGTGTAGCAAGAAGGCAGCAAAGGGATGCCGCGAGAAGGCGGAGGCGATTTCCGAAGGGCTTCATTGATTCTGGTCGCATGAATTTTGAACGTTGAGTTACTTACTCAACGTCTCGCGTCCAAGAACCTTGCGCGGAGGCCCGATAAAAGTTCGAAACCGGGTCAGTCTCGTCTCTCGATTAGAGTGCCGAAACGACTTCTTGTGCCTTGGCGTCCGCTTCGACGTCGGCGGCTTCGTCAACGATCAGGCCGCCGTCAAGCGCGGCCTTCACTCGTCCTTGCTTTTGCTGAACGACATGCCAAAGCTCGTGGCAAAGCACTTTGGCCGATGACTGATCGTACGGGTTAGACACGGAGGGAGCCAAATGAATGTCTGTTCCCTGCGTATAGGCATGGGCTTGCACTTGCGCCGGCTTCGACGAATTGTAGTGGACTTTCACATGATCGAGCGACATGCCGCTCAAGGATTCCATTCCGGTTTTGAGATTGTCTGGAAGACCAGTGTTATTTTGAACCATCGGATTTCAAGAGCGTGCGCGAGTGGGAAAACTAGTTTCATCGACCACCGGAAGCGTAGCTCATGAATTCGCCGAACGACGATCCTAACGCGGCCGTTTTCCGACGCGGATCGACTCGGCCGGCTCGACCACATCGATGGTCAGAGAGTTGTCTTCCAAAATCCAGGCACCCGTCGTCTCAGCGGCACGATTCGTCGCCATCACAATCACGTCCGACGCGGGAATCGGTTCGCGAAAAACGAACGTGTGGACCGCAATGTGGTTCTCGCGATCAAATTGACGTTTGACTGATTGGAGATACTCCGTTTGGATCGAAAATCTCAAATCCGAAACGCTTGCATCATCCGCTTCAAACGATGCAATCAGCCGAACGGATGAAACCATTGGTTCAGCATCCATGGTTGTTGAGTCAGGAACGGTTGTGTCGCAGCGAAGCGTGATTTGAGGCAAGAGTTCCATCGAGCTCGATAGCAGATCGCGAAGTGGGATCTGTGTGCGATAGCCGTTTGCACGAGTGCCTCCGGTGGCGGGTGCTCGCAGTGAAATGCCGTCTTCAAACTCAAATTGTGTCCAAATCCGAATGTGAGCGCGCGTGCTCATTCGCGGCCAAAGATGCGCCGACAGATCAACTCGCGGCACATTCTGCTGGGCCACGAATTCCCGGTCATAGAACACATAACTTTGCCCGTCCGGTTCGTAGTCTCCTGACTCGTCTTGTTTCGTCAGGGGCTGAATCTCAATCCAAAACCGTTTGGGGCGCCGCGTCGGTAGCCAGCCGTTACCCGAGGGATCGCGAGTGTCTCGTCGCTGCCAAGATACCGGAAACGTGACCGTTCCGCGTTGGTTGCGACTTGGCCGATGAACGCGCACGACGTGGTCCGTGACTTCGCCTTCGGCACGAACCAAATTCGCTTCGGCCAGGCAGTTGGCGGTGTAGGGACGCGTCTGAATCCGGTCGAGTGTTTCGTTGACGAAGAGCTGCATGAACTCACCACCTTCGAGGGAAACCTCCGTCTCGACGGTTGGCCGGTCGGGGCTGGTACCTTCGCTGGAAAACTCGTGGGTGCCCGCGCTGGTAACCCCGTTGGCAACCTTGCGGGTCTTTGTTTTCACTTGATGGAGCGTCGGATTTCTGGATGGCTTCGGAATGCGAACGGAGTTTCCAAGCGACGCGGACAATTCCGGGATGGATTGATCAAGCGATGCAACCTGGTACGTCGCGGGCTTGAGAAGTTGCCGCAGAGCGGCGATCAAGTCGGGGGATTGGTTCAATGAGATGAACTGGCCGCCGGAGTCCCTGCACAGACCGGTCAGTTCATCGACCGTGCTTGCGTCCGCGCCGGTGCTCATTTCCAAACCGAGGATACTGACCGGAATGCCGTGCTGCTCAAACGCACTGCGAACGTCAACTTCGCTGGTCGGCTGGGTGGATTCATCGTTGGGGATAAACTGGTAGTTCCCTCCATCCGTAATCACGATCACATGCGAATCGGAAGCGATTGATTGCGTGCCAAGCGTGTTGATAGACTCGACGAGTGAAAGATAAAGCGGCGATTGTCCCCAGGGCTGCACTTTCGTCATCGACGCGATCAGCGTCTGGGCATCCGTCAGCCGCAGAGGCGCGAGCTGGAAGACCGTTTCAACATCTCGACTCGGGGTCAGACCCTTGGGCAACTCGCCGACGCCGGGGCGGATTACTTTCTGCGGGGAACTGTCTTTGCTCCAGCCAACGCGGTGCCCAAAGAAACGCACTTCCACATTAATGCTCGGACGTAACCCGAGTTCCATGAGAAGAGATTGAAGCGCGGACTTTGCTACCGAGAGTTTCGAAGGCCCCTTTGCATCGGTCGCAAACGGGTCACCCATACTGGCAGAGCAGTCGAGGATCAAAACCACCGAAACAACATCGGTCTCCCCGGTGAGCGCGACTTCACTCTGTTTTGAGGGAACATGCGTGGTCTCGATCAGGCGGCCACCGAGTTTTCGTACCGCGAGACTCCCGTTGTATTCATGTCCACGAAAGACCGTCTGGGCCTGCAGTCGTCCGGCGGAGCGAAGCAAGTCTGGGGGAAGGGTGAGGTTGACCTCCGTTCCCAAGACGGGCAGCTCGACGGCCCCGGGGCGAACATTTCCGGCCACCGCTTCAACTCCATTGGGCGAAGCGAGTGGTTGGCGAACCACCACGACGGCGGTGCCCTCGGGAGTGATGATATCTGGGTTGTCCAAGTCGCTGGCAAGTAGGACGGACGTCTGTGCCGATTCGTTGGACCCGAGCTGTATGGCGGTTGCCGGTTCGGTGCGAATCCAAGTCGCTGCGAGTTTCCGCGCGTCTTCGAGTTGCGTTTGAGACCCACGAATCTCATCTGGAGTTTGACTGATGTCGAACTCCTGTCTCATCGATTCAATATCGAGTGCAGACTGAAGATAACTGCTCGCTGACATATCAAAGAAGTCTTGCCGTTGACCTGCCGATCCCCAGAAATCCTCGAGCGCGCGATTGGCGGCATCGACGAGAGCAATCTGCAGATGAACTCGCAACGAATCCTGACTGACTCGTCGCGCAACCGGGCCGCAATAAAGTGGCGCCAAGCACCGCGCCGAGATCGCGACTCGGCTGGCTTCGCGACGGCGTTGCTGAAGAGAGCCGCGCTGAAGGAGTCGATCACGCGACGACTCCATTGCCTGGACCACGTTGCCCAGTTGCTCGGGCGAGTCGCACCAGCTGCTTGCGCTCTGCAGTAATACATCGAGTGGGTGGATAGGAAATGTCACTGGCAATGTCGGGTCATTCGCGGTCGCTTGCTGCGTATGAGTGCCATCATCCGGGTCGTTCGACTGCAGGGCCACCGAACTCTGGCGATAGATTCCGCGCAGTTTGGATCTTTCCTCCCAAGCCAACAGTGGGATTTCCAACAACGCCGCCAGTTTACCCATCTGCGAAGGCGAAATCGAATCCGCTTGTTCGATGAAAGATCGGGCGTGGCGACCGAAGCGATTCCGCAAGACGTCAAGTGGTGAAGCGACTTCGCTCTTGGCGAACGCTTGTATTGAGCTCAGTTCAGCGGCAATCTCGTCCAGTGTTCTTGGGGCTTCTTGCTCGCCCGTGGCGTTATCGATCTCACCCGCGATTTCGCTGTCGATGGCCGCGAGTCGACTTGATAGCGTTTGAGACGCGCGCAGCAGCTCAATCAACACTTCGTGATTCGATTGATCTTCCGAAGTGACATAGGGCGATGTAGGACAGGCCATCATCCACTGTGAAAGGTAGGTGGACTCCGCCAGCGCGCGGTCGCTGATGGCAAATGAGTCCGACAGCGATCGAATGCGTTGTTCAGACTGTTCGTAAAGCGACTCGGCGATTCGAAGCGACTCGGCCAGGTTGCCCGACGCAATCAAACAGTCTTCTGCTGCACGACGTCCATCGTCCAAGACAGGAAGTATTTCAGCCGTCCACGCCACGTGTCGCAGTCCGCCTGACGCAGCGTTCAGCGAGGCGAGTGTTCGACAACGCATTTGCAGTGAAAGAAGGTCGCTGATCAGGCCCGCCTGATCCCAAGTCGTCTCATTTTGGTAGCGATCGATCATCCGTAGATAACGCATGGATGCCACGTCCGTCGGAATGACTTTCTCAAGCGACTGCAGCGTGTCACGGACCTTGCTCGCATCGATTTCCTCCACGAGCGCATTCAGCCGATCCTGGGCGTCGACGACGGAATCGAAAGGAACCGTATCAAGGGCCTGAGCCATCGGTAAAGAGTGAGCGAACCGGAACTTCGGGAGCCTTGGTTCCTGTCCCGAGATCACAGACGCGCGGCCCGTCAAGCGCGTCGTTTGACGTTCGTCGGTTGCCCGGTGCTCGATGTCTCGAAGGCGATCGAATAGTTTTCGATATCGGTCACTGGCCAGAGCACGGTATCCCGCCCCGGCGATGCTGAGCTTCTCGAGCCAGAGTAACTCGTGTTCGAGGTCGGCGAACGCGACGGGTTCATTTTCGTAGAGACGCATCGCCCGCAGGGAATCAAACCGCCGCCACAGTTGATCCAGTTGTGCATCGGCAAGGCTGGGAGCATCCGGCTGGAGCTGTGACTCTTCAAAAACCATCGCATCGACCGTTTTTGCGTTCATCGCTCGGACGAGTCTTGTTTCTTCCGAAGCTTCCGGTGCAATCAAGACGGGTTCCTGTCGGACGCCTCGATTGGTTTGCGTCCAATGATTAACGTGCTTTTTGACAAACGCATGCAGTTCCTGGACCGATACCCAGCCATCCTGGTCTCCCATTTCATACCGGTCCGCGGCGCCGGCCAATCCGAGGTGCAAGAAATGGCCAAACACGGATGCCTGCAGCTCCTCGGAAACGTGCGGTGACTGCTGTTCATCGCATGGCAACAGAACGGACAGGTTCTGCAGCCTTTGCGACTGAATCAACTCCTTCACCCGGCGGACCATTGGATTCGCCTTACGGCCGAGCGGCCAGCTCGCTTGGATCCGGTTGCAGTCCAGGATGAGAAGCGTTGGGCTGGCTCTCGAGGAGTCATTGAGTTGATGAAGAACGTCTCGAAGGTCGATCCACTTTGACGTCTCGAAAGCACCGGCCTGGGGAGGAACAAGATACAATCCCTCATCATCGTTCTCCGCGAGACCATGCATACTGATCCAGAGAATGGACGGTGACCGACCGGAGGAGTGTTGGGATGCGTGTTGGAATCGATCCCAAAAATCATCCGCACTTTCGACGCCCGATTCGGGGTGATGCAGTGAAAGGGTTTCACCATCGAGTTGCTTGAGGCGAGCGGCATCTTCAGCGGCCCAAGCGTAGGGCGCGAATGGTCTCGAGTAGTTCTCGGCGGTGACCAAGTACACGGGAGTGCAACGCGGCGCGAACAGAAACAGGACGACTAAGATCGCAAACATCCCCCCAGCGGATAGGAGCAGCCCGAGCCAGATGGACAGTCCCGTGGACCATCCCGTTCGTCGTCTTTGACGATGCGAAGAACGCCCTTGCCAAGACGAACCGGCTGAACCGTCATCGACCGGCACTCCGTCAGACCCAGAAACTTTCATGACTCTTCCGTGCTATTCGATGGCTCATTCGCGGCGAGGCGAATCAAGATCTGGTTTTCCGGCGATCGCTGTCGTGTCTTCTTCTTCCGTTGCGCCGTCCTGTTCTGGATCCGTCTCGGCGTATTCGACGGGCATCGAGAACGGAGTCGCCTGAACTGACGGACCGAGTGGAACCGAGAGCGTTGAGACTTGTTCCGTGATCGCCAAACCGGTCCCGACTGCACTTGGTCCGTTGGCCGGATTATTCGTTTGTGCCTGCGATTCTGGTTGGACGCTCGCAACTGCTTCGTCGGGTCCTTCCGCCGGGACCGGCGTAGAGACTGACATTGGTCCCTCGATGGGAATCAAATCAACGCGCTCAGGAGTAACGCCGCCGCAGCCGCAAAGAGCCAATCGCGCGTTGCGTCTGACCCGCGCGGATGATTCGAGATGACAACCATTGTCGTCGACGCCATGACCAATCTGATACAGCTTTTGCGTTAACGCTGGCGTACAGCAGCTGTTCTCCCGGCAAGACTGGCACGATGACCCGAGAGACTTGCGAAGCCCGCGCACGGTCTCGTAGCGAATCAACTCATTGCAGTCATCCAAAGCTGCCAACAAGGCTTTTTCCGTATCCGGAAAACACTTGCCGCAACCCAGTGTCGCCAGGAATCGAATCGCCTTTGCCTTTTGTGGAACGGCATCTTGCTCGGCTTTCGCTTCGGCGGCAGCTTGGACCGCTGGACTTGCCGATTCATCGCTGTTGGCAGGGTCGGTGAGCGACCTGACGGGAGGACGAGCTTCCAAGCCTGGGAATCGTGTGCCTAACCGGTTCCGTACTCGGCTGCCAATTGTGGTGATGCCGCCGTAAGCGATATCCAAACCAAGAAACTGCGGCAACGTCACCGGCGGAGGAGAAGGCGGCGCGACCGCAACAATGGTCGCCCCACCGGCGGCAGCGGCCGAGGGAGCCGGAGGTGCGGCGGCCGGAGGTGCCGGTAGACCCGCACAGCCAACGAGCATCGATGCAAGCGAGAGCATCGCTCCCGCAATCCATCGCTCGACCGTTCGTTTTTGAGTACGCGTCTGTCTGCGTCGCATGCGTTGATCAAGGATCTTGGATCGAAGCGTTTACCACCATGGAGGCGCAATACAGCCTCCTTCGGCGCGTCGGGTCGTATCGCTTGAGCCAACTGGGTGAAGATTGCCTGCCTCTGGCTAGCGCAGGTCAAGTTTCACGCGGGGTGACCTATCGGACGGCTTGATTGCCAACTTCTGCTTGGCGAGCCGAACTCGATTCTGAACCACACCCCGGGCAGAGACTTGGTACGAACCGGGCTCCAGCCCCACCACTTGGAACTTTCCATCCGGCCCCGCTTGAGTCTTACGTGGCGGAGTGTCCGACTTCCCTTCCTCGGGGACTTTACTGAGTACCACATCAGCGCCGGCGAGCGGGCGGCCACGGTAGACCACCTGTCCGCCCAAACGGATCGGCGCCGGCTGCGCGGTCGCACCATTTGAATTCGCTGAGACAACTTCGATTCGTTGAGCGATCGGGGCACTCACATTCCCGACTCGGTCCACTGCGCGAACTAACAAGACACGCGTGCCGGCCGCTTCGCCGACAGGAACCGCCAAGTCCCACTGCCGCTTCGAAAAGACACCTTCGATGACCGGAGTACCCGCCGGAAATTGCTCGATTCCCTCTTTCACCAAAACGGCTTCGACTTTGCGAATTCCCGATCCTTGGTCCCATCCAAACACGGAGGCTCGCATGGTTTGCTTGGGCAAAACACGCGCGGGGCCTTCCAACTGAATGGGGCCGATCACCGGTGCCGACGCATCAATGTAGACACCCAGACTTGGGATCGTTTGGACTCGGTCTTGCAGTTTTAAACGAGCCGCCACGCCTACAGCCAGATTCTCCATTCGCTTGGTCGGAAGCTGAATTTTAAAGTCGGTGGCCGACGTGAGCAGATCCACCGTGCCGTTTGCTTTCGCGTCCAACCACCCCACGCTAACGTCGCGATCGGTAACGATTCGCTGGATGCTGGAAGGTGATGGTTGCCCCGTTTTGTTCAGATCCAATCCCAATTCCAACTCATTTCCCGGCGCAGCGAATGTTCCCGGAGGGGCATCCATTTCGACATGAATTGGAAGCGCATCCATCGACGCGACGAATCCTTGACGCGAATCCGTCTTCATTTGCACATCGACACGGTCATTCACCTCTTCCAGCTCACCAGTGTCATTGCCACAGGGAACATCAAATCGAAAGGCTCGCGGAAAGCCGTCGACGTCGATCAACAATCGAACGGTTTGGAAGGAGTCTCGCGGGACGTTGACGAACAACTCCGTTGTAGGCGACTGTCGTGAGACGGAACCTTGGAGCTTGCCTTGGATCGATGCAAATGGAGAACCGCCGAGTCGACAGTCTATTTTGACCGGTGCGTCATCGGGCAAGAGTTCGGGATCACGGGCTGACATCTCGACGACGATCCGACTGGCGCGGGCATCAAAGCGAACGCGAGGCATCAGGAAGCTACGTGGCCGGGTCACGGCGAATCCGACGCGGCGAAACGTCGTTCGTCCGGTCTCAAGATCCTTCAGGACAAACAGCATGCCGTCGATCATTGCCTTCGGCTTGCGGGCCGCTTTTGGCTTGTCTTTGCCTGGAGCTGAAGGAGCGGTTTTGGCCGACTTGGCTTTTGGGGCCGCTTTTGGGTCCGCAGACTTACGCGGCACAAACAAAGGTCGTCCACCCGCTGGAGCTTCGAGCTCGAATTGCACGAGCGGCGTTTGGCGGAGAACCCATTCCTCTCTCTCCAAACGCGACCACGACGGTAACGCTTCGTTCAGCGCGTATCCCATCACGGAGACTTTTTTGGGGAGACTCGATTGGTTGACGATGCCGAACGTCGGTGAGTTGATTCGATTCGGCAGAAGCTGGAGGTCGAGTCCGTCGACATCGGAAACCAAAATGGAACCTTGAACACGCGCTGCCAACTCGGCAACTGGCAATCCGATGTCGATCGTGCGGCTGACCAAGATCCGCGGGCTTTTCCGACTGACTCTCTGCAAAGCGTTGGAATCGGTCGCATCATAAACGTCGAAGGTGATTCGATTTGACTGCGACGCGTTGTCCCGCCGTCTGACGTCGACGCGATACTGAACGGTCTGCCCAGCTTGGAGCGTCAGCGGCTCCGTTGTCTGAGTTCCCAAGATCGAACGTGTCATCCCGAACGACAAGGTTTCCACGCGCGACGTCGTGTCTTGGCGCAACGGGCGAAGCGCGACGGACACCACGTCATCTCGGTGATCCATCGACAGTAGAATCGTTCGCGATGACTTGGTGGAGTTCTCTAGTGTCAAAGTCCATGTGGAAGAACGCTGGTCTTGCAAGTCGACTCGCTCGGGTACAGACATCAGGAGACCGCGTGGTGATTGATCCGCGCTGGATGAAAGAGCCGCCCCTTCCAAAGTCGATTGGCTCCGCCGGTAAGACTCAGACGCTTCCTCCCATCGGCTGGCCGCATCGCTCGCTTGGTACTGCGCCGCCTGGTCCAAGCGTTCGGATTGCCATGCAAACGTCGATACAAGGCAGTGAATCTTTCGCAGCTTGTTGACGCTTTCGTTTTTAAATCGCCAAGCGTCTCGCGGGTCCAGCATGTGCAGCGACTGGACGGCCGCATCGGCAAGTCGTCCCGAACTCGACGGCGCCACCGGTGGCTGGAGGGACTGGTAATACGCCGCGATCGATTCACCAAACAGACCGTAAGCGGACCAAATCGAGTCGACCAGCCGGATCCGTGAGTCCTCCTCCTCGGCGGAGAGGGGACGCTCCCGAGTGGCAGCGATGCGATTTAACTGATCCACAAGGCTTCTCAATGCCTGATAGGACTGCCGGACCACTTCGGTGGACTGCGCCGTGCTACCCGGTATCGTACCCAGCGCAATCAGCTTCGCTTCCAATCGGGCCAAGTCCGCGAGCCGGTTCCAGTATGAGTGATCGAAGTCGTGATGTGATGCGGCAACGATCGCGGCTGACTGCGAGATAGACGGGAGTTGCAGGTTGCGAGCGGATGCGAGATCCAACCTGGGCAAAGCGTCCTCAAGCATCGCTCGCGATTGAAGAGACAGAAGTGGTGTGTTGAGAAGTTGGTTCACGCTGGATGCCAGACCGGCGGTACCCGATTGCTGCACCCATTCGGCCAGGCTGCGTTCGCCAAGCTGAGACTCCAATCGAAGCCTCAATGACTCGATTTCAGGCCGCAAACGCTGCAGGACAGACCAGCTTTCCTCGCTTGGTTTTCCAAGTGGTTCTTGTGCTTCGGCGAGCAGGTCAATCAGTGACTCCACTCGCTCCACAGGAAAGGGAAGCGTGAGCGTTCCGTTCACATTTGCCCGGGAGAGTTGCACGTAGCTGGGAAGTTGAAGGAGCAGTCGCGCGTGCAGTTTTTGAAATTGACGTAGCGAAGCGAACTTGGTCGATGCGTCACCGTAGATGGCCTCGGATTTCTCAAACAACGTGCGGGCACGCTGTTCCCAGTCCGCGCCTTCCCGGTGAAAAAGAACGCGTTCGGCAAAGAATCGATATTGGTCCGCAAAATTGACTTCCCGACGAATCCAGCCCGGACTGATGGCATCGTACGCCGCCGCTCTCTCGCCCAGGAGGATCACGCGTGATGCCAGCCGCAGAAGTTTCCAGTTGAGTCCACTTTGAGCGGACATCTGTTTGATCACGGACGTTTCGTAGTAGTGTTCAAGACTTGGATCCCATTCCTTTTTGAACCAAGCATCCAAGGCGTCGCGCGTCGGTTGGTTAAGTGCGTTCTCCAGTTCTTCGATGGGAAGATCAAATGCCTGGCCGCCGAGAATCGATAGCTGTTCTGCAAGCGCGATGCTAAAGACATCCCGCTGCGCCGAACCCGCCAATGGCGAAGAGCTCGTGTGGCTCGTGAACTTATTCAGCAGTGAAGTGAGCCGATCGAGCTTGTTGGGCATTCCCGCCGCTTCACCACCGCGAAGCTCACGTTCCAGTCCCAACAACTCCGTTTGCAGTTGTGTCCAAAGCTGAGGCCGGTCTTCGATCGCTCCCCGTTGCAAACCGCTGGGCGGAGGGGAATTCGCAATCGTCTCGAGTGACCTCCATGTTTCAAAGAGCGTCCCCCACGCTGCGATGGTCTGCGCATCGGATGTCCCATCGCGATTTGATTGTTTGTTGGAACGGGGCGTCTCGTCCTTGGCTGGAGAACTCGTCGTTGGCGGTCGCGTGGCCAATGAAGCGAGACGGACTTTGGGTTCGCTGGCCGCCTTCTGTTCGACCAACGCCATCGGCGATGAGGGAACCACCTCCGGTTGATCGAAGAGACTGAGCAATGGAACATCGGTGGACTTGGGAACTCCGGTTCCTCCCCAATGCAACTGCGGCGTTTGTTCCGCCAAGCGTCCTGTGGTTTGCGAAACCCAACTGGTGACGTTTTGTGAAACAAACGCATTCAACTCTGCGACGTCCAACGTTTGGTCCGCATTCAGATCTGCGGCACCCTGAAGGGCCTGGGAGACGAAGAGCCCAAAGAGGTTTCGCCGCGCTGCCGGGGAGTCGTTTGATCGTTGCAAGTTGGCGTGTGAACACATGACCCAGAGATTGGGATCACCGGTCTGCCGGACGGCTTGTCCCAGCAACCGCGGGAAGTCATTGACGACCATCCCCAGACGGGGGTCAGAGTCGATGGTTCCCGCATTGATCACGATCAGCTTCGTTTTGGCCGGAGACTTTCGCACTCGCGTCAAGAAACTTTCGACAGAGATTCGTCCCTTCTTGGCGCGTCGGAGGTCAAAGTCTTCGCAGACAAGGTACGCCTTGCCGGATTCGGAAACACCCTGCGCGGAGACGTACAAAATCAACGTATCCGAGCTGCCGATATGTAGGTCCCCGAGAG
>JBCBOO010000073.1:0-23244 GCA_039821235.1 Planctomycetota bacterium
CTTTCTCCCCCCCGGGAGAAACGACGCGCTGACGCGTCAAAGGAGGGCGACCGGTGTTCAGGACCGAACCCTCTCTGGTCGCAAAGCGACTGTCTCTCTCAAGAGTGAGAAATCACCAAACACCAACTTTCTCCCCTCCGGGAGAAACGACGCGCTGACGCGTCAAAGAGGGCTGCGCGAGTCCAGCCTGACCCCATTCTGATAACAGCGCGTGACATCAAAGAAGAAATTTTCGGCCCGCACCAATTTTCTCCCCCTCGCCGAGCCAATCCGCCCGTGACATGACAAGTGGCATTTTGTTACTGCAGACGAAGTTACGCCTTATATGCAGAGACTTTTGATGCGCAAGACACTATTTCACTTCGTTTTCTGTACGTTCGCCTTCCTCGTGAATTTGGAAGCCGCCGTCGCTCAAGAGCCTGACGACGTTCCCTTGTGGAAGCTCGGTATCGCAACCTTTGGGGAACCAACCGCAAGCGACGATACGAGTTCAAAAATCTCCGATGACTCCATCTCCGGGACGCCTTCGCTGGAAGTCGCACCGAAACAAAGTGGCGTCCAAGTCGTCGGCTACGAAGACGCAGGGCTTCCGCTTCCGCCTCCGGTAGACGCACCGATCGACGTGCTGAATTTGCCGGGTGTTGCCGATGCGATTGGAAACACGGACCTGCCGATCGGCAATGCGATCGCAGCCGGTGAGACTGCCGAGCAATTACCGCTCGCCGAAGAAACCGTCGCCTGGTACGCAGTCCCGTGGCGCTGGATGACGCGTGGCTGGGAAAACCATGCCGAATTCGGGCTCGATGGTAGCAGTGGAAACGCACGCACGCTCGCGCTACAAACGGGGTTCGAACTCAAGCGATCCACCGACGGATACACGCTGGGAGTCGACTTTGACTATCGCAAAGCGACGACGGCGGGACTGACGACCGAAGACAACGGCCGGTTCGATGTGAACTATGACTTTCTATTCCAAGACTCGCAGTGGACGGCGTTCAGCAAGTTCGGTTCGGAGTGGGACCAGTTCAAGGCCTTTGATTCTCGGATCAACCTGAACGGCGGCCTGGGTTACGATTTCATTCGTACTGACGATGCCTTGTTCATCACTCGGTTTGGTGCCGGTGCATCGCGCGAGATCGGCTCGCCGGATGATGAATGGAAACCGGAAGCGGTCTTCGGCGCCGAGGGCGAATACCAGCTAAACCGCTACAACAAGATGAAAGCGAAAGTCGATTACTTCCCCGTTTGGAGCGACTTCTCGGACTACCGGATTGTCACCGATGCGGCTTGGGAGATCTTGCTTGACGACACGGACAACCTGTCGCTCAAGCTTGCCGTCACAGATCGATACGATAGCACCCCCCAAGGTGCCCGCCCGAACGACGTTTACTACTCACTCCTGCTGCTGGTGAAATTTTAGGGGCCGCGCATTGCCAACGCTTAGCGAGCGGATCGTGTTCATCCCTTGCGATCGCGTGCGCCCAAAGCCTCGAACGGGCACTTTCCCTCGGGAGAACTGGTAGAGCCCCACTGTAAAACGCTGAACCTCCGTTCGTCGGTTCGGCTACACTGAGGGGCCTCGCCTTGTCCTCTCCCGCGGAGCCCTCCATGAACGGTGTTTCGACTCAGCGGCTGGTTGCGCCGCTCGTCCTTTTGATCGCCGCTGCGATTCCAACTCACACCCTGCTCGCTGTCGAACCGGGCACCGCTGACGTTGTGCGGCTTGCCGCCCAGGCGAAGCTCCGTGGTGACGCGCAGCGTGGTGCGAGACTGTTTTTCCAATCGGCTGCGGCCTGTTCGAAGTGCCATCTCGCCGACGAGCGCTCTCCGCTCGGCCCCGACTTGGCAACCATCGATCCAAACGTCACCGATGAGTACTTGGTCGAAGCCATCTTGTACCCCTCGAAGGCGATTCGAAAAGGCTACGAGACCGTTCAAGTGCTAACGGACGAGGGCAAAGTCCTTTCGGGAATGATGGCGCGCGAGACGGAGACGTTTATCGCACTACGCAAAGCAACCGACTTGGAACGCGAAGTCAAAATCGATCGAGATGAGATCGAGACCGTTCGAACGAGTGATCAGTCGATGATGCCGGAAGGTCTCGCGGATTCCTTTCGCCAAGAACGTGATCTTCTCGATCTTCTGCGTTACGTGATGGAAGTCGCCCGTGGCGGTCAAACGAGGGCTACCGAGTTACGTCCTGACGCAAGCGAACTGGTCCTCCGAGACGACACCATCAACTTGGATCACGCCGGAATTCTGCGATCTCTCGATGAAGACGACCTGAAATCCGGCCAACGGATCTACCGCAGCCACTGCGTGAATTGCCATGGTCGTGATGGCAACACACCCACGTTGCCGACCGCTCGCGCGTTTGGCAATCAGCCGATGAAGTTCGCTGCCGATCCCTACGGGATGTTGCAAACGCTGACCCGCGGTGCAGGGTTGATGGCCGCGATGCAAAACCTCTCGCCGATCGAACGCTACCAGGTCATTCATTACATACGCGAGTCGCTGATGAAGGAGAGCAACCCGGCGTATGAACCCGTTACCGACCAGTACCTTGAATCACTACCCGAAGGAACGGAGTGGGGCGAGTCGGAGGAGTCGGGTGACCGCGATTACGGACCGGTGCTTGGATCCCAAATTGGACAGACCGTCAATCACGCGATGACTTTGCGCCCCATCGAAGGTGTCACCGTGAGTTATGACCTGCATCGAATGCGGTTGGCCGGCGTTTGGGAAAACGGCTTTCTCGACCTTTCGCAAACGCAACATTACAGACAACGTGGCGAGCGCATGCCGCAAATCGATGGCGAGCCCATTCCGGGACTGGGACACTGGAGTTGGCAACTCGGCGGTACGTATCAATGGACCGAGGACGTCAAACCACCGAGAGGCCCAGTCAAAAACGAGTTCATGCGATTCCGTGGCTATTACCTTCATGACGATCGTACGGTTCTGTACTACGACATCCATGATCGTGGAGTGTTGGAAACGGTCGACGCAGAACGTCCAGATGAAGAGTCGAATCAGTCACAAGCGCGTGTGGTACTCAACCAAACTCTCCGTGTTGCACCAGGCTCGAATGACATTCGTGTCGCGATCGCCAATCCGTCGGAACTGGAGGATTCCAAAGTCTCGCTCAGTGCGGACGGCAAGTCGGTCGTCATCCGCTTCCGCGAAGGCGCCGGCCCAGATCGCGAAGTGTTTTCCAATGAACCAATGCATGTTGTCACAGGCGAGGACGCACGGAAACTCGACCTCGGAACCATCGATCGCACCGTAGTGGCACGCTTTCGAACAACGAAGGGCGGCACGCTGATCGCTTCGGCACCGGCAAATGGACGCTGGAAACCCGACGGGAAGTCACTGTTCATTCGCGGCGGCAAGTTGGTTTTCGATATCGGCTGGGTCGGCGCGATACAGAGCAAGACTTCGGTGAATGATGGCCAGTGGCACACCGCCGTACTGACCGTTGACGAAGACGTGACGCGACTCTTCATCGACGGAGACTTGGAAGCCGAACGCGAGGAGTTTCGACGTCCCGCCGAGAGCAGCCACGTGCTCAAAGTAGGCTCCACCGCGAGTGACTTCGGAGGCGACTTTCAAGGAGAACTTGGATTTGTGGCCGTCTTGAAAGGTGCATTGTCGGAAGACGAAGTCGGCCAGCAGGACGAAGAGAAATCCGATTGGTCCGAGATGGCAGAGTTGCTTTTCGATTGGGAAGGTGAGACTCGAAAGACAGAGACATCCACAAAACCGGATCGTTGGCTGATGGCGGTGGTTCGCGGTACCACGGATGCCACGCGGCTTGAACGCGATGCGGACGGGCGTGTCGTCTTAACCATCCCCGCAAGCGACAAGCCAATCCTGGTGCAAGTCTCACGATTGGCGATGCGTTCGAGTGGTCGAGTTCCGTCGGACAAGGACTTGCCGCTCCCGAAAGAACTCGAAGATCCGGCGTCTTTCACCCGCGGCGGTGCCGTGCGTTGGCCACAAACCTTGGAAGCGGAAGGCAAACTCGGTGAGTCGATCAATGGCTACGCGCTCGATACGATTCCCGTGCCGTTTGAAAACCCCTGGAACGCTTGGATGCGAACCAGTGCCGTGGACTTTCTAGAGGACGGCCGAGCGGTGGTGACGACACACGGCGGCGATGTGTATCTGGTCAGCGGCATTGACGAATCACTTGCCAAAGTCACGTGGAAACGATTTGCCGCCGGTTTGTTCGAACCGTTCGGCGTACGTGTGATCGACAACCAGATCTATGTGACCTGCCGTGACGGCTTGAAACGATTGCACGATTTCAATGGCGATGATGAGGCTGACTTTGTGGAGGCGTTTTGGAATGATGACGACGTCTCATCGATGTTCCACGCCTATAACTTTGACCTGCAAACCGATGCCGAGGGCTATTTTTATCTCGCCAAAGCCGGCCAGTACACCAAGCATCATCGCCCGGGAACGATCATACGAATTCCGCCCGAAGGAGGCAGTGCAGAAGTGGTCGCGTGGGGCATCCGAACGCCGAACGGCATGGGCAAACTGCCGGATGACCGAATGACGGTTTCGGATAACCAAGGCCCTTGGATGCCGGCGGGAAAAATCTCGCTCGCCGAACCTGGCAACTTTCTCGGAAACATGCCCATCAACGACGCCCAAGAAAAATGGCTGAAGGCGAGACACGGAGGTGAACTACCAACGACGTTTGACGAACCATTCATCTGGATGCCTCAGGAACTGGATAACTCCTGTGGCGGACAGGTCTGGGCGGGTGATTCTCGGTTCGGACCACTCGCCAACCGCTTGATCCATTCCTCGTTTGGTAAAGGTTGGTTGTATTACCTTTCGATGGAAGAAATCGACGACAAGACTCAGGCCTCGATCGTTGCCCTCCCACACCAGTGGGATGCGGGTGTGATGCGGTTGCGCGTCAATCAACAAGACGGCCAAATCTATGGAGTGGGGCTGTCCGGCTGGCAAGGTCCCAGTGGCGGTCGCGATGGCTGTTTCCAACGGCTGCGCTACACCGGTGAGCCGATGATGATGGTCGACGACTTTCGGGTCACCCATGACGGGGTGGAACTGAAATTCTCGTTCGATGTGGATCCGGCGACCGCCCGTGACCCCGAGTCGTATGAGATCGAAATGTGGGACTATTTGTGGTCAAGGGTCTACGGTTCGGAACAGTTCTCGTTGCTGCAGCCTGGTCGGATTGGACGTGACACGCTAATGGTGACCGAGGTCGTGTTGGTTGCGCCCGACACCGTTCGGCTGGTAATCCCCGATCTGCAGGTCTGCGATCAGTTGTCCATCGAAATGAATTTCCGGGCCCGTTCCAGCGAGACTGCGGTGACGTCGGCTGACGGAGCTCGTTTCGTCGAACACCTCTACGCTACGGTGCACGCCAAGCCCGCTGCGAAGGACGCGAAGGCGGAATAAGAACGCGAGTGCTGGAAAGCGTCGCCGGGGACTTTCCGATTCCGTTTCGCGCGGTATGATCCGCTTCCATGACCAAACACATCTTTGTCACCGGCGGAGTCGTTTCTTCGCTCGGGAAAGGCCTTACCAGCGCCTCATTGGGCATGCTTCTGGAGTCCCGCGGTCTTCGCGTGCGGATGCAAAAGCTGGACCCCTATATCAATGTCGACCCGGGCACGATGAGCCCGTACCAGCACGGCGAAGTGTACGTGCTGGACGACGGCAGCGAGACCGATTTGGATCTCGGGCACTACGAACGTTTCACCAGCGGTGCGCTCACGCGTGACTGCAATTACACCACCGGTCAGATCTACCTGTCGGTGATCGAAAAGGAACGTAAAGGACGGTTCTTGGGAAAGACGGTTCAAGTCATTCCGCATATCACCAACGAAATCAAATCGGTCATCGCCCGAATGGGCGGCGATGAGGTCGACGTGGTGATCACCGAAATCGGCGGCACCGTCGGCGACATCGAAAGCTTGCCGTTCCTGGAAGCCATTCGGCAATACTCGCAAGATGTCGGGCGCGAGAACGTGCTCTACATGCACCTCACACTCGTGCCCTACCTGAAAGCTGCCGACGAGCTGAAAACCAAGCCCACACAGCACTCGGTCGGACAACTCCGCGAGATCGGCATCCAGCCCGACATTCTCGTTTGCCGGTGCGAGCATTCGATCAGCCGCGAAGAACGCGACAAAATTGCACTGTTCTGTAACGTGCCCAGCGAAGCCGTCATCGAAGAGAAGGACAAGGACTTTTCCATCTACGAAGTTCCGATTTCGCTGGTCGATAACAAGCTGGATGAGCTTGTCGTCAAGCGTCTTTCACTGCCCAGCCAAGCATCCGACATCTCGCCGTGGACGGATTTGCTGCATCGCCTGCGGAACCCTCGAATCGAAATCAGCATTGCGGTCGTCGGCAAATACGCCGAGCACAAAGATGCCTACAAGTCGATTTACGAATCGATCGACCACGCCGGCATGCATCATCAAGCCAACGTTCGGATCGGGCGTATCCAGAGCAGCGATATTGAACGCGAAGGCGCCGAGCGGTTGCTCGCCGGCTACGACGGGATCCTGATTCCAGGCGGATTCGGTGAACGAGGCGTCGAAGGCAAAGTTCAAGCGATCCAGTTTGCCCGCGAACGTGGTATTCCCTTTTTTGGGATTTGCCTTGGAATGCAGTGCGCCGTCATCGAATTCGCGAGAAACGTCTGCGGTCTCACCGGAGCTCATTCGAGTGAGTTCGACAAGGAAACGCCCCATCCGGTGATTTGCTTGCTCGACGAACAGCAAAATGTCACGCAAATGGGTGGCACCATGCGACTCGGCAGCCAATCCACCGCGATCGCCGACGGCAGCCGCGCCCAAGCTTGCTACGGAAAGACCGATGTCGAGGAACGCCACCGGCATCGCTACGAGTTTAACAACGCGTTTCGCGAACAGTTCAAGCAGAACGGCCTGGAGTTCTCCGGAACCAGCCCTGACGGAAGCCTGGTTGAAATCGTCGAGTTCCCCGAACATCCTTTCTTTTTGGCCGTACAGTATCACCCGGAGTTCAAAAGCAAACCGCTGAAAGCTCACCCTCTGTTCACCGGGTTTATCCAAGCCGCAATCGAACGAGCCAAATCAAAACGGGACCGACAACACGCCGAAACGGCAATGAGTTAAACGATGAGCGAAAACACCGACGAACCCAAAATTGTGATCGACGACGACTGGAAGAGTCAGGTCGAAAAGGAAAAACAACAAGTGGCCGAACCAAGCGAAAGTGAAACCCCGGCCGAACGTGAACTGCCTCCCGCCAACCTGGCGATGCTGATCAGCACGTTCTACAGCCAAGCGATGATGTCGCTGGGTGTCATGCCGCATCCCGAAACGGGAGAGAAGTCGACCGATTTGTCGATGGCAAAGCACTTCATCGAAACCCTGGAAATGCTGCAGGTCAAAACCAAGGGGAACACGGACGACGAAGAAGAAAAGATGTTCGACGAAGTCCTTCACCTGTTACGAATGGCCTTTGTCGGCGCAAAGTCGGGCAGCTAAACGAGCAACCCAATCTGCGTTTGACGGAACCGACGCGTTAGGCAGCCGGGTAGAGCTGGTACAGCATCAGGTAAACCAACACGCCTGTCACGGAAACGTACATCCAAATCGGATAGGCGTAACGCACCAATTTCTTGTGGGCAACGATGCGGCCCTTCATGGCCAAGTAGACGGCACGAAGCGTTAGCACCGGCACCGTGATCGCAAGGATCAAGTGCGTCCCCAGAATGGAGAAGTAGGTGATCCGGGCTCCGGATGGAGCGTCGGTCGGGAAACGCTTGTTCGGCTCCCCAGTCGTCTGATACAGAGCGACTTTGTGCAACAAGTAAAGTGCCAAGAACACGGCGCTCACCGCCAACGCACTCAGCATCAACTTCTTGTGCACGCGAGCCTTGCCGCGACGAATGTTGACCAACCCGAACGCGAGAAGAATCGTCGCTGTCAGGTTGAGTGCGGCCGTGCAGTGCGGCAAGAGCTTTGCCAACGTTTCCCACATCAAAGCATTCCTTGAATCGCTGACTTGAGTTTTTCAAACTGACGAGGCTCCGGCCAGCTGTAGAAGCCTTCGATCTTTCCTTCCCGGTCGACCAACACGAGTTTCTCGGTGTGGAAACCCTTGTTGACCGGCTGCTGGAAAATCTCCGCCCCGACGCGCCGGATATAGTCCAATTCGCCGGTCAGGAACAACCACTGATCCTGATCGGCACCGAAACGAGCCGCGTATTCAGAGAGCACTTCCGGGGTGTCCGTCTCGGGATCAACGGAAATCGAAAGCAACCGCACATCCTCCCCTTCAAACTCCTCCTGGAGCTCCTGGACTTTTTTGTTTTGCATGGGGCAAGGTCCGGGGCAGGTCGTGAAAAAGAAACTCACGACGTAAGGCGAGCCGGCGAGCTCTTCGCTACTCACCTGCCGACCACTCCGCTCGGTCAAGGTGAACTTGCTCAGCCAAGCTTCGTCTTCCGGAGGCCTGGCCACTTCGTCATTACGAATTTCGTCGCTTCCAACCAGCGGCTCCTCACCGGGAGACACGTCAGGTTCATAAACCACATCATCAGGACCTGGCCCCGACGTCGGAGGCGGCTGACGCATTTGCTTGCCGATCAGACCAAGGACGACACCCACGACCAAAATGAGCACCACATTGGAGACAACTTTCATGATTCAGCCTCGACTCATTGTGAGGGTTTGATTGCGGAGGCAGCTCGACAAAAAGGAGCGCCGGTCCGTTGCAAGAAACAGCCGTTGAAGGGAAAAGCCTGACGATTGCGGCGCCGCAGCCTGAACGACCGAGAGACCGCTCGCGCCGTGGTTCAGCGTCGCCACGAGGGCAAGACCGTCACCAAAAAACGCGAAGCGTGACGACCGCCAAAACGGCCGGCAGAACTAATAAGGATGACCGCAGCATTCGTCTCGCGGTTCCATCGTTTCGATCTCGTGCGAACGCAACTGAAGCACGCAACATCGGAACCGTCGCCAGCACAACCGCCACGGCAGCAACACTGCCGACAACGACACCTGGAGAAATAAAACAGAGTCCGACACCGCAGCCGATCACGGCGAGTGAGCCGGCAATGCTCTGGGCGGCGGCCGATCGCCCCGTCGGCTCCACCGTGGTCGACATTTCGAAACCGGCTTCCGCATATTGTTGGCGGTAGAGCCACGCGATGGCCATGAAGTGCGGGTACTGCCAAGCGGCGAGCACTCCAAACAACATCCAAGCGACGCCATCGGTCAGCATCCCACCGGTGGCCGTGTAACCGATCAGCATGGGAAGAGCCCCGGCCACGGCACCGACGGTGGTGTTCCATGACGTGCGGGTTTTCATCGGCGTGTACAGGAACACATAGCTCATCCAAGTTGCCAGGCCCACCAGTGCGGGCGTGGCACCAAAACCCAACCACAGCACGGCGGTGCCGAGCGTTCCGATACTGCCCATGAACCAAGTTGCCGTTGCAACCGACATCCGGCCCGACGGGAGTGGGCGAACTGCCGTGCGAGGCATCCGCGTGTCGATCACGCGTTCCCAAATTTGATTGGCCGCGCCGGCACTCCCGGCGACCAAGCCGGTTCCCAGCAACAGCAACAGCATGTCTGCCATCGGAACCCATCCTGCCGCGCCCACCAATGCCGTCGCACCCGTGGTGACCAAAATCATGGTCAAGATCCGTGGCTTCGTCAGCTCGACGAAGTCGCGAAGCATCGTGGAAACCGATGTATCGACGGAAACAACTCTGGACGTGGGTTCATGCACCAACGCGTCTCCGCCGCTGCCGGGTAAGTTCACCGCACCGGAGATCGCACCACCTTCATAAGCGGCGAGATCACTCGGAGGTTCGGCCGTCAACAAGTCACTGGACATACACAATTAAACCGTGGCGGCAACCGGCAAGCCGGTCATTTCAAGTGGAACGGCACCCGACTTCGGTTGGACCGACGTCGAACCCGTCAAACAACGCTGCCGAAGCGTCCGAACCAAGATCACCGCAGCGGTCGCCAAAATAAGCGACCCCACCGCGACATGCGCGGTCACGATCATCGAGTCCAAGAAGCCTTTCGCCCGAACGAGAAACCCTTCGCCGAACGGAGCGAACGAGAGTACGCTCGGCCATCCGTAATTGACGATCCAGGTCCCTGTTCCAAGCAGAATTTGGGCGCCCACAAACAATATCAACCATTTGGCCAGACCGCACAGCGTCATATCGCCGCACTTGCGGACACCGAGCCATAAAAT
The DNA here is from genome assembly GCA_039821235.1 of Planctomycetota bacterium. Taxonomy (GTDB): domain Bacteria; phylum Planctomycetota; class Planctomycetia; order Pirellulales; family Pirellulaceae; genus Stieleria. Next base: position 10,264 of record JBCBOO010000073.1, read on the forward strand.
GGGCGTCAGAAGCCACAAAAACAACGCAGTCATGATGTGCACCGCGACGGTTAAAGTGAAGCTCCCCGGGGTGGTGGTCGGCTGCACGTGCCGTAGCAGTGCCCCAAACACGAGTTGGGCGTAACTGAGTCCGAGCACCAAAGTGGCAACGGCGAGCATTCCACGGCCGATTCGGCTCGGCTCGAGAGCCAACTTGCGATCGGGGGATTCGGCCGCCGACGGCCACCATCGCTTGCCGGTCACCGTCGCTGCGATGCAACAAAGCGCGAACACAACTGGCCCAAAGCAACCGTGAATCATCGCTACCGTGCGATCACCGAGTAGCACCCTCACGCCTCCGAGTGCACCTTGCGAAATGACCGCGCCAAGGATGAGGACGGTCAGCCCGATTACCCAGCGACGTTTCTCATGCAGGAACGCTGCGACCAACATGCCGATAGCCACAAAGCCGACGACGGCACCGAGGAGTCGATGCCCGTGTTCGATCAGCAGATCAAACGGGCCGTAGAGCCAAGTGGAAATCGGGTAGAGGAAAAGATTGTAACCGTAAGTTCCCGGCCAATCGGGAACGGCCATCCCGGCGTCGTAAGTCGTCACCAAGCCGCCGACCCAAATCAGTGGCCAGACCAGGCAAACCGCTATGACCGCCAGAGCATGCAGTCGTGGCGTGGCGCCGCGTTCGGACTCGTTTCGATTGATTTCGCTACTCATCAGGATTAGCTGTCGTTGGGTTCTCGCACAAGCACGGCATGTAACTGCTCACCCGCAATTCCGCCCATCAATGCACCCCCGGCCCCGAATAAGCCTCCGGCCATCACGCCCGATTGCCCAGACCACTTCATGATCAGGATGCCAAGGATCAGCCCCACAATCGCTCCCACGCTTCGAAAGGAATCACGTGTCATGGCTTCTCTTCGGCAAGCGATTGGACGTAGTGGACGAGATCCCAAACCTGGGACGCAGTGAGCGTGGTCGGCGAAGGCTCTTCGGCGACCATCACGCTGGGCATCGGGGTTCCGGCGATGCCCTGTGTCAGTCGACGGTAAAGTGTTTTGCCATCGCCGCCACCACGGTAGAACCCACCGGCCAGCTTTCGTGGGTGAATCTGCCTTGGACGCAGGGCGCCGGCCTTGCGAAACGGCCGCACCGCATCGCGATCGGAAGGTGTGATCGAAAGACGCGTCGTGAATTCCTTTGTCCAGTCATCAAAGTCAACAATGTCGACGCCGCCGGCTCCCTCCTTGCCGTGACATCCCGCACAGTTCGCAATCTGCCCGTGGAACAAGTCCCGCCCCCGTTCCACCGAGGCAGCATCGTTTTCCGGCTGCGGCGGAACCTCGGCGACCTCGCCCTCGGCATCGATCCACGACTGAACCACTCGGTTCAAACGATCTCGCGCCACCCAGTAACCGTCGTTTCCTTGCTCTTCGGATGCGACGCGGGTGAACGAGCTCGCCAGGGTCAGACTCGCGTCGTCGCCGGGTGACTCGGCACCGTAGTCGAGCTCGTCAACGGCGTCGTACAACAACCGCCGCTCGAACTCTCCGCGAACGGAAAGGAAAATGATGTAATCAACCAGAGCATCCAAATCCTCGGCGGCAACGTTTTGGAAAGAGGGCATTCCAGATCCGGGAGCCCCGTGCTCCAAAATAAGCATCAGATCGGATCGAGTCGGCTTGGCGGCCCGTTCCGTCGACTTCCATTTGAAGACACCCGCTCGTAGGTCCCGCGGGTAAGGATTTTGCAGCAGCGACGCAGGCCCATCGCCACCGCCGCTGACGCCGTGGCAAGTGACACAGTGCTCTCGGTAAAGCCCGAAGTGCTGATCGGCTTCATCGCTGTAAACGCGTCCGGACGCCCTCAGAAGCTTGTCCGGATCGACAAGGTTCTTCGTTGGCTCTGTGTCAAAGTGCTCGACCGGCCAACGCGGCGACTCCGGCGTGCCGAACCACTGCTTGAGTAACACCGTTGCATCGCTCGCGGCATTCTCCGTGGACACGCCGCGGCTGGTCTCCACGACCAAGGCCTGGACCCGATTGGGTGGGAACGACTCAACCGCCGAGTCACACCCGGCGGCGAGGACGCAAAGAATTAGGACGGTTGGAATCGGAAGGCATCGCATAACGCTAGCGTAACCGCGTGAATCAATTTCGACCAACCGAATAGATTGTCGCAGACCGCTGACGGACAGTCCTATCGAGACGGCGGAGTCGCTCAAAATGCGAGTTCCGCCACACAGCGAACGCAAGAACAATGGAGCGGCGAGCGACGCCCGCACTAATTGTTATCAAAGGCTTCCAATGGAATTTCCACCACGCCCATGTCATTCATGCCGGGCTTGATATCCATCTCAAAACGGCTGGCACGCCAGGATGTTTTCTTGCCGTTGACGACGACATCTTTCAGCGAACCCGTTTCATGGTTGGCGCGAAAGACGATTTCGCCCGTCGGCAGTCCGGAAATCTCCAGCACCCCATTCTCATTGCTGACCGCCGAGAACGGGTGGTCCATCACGACGATCTGTGCCTTCATCCAACTGTGAATGTTACAGGCGACCGGAATCGGAGCCGGCTCTGCCTCTTTCAACTCAATCTCAACCTCTCCACCGGCGGGAATCGTCGGGTTGGCGGGCTTGTTCTCCAGGAAGCTAAAGTTCGCATTGTGCCCGACTTTGTCGGGATTGGTGACCTTGATGGTGTCGCCCTTCTTGGCAATCACAACGTGAGGCTCGAACCGGCAGGCTTCGTTCGCCAAAATGTGAGTCTCGGCCTTCAGCTCCATCTTAGGCAGTTTGGTTCCGCCACGGCGTCCCGTGTAAACGTAGACGATTACGTTCTTGATGCCGTTGTCCTCCGGATTGACCAAGAGAGACTCGTCGGGAATCTGCTCCTTACCACAAAACGCTTGATCGACATTGGGCTTCAGCGGGGGGAGATTCTTTGCGTCGCCCTTCAAAGTGAACTTGATTCGCAGCGTCCCGGTTTCGGCGGACGAGGTTGCCGAACTCAAACCAACCACGAGACATGTGGCGGCGAAACACAGTGTTGAAAGCGATGGAAAACGACTCACATCAAGTCTCCTGCTCAGTATTCATAGGTGGAAGTCGGTGATCGCTTAGGGCGATCGAACCGGATGATACTCATCAGCAAAGAAGAAGGCGACGGACGGAAGCCTAAAACGATTCCGACCGTCGCCTTTCAAAGCTCATAAGTTGTGTGGGGCTCGCGTCGCCAAAGGTGGGATAAAGGCGGCGACAGATCACGTTCCCCGGTGGGTGTGGACCTAAGAATAACAACAACGGAAAAATTGTCTACCGCTAATGCCGCCTTAGGGTTGCCGCAGGAGCGAAAAAATCATCGCAAACGGTCCATTTCCGCCACCGCCCCGTCGGTCGACCATCTCTCACCGTTCCACTACATTCTTCGACGCCAGTTCGCCCTTCCTTTTTTCCTCTCAACCCCGCCATCGTATTGATGAAAGTCCTGGTCGTCGGTAGCGGCGGACGCGAACACGCGCTCGCTTGGAAACTCTCCCAAAGCCCTCGCGTGACGCAGGTCTTTTGCGCTCCCGGAAACGCTGGGACCTTCAGCGAGGCAACCAACGTCGCCATTGATGCGGCCGATGTGGATGGACTCGTCGCGTTTGCAACGTCCGAGTCCATCGACTTGACGGTGATCGGCCCCGAAGCCCCCCTCGTTGCGGGTCTAGCGGACTCCCTTGAGGAAGCTGGCTTGCTGGCATTCGGCCCATCCGCCGCTGCGGCGGAACTCGAGGGCAGTAAAGTCTTTTGCAAAAACCTGCTGCACACGGCCGATATCCCGACCGCGGACTACCGAACGTTTCGAAATGCCGACGACGCATCGCGTTACATCAAAGACAAATACCCCGAACCGCACGAACCGGTTCCCGTGGTAGTCAAAGCCGACGGTCTCGCCGCCGGCAAAGGGGTGATCGTTTGCGAATCGCGTAGCGACGCCCTCCAAGCGATTGACCGGATCGCCGGACAAAAGGAGTTCGGCGAAGCCGGCAATGAGTTGATCATCGAAGAACGTTTGGTGGGACAGGAAGCCAGCGTGCTGGCGATCACCGACGGAGAGACCATCGTTTCGTTGCCCGCCGCGCAGGATCATAAGCCCGCGCTCGACGGAGACTTGGGGCCGAACACTGGTGGCATGGGAGCCTACTGTCCCACGCCGATCGTCGACGAAGCGATGTTCGCCAAAATCGAATCGGATGTGCTTGTCCCAGTCGTCCATGCGATGAAGCGAGCGAGACGGCCGTTCAAAGGGGTCCTTTATGCGGGGCTGATGTTGACCGCTGCAGGTCCGAAAGTACTCGAGTTCAATGTCCGCTTCGGCGATCCCGAGTGCCAGCCATTATTGATGCGACTCAAAAGCGACCTTTTCGAGATTCTGTACGCCGCGGCGCGAGGCAAGCTCGCCGACATTGAACCCTTGGAATGGGACGATCGACCCAGTCTTTGCGTGGTGATGGCCAGCGAAGGCTATCCGGGTTCCTACGAATCCGGTCGTGCCATCACGGGGCTGTCCGAAGCCGCCGACATTGAGGACGTGAAGGTCTTTCACGCGGGGACGAAAATCGACGGCGACCAAATCGTCAACGCAGGCGGCAGGGTCCTTGGTGTAACCGCCATCGGCAACTCGATCAGCGGCGCAAAGCTCAAGGCCTACACTGCCGTTCAAAAAATCCGCTGGCCGGGAGCATGGTGCCGAAAAGACATCAGCGACAAAGCACTCGAATCGTCAAACGCTTAAGTCGCCCATCGGCGACAATCATTGGTCGTCCGTTCCTAAAGAGCCAGGTCGTTCCTTGCCGGTTGCCCCGCGTAACGGAACTCAAGACCGACCGAGCGAAAGATGGCCAAGCTCACTGAAGCGGCCAGAATTGAACCAATCGCGATGGGCAGAAAGTCAAAGAATTCGGCAACCCGGACGCTCTCGTCGAAACGGTACTTCCAAAGCTGTATGCGATCGACGTAATAGTTCGCCGTTTGAAATGTGAAGAGCACGATTGCAAGCAGAGGGAACGCAAAATATCTGGACCTTGTCTGAATGTGAGCGACGGCGAGGATCATCATCGCGGTGCTTACGCCTGTCAGTGTTCCAGCCGCCTGCAGTCTGAACAAAAACATCCAACTGTCCATGTCCGCTGGTCCAAAGAGAACCTGAACCGCCCATCGCAGTAATGCGAGTGAAATGGCAACGAAGGTGGAAGCAATCGTTAACGTGCGAATCGAAAGCTGCGGCCTGCCAAATTCAAGAGCATTTTCAGATGTGCAGATGCTCGCCCAGCCCTTTACCTTAATCGCTTTCAACACAATCAAAGTCGGTAATGTTGATGCTGAGGCCAGCACGATGGTTTTAGCAAAGAAAACACTATCGAAGAGTTCCAGCACCGATGAGGTTGGGTGTAATCTCACTTCCAGCCTCGCACTTGGAAGCACCGTCAAAGCCGCAACCGCAACCAGGATCATTGCCGCCCTGGGCCGCTTGGGTTTCCAATTGGATCTCCAGGTTAACCAAACCAAGAATCCCGTCTTCGTTAGCGTTTCGGGAAACCATAAGACACTTTCAAGCAAAGTCTCGGAGGATGAACTCCATCCGTGTTGAGTTTTATCCGGCAAAGCTATCGAAAGAAACGGAAGCAGAATCGCTCCGACTAGAATCACTTTCCTTCCGTGCAAGGCCCACGCGTCTTGTATGGATAAACGAATCGTCATTCCCAAAGCGTAGCCGCGAACTACGGAATAAGCGATCTCTGGGGGCCATCGGCGTGCAAATCAATGCCTCGGCACGCTAAATCGAGACGCTGTGAACCTCGACCGTGATCTCGGTGTCGCTTTCTCGCATTGGCGGGTGTTTTTCGCCTGGACTCTCCCGAGTCTCACTTCTTCACTCCTGCTTGACCCGTGTCATGCACGTATTCCACCAACGCTTCGAGTTTCTCCTCGACGGACGATCGGTCTCGGATCGTTCGACGATAGCGTAACGCGCGGTGACTGGGAGCGACGCTCCCGTGCACTTCGCTCTTCTTCACGGATCTGCTTGCACCTCTCATCCATGGCTGCTTGAAACGCAGTTCGCCGATGAGCAGTTCACTTGGGAACTGTACTTGCCAGCCAGCTCGTCACCGCGCCGCCCCAATGGGCCAGCTTCTTCCTCACCACTCACCGATTCCTGTCGGCGAAATCCGGATCGCTACGCGCTCCAGTGTCTCGCCGACGCTTTCTTCGAGACTAACACAATGACTCACCAACACACACCTCCGATCGAACGCATTCGCAACGTCGGCATTTCAGCACACATCGACGCCGGCAAGACGACCTTGACCGAACGCATGCTCTATTACTGTGGACGGATCCATCAGATGCGTGAAGTCCACGGCAATGATGGCGGCGCGACGATGGATAGCGACCCAATCGAGAAGCGCCGTGGCATCACGATTGCTTCGGCAGCGACGTCAGTCCAATGGGCCGATCATCACTTGAACGTGATCGATACGCCCGGACACGTCGACTTTACCGTCGAAGTCGAACGAAGCCTTCGCGTCCTCGACGGTGCAGTGCTCGTACTGTGCGGCGTCGGTGGCGTGCAAAGTCAAACTCTGACGGTGGATCGACAGATGCGTCGCTACAACGTTCCCAAGATCGCTTTGGTCAACAAAATGGATCGAATGGGTGCCAACCCGGATCGTGTCACCGATCAACTGCGCAGCCGAATGAACGCCAACCCGGTCGCACTGCAACTACCGATCGGCAGTGGTGCGGACTTTGAGGGTGTCGTGGATTTGGTCGCGATGCAAGCCGTCTACTTCGATGGAGACGACGGTGCAGTCGTCCGACGCGACTCGATCCCGGATCAATGGGTTAACCGTGCCGAACGTGCTCGCGCATTGATGCTTGAGTCCTTGGCTTTGGTCGACGATGCGATGTTCGAGATGATCGCTGCGGATCGCCAACCAACGATCGAGCAAGTTCGACAAGCGCTGCGCCGCGCGACGCTTGAACGTGAACTCACGCCAGTCTTGTTCGCGAGTGCGTTCAAGAATCAGGGCGTCCAAGAAGTCTTGGATGCGATTGGATTTTATTTACCTTCACCCCGCGACAGGGAGATCGATGCCAATGAGATGGAACATCACGAAACGAAACGCACTACGGTGCAATTGCATGCCGATTCGAGCCGCCAGCCGGTTGCGATGGCGTTCAAGACCATCGTCGAGTCGTTCGGCCAACTGACGTTCCTACGTGTCTATCAAGGCACGTTTGAAAAGGGCACGTCGTACCGCAACGCTCGTACAGGCAAGACCGTCCGATTCGGCAGGCTCGTTCGCGTTCACAGCGCGCAGCGTAGCGACATCGACGGTGCGGCTGCCGGTGACATCGTTGCGGTCGTCGGCGTGGATTGTGCCTCCGGCGACACCTTTGTCGGAGCGGGTCCCCGCGTTGTCCTTGAGAACATCGTTGCCATGCCTCCGGTGGTAAAATTGACGGTGGAACCCGAAAGCCGAAATGATGCTGAAAAGCTCAGCAAGGCTCTCGACCAATTCCAACGCCAAGACCCGACGTTCCGGGTGCTCAACGACCCCGACTCCGGCGAAACTCATCTCGCCGGTATGGGACGCTTGCACTTAGATGTTTATGTCGAAAGACTGCGTGAGGAATACGACTGTCCGGTGATCGTTGGACGGCCAACGGTGACGTACAAGGAACGCCCGACCAGGCCGGTCGAGTTTTCGTATCGCTTCAAAAAGCAGAACGGCGGGCAAGGACTGTTTGCTCAAATCATGGGGCAGATGGAACCCTTACCCGCTGCTGCGGAAGAGAAGTTTGTCTTCGAAGATGCAATTCGCGGCGGACGATTGTCTCGTGCCCATGTTTCGGCGGTTCGCCGTGGCGTGGAGGAAGCACTGGGCAGCGGTCCGATCGATGGATTCGAAGTCACTGGTGTCAAATTCACGTTGAACGATGGCATCGAACACGAGTAGGATTCGTCGGAACTGGCGTTCCAACTGTGTGCCTCCGAAGCGATGCGACAGTTCATTTTGCCGCGTTGCCATGCGGAGTTACTGGAGCCGATGATGAGCTTGGAAGTCGAAATCCCGTCCGAGTATCAGGGCAGGGTTTCGGGACACCTGAGTCAATTGCGAGGCGTCGTGACGGAAACGCAAATCGAGACACACACGTGCGTCTTGAAAGCGGTCGCGCCGTTGACGGGGTTGTTTGACTACGCAAACGACCTCCGCTCGATGACACAGGGGCAAGGCGATTTCTCCATGCAGCCAAGCCACTACCATCCGGTGCCATCCGCAGCTCGCAAATCGGCTGGCTAGTGCATCGTCAACGATAACTCTTGGGGTTGAGTTCGACGAGCGAAAAAGGGGGTCAGATACGGGACAGGTACCAAAAACTAAATGGCCCGAAGGGTGCTTCGCATTTTTGGTACCTGACCACTTTTCCGCGGCCTAGCCACTTTCACTCAGACACCCGGAGTGCCTCTCACGAGTTCGCTCCGGGTGTCTCGGGTTGAAGCAACGGGAATCGCTGCGCAGCGGGAATCGCTGGAAGAGATCTCGAGAGAGGGTCCTAACAATGACCGTGATTGATCTCCCATTGCTAAGTGTCTCAGTTGTGTTGCGACGGACGGAAAATCCATCTCGCACGCAAGCGATCCGCAACCGATCCGGCTAAGCTAACGTCGATTTTTGAAAAGCGTCTGCCCGACCGATTGGAGTGTTCCGTTGCATTGCCACCCCAAGAACTCTGTTTCCTTCCTGATACTGGCCACGATGTTGTGCGCGGCCAGTTGGACTCAACCGGCTCTTGCAGCCGAGCCGGCGAAACGTCCCAACATACTGGTCATCCTGACCGATGATCATCGCTACGATGCGATGGGATTCTTGGACCATCCATTCTTGAAGACGCCCCACTTAGATCGGCTTGCAAAAGAAGGCGTTCACTTTGAAAACGCCGTCGTCACCACATCACTTTGCTCGCCAAGCCGAGCGTCGATCCTGACTGGACTCTATGCCCACCATCATGGTGTTGTGGATAACTACAAACCGCTACCCGACGGCTTGGTCTATTTCCCAAGCTACCTTCAGAAAGCCGGTTACAAGACCGCGTTCATTGGCAAGTGGCATATGGGAGGCGAAATCGACCATCCACAACCTGGTTTTGACCACTGGGTCGCTTTCAAAGGCCAGGGCGTTTACTTCGCGGACCCTGCTGATGCCAAAGTCAAAGGCCGCTATGTACCGCAAGTCAACCGAGACGGATTCAATCTCAATGGTGAACGTGTCGAGCAGAAGGGCTACATCACGGATGAGCTCACCCAGTATGCATCCGATTGGCTTGCCCAACGCGACGAGGATACGCCGTGGATGTTGTACCTCTCTCACAAAGCGGCTCACGCAGATTTCTTGCCCGCCAACCGGCACGCTTACGATTTTGAAAACGAGAACGTCGAGCGACCGGAGACTTGGGTGGAATCGCCCGATGCGTTTCGCGATGTGCCGCTGTGGGTGCAAAACCAAACGAACAGTCGACACGGAACCGAGTTTGCGTACTACTCGGACTTGGACCTTGAAACGTACTACAAGCGATACTGTGAAACCCTAAAAGCGGTCGATGAAAGCACCGGCGCCGTGATGGAGTTGCTGGAGCAACGCGGCGAGCTGGACAATACCGTGGTGCTGTACCTCGGGGACAACGGTTTTTTGTTTGGTGAGAAAGGGCTGATCGATAAACGCAATGCCTACGAAGCATCCGTGCGAATTCCCATGTTATTGCGTTATCCGCCCACGGTCGCCGCAAATCAAGTGCGTCCCGAAACGGTCGCCAACATTGATGTCGCCCCAACCCTGTTGGAATTTGCCGGAGTGGACGTGCCCAAGCACATGGACGGCCAGAGTTTTAAGTCACTCGCAACCGGCGAATCCAATCAGTGGCGTGAAGCGGTCTTGTACGAGTACTTCTGGGAACGCAATTATCCGCACACGCCGACAACGCACGCGGTACTGGGGCAGCGTTACAAGTACATTCGGTACCACGGCATTTGGGACGTCGATGAATTGTTCGACTTGGAAACGGATCCCAACGAGAAAACCAATTTGATCAATGATCCGGAACACGCCGATACGGTCAAGCGCCTGAACGAGTTGTTGTTTGACCTCTTGGAAGAAAGCGGTGGGAATCAAATGCGGATCGAACGTGACCGGGGAACAAAGTTCCTCCATCGCCGCAAAGGCGGCTCTTCATCAGCCGAGTACCCCAACTGGTTCTACCGCAAGCCAGGCTGAAGACGCTGTACGTTAAGGTCAGCGCGTCGTTTCTCCCAAGGGAGAAAGTAGTCACCAACATTCTCTCCCTCCGGGGAGAGACGGCCGTCTCAGCGGCCAGAGAGGGTGCCGATCACAAACTCAAGACAACCCTCTTTGACGCGTCAACGCGTCGTTTCTCCCAAGGGAGAAATAGTCACCAACCATTCTCTCCCTCCAGGGAGAGACGGCCGTCTCAGCGGCCAGAGAGGGTGCCGCTACACAACGCGCACCTGCTCCAACGTTTCGATCAACCATTCCCTTGCATCGGACTCGGCCAACAACGCTCGATGATCGATCACGACCACTTGTTCGCCCAACTGCTGGCTACGTGTTAGATCACCGAATTTGTCGCAGCGACGACTGCGATGCATCGAGCGGTAACCAGGACCGGCTGGAATGCCGCGTTTGCGCAATGCTTCCAAGAGTCGGTCGCGATGTTCGCTGAGCACGGCCAGCTTGTAGCACGTGATTGAAGGCGGCGGACCGCAGAGCGATTCACGCACCCAGGAGACACGCCTCAAGATTTCGGCAAGCGTTTGATTTCGTATCTCGTTGCAACGAGGCAATCGCTGTAGTTGTGGCAAAAGGGCCGCCGCTTGCAATTCGCTCACCGGTGCAGCGTGACTGGGACGATCCAACCAGGCAGTCAGACGGCTCGCGATCCTTCCCTCTCCGGAGACAACCGCGCCGCCGCACCCGGCCGTCAGCGGTTTACTGCCCCCGAAACTGAAGACCGCTACATCGCCCCATGCTCCGGCGGGCCGGTCGGCGATCCTGGCGCCGGGCGTCTGACAAGCATCTTCGACGAGACACCATCCTTGTTGCTTGCAAATCTGATGGTGTGACTCCACGGCAGCGGGAACGCCGTACAGATGACTGACCACCACCGCGCTGACTCGCTCGAGGCGGGTCGCCGCCAACCGCTCGAGCTCCACTGCCGACAGCGAATTCCCGTTTTCATCCGCGTCAATCAGGAGTGGACGAGCCCCCAAGGCCTCGACGGCGCGAATGTTGCCGGGATAGTCGTAGCCACAGACGACGACGCGATCGTTCGGTTTGACCGCAGCAGCTTTCAGCGCAAGTTCCACGCCGAGAGATCCGCTGCTGACGAGGCGACAGTGCTCAAGTTGTGTTAGCTCGATCAAGTGCTGCGTCAAACTGTCAATGGCGGGGCCTTGATAGCGCCCCCAATCACCGGACTGGACAGTTGCTTGGATCGCGTTGCCAATTTCGGGCCACTCGGGTGGCCAGGGCGGGAGCGGGTCGCGGGTTGGCATTTGGGTTCGAGCTTGCTTTTCAGAACGACGGGAATGTTTCGGTGGAGGCTGTTCAACCCGTCCGGCTGGGCTTGTGACTGTTTTTGGCCTTCCATATCATGCCGCACTTGCAAATTTGCGCCCGAAGCCCGTTTTCTGCCCCGATTGGTCCGGATTGTGATCTCATTCATTGCTTCCAGCCTGCCCTGGGTGATTTTGGCCGAGGACGCACCGGACGCGGAAGCCGCCGAGGCAGCCAAACCGTTTCTTCTGCAGATGATGGAGAATCCGTTGTTCCCCGTCGTGGGCGTAACGCTGATTTTTTACTTCATCTACATCGTCCCTGAGCGCCGCCGAAAGGTCGAAGAGGCGAAACGGATGACGGGATTAAAGAAGAACGATCGCGTGGTGACTGCCGGTGGTCTCCACGGGACGGTCGTCAATACAAGTGAAGACGACGTCGTGACGGTACGACTGGATGAAAACGGTTCGCTTCGCGTGAAAGTCAGCCGCTGGGCGGTCACGGTGAAGAAACCCGACGGCGAAAAAGACACCAAACAAACGTCGAGCGAAAAAGAAGACTAACCTCGGCAACCAATACCTGACGCATGATCTCGAATCAAATCGCACGATCATGCGACGAAGAACTTCCCTCCTAACCAACGTTTCTGATGGACTGCCTCCCACTCGCACTCTCGCTGCTTGACTGTTTCGGCTCTCTCGGGCTGTTCGCACAGTCGGGTTCCAGCGAGGGAATCTCCTTTCAGCAGGTCGCGTCGCTCGCGATCGCGATGGCCATTCTGATCGTCCCCTTTGTGGTGGGCGGTTTTTTGGCCAAGCGTCTCAAGATGCCAACGCACTCGCTGCGAATCGGTTTCATCTTGCTGGCGATCACGGCCAGTGTCGCCGTCCTGCTTAATAAGCAACCAGGAAAAGGCGTCGACCTTCGTGGCGGCACGATTCTGGTGTACGAGATCGACCCGAGTAAGAGCAATCCAGAGGCGGAGGGCAGCGCCGTCAAAAGCCAAGATCTGGTGGGACCGCTGACCAAGCGGATCAATCCCAGCGGCACGCAGGAGATCGTGATCCGCCCCTATGGTGACTCTCAGATCGAGATCATCATTCCCGAAGTCGATCAGCGCGAAGTCGCGGTCATTGAAGAGAAACTGGAAAAGGCCGGTATCCTTCGCTTTGCCATCGTCGCCAACCAAACCGATCACCAGCCCATCATCGACCTGGCCCGTGATCAGGCCGCCTCCGAAAGGCAGGCCGAACGACTTTCGACGGTTGTCCAAGACGCCAATGGTCGCGTCGTCGGGCGCTGGGCCATCCTGGATCGCGAAGCGGGTGACGGCGAAGAAGACGCGGACACCATCCGACCATTTCG
>JBCBOO010000074.1:0-23160 GCA_039821235.1 Planctomycetota bacterium
CGAGTTCATCGTGGGTACCGAAGCGAATCGATTCGACCAAGGTTCGTTCACGCTTCAATTAACCGGCACCGACGTGACCTCCGATCATGTGATCGAAACAAACATGATGGGCGTGCCGGGCACGATGAACGTGATGAACAACGATGGATTCTTGATGACCGGGATGGGAGGGCGAATTCAGTTCCTTGGCGAAGAAAAACTGAGTTTTACCAAACTCGCCGAAACCGCCGACATGGGCACGAACACCATCAAAGTACAGAATTTCATCGAACGCAACTTTGATAAAGGGGCGATCTCAGGAGGTGACTTCGTGACTTCGCCGGAGGACGACGGCGCAGTTGACTGGCAGGAAGGTGACCAGATTGTCATTGCCAGTTCGTCTTACGACTACAAGGAAGAAGACGTTCGCATCATCACGGGGGTCTTGGATAACGGTGACGGAACAACCACGTTGACGCTCGACTCGGCACTGACCTATCGCCACTATGGCGCAACCGAGACTTACGGCCAAACGGAAGATGCAGCCCCTGGCACAACGCCCGCCTCGCAGCTTTATACGATCGACATGCGGGCCGAAGTCGCGTTGCTGAGTCGTAACATCAAAGTCGAAGGGCTCCTCTCGCAGGACACGGACGTGGCGTTCGGCGATCGAGCAAATTTGGAAACACAAACTCGCGTCCGCGCCGGTGGTTTGAGCGATGCGGAGGCGGCCGTTCTGCCGCCGAGACAGGTCAAGAATGGCGTCGGCGGCCACATCATGATCATGCCTGACTCCGGACAGATCATTGTCGATGGCGTTCAATTGGATCGTCTTGGGCAGGCCAGCCAGAAAGGTCGCTATCCGATTCACTGGCACCTTGGCGGTGATCGCACCGGCGATGTCTTGCGAAACTCCTCCGTCACCAACTCGAACAACCGTGGCGTGACGATCCATGGCACCGACAACTTGCTAATCGAAGGAGTCGTGTTGCACGATATCCACGGCCATGGGTTCTTTTTTGAAGACGCCGTCGAAACGGGCAACCAACTGATCGGCAACATCGCCTTCGGCATCCACTTGGTCGGCGGAAGCCCTGATTATGGCGACAAGCCGGGCATCAACGATCCGTTTGTTGTCGATACGCACGACAGCGTTCGGCAGGCGGATTCGCGATTCAAGAGTTCAGCAGCCTTCTGGATCACGAACCCGACCAACACGTTTGTCGGGAACATCTCGGCCGGAGCATCGGGAACTGGTTTCTGGTATGCGATCCCGCGAACTGCTCTGGGGTTGGCTGCCGAATCGGGAGACTACGATGGCTACAACCCAATCTATGCGGAGTTCGGTCAGTTCGATTACAACACGTCGCACTCCACACCGGTGGGCCTCAACTTTGATCGCGGATCGGACATTGAAGACGCTCGTCCGAGCGGATTCCCTCTGCCTGGCAATGATTCCGACAACTACTCACCTCGCGTCGGCGGCGTGGCCAGCGGCGCGCCGGTGACCAATGTCCTCCACGGCTTCACAAGCTACAAAGCGACTGACTCCGGATTCTATCACCGTGGGCAGGGCGACACGATTCACTTAAGCGAAGCCCGATTTGCCGACAGTTACAACACCGTCTGGGCCGTCTCGGAAACTTCCTACGACAACAATCTGTTTGTCGGGCACAGTCTCGGCAACGCGGATCAGTCCGCGCCGGTCGGTGGTCCCAGGCTTTACGACGGAGCGGGGCTGTACACCGGCTCGCACTTCGCTGGCTTTGGGGGTGAAAACGCACATGCATTTGAAGTCGAAGGCAGTTCCTTTGGTCCGACGATGTATCACGCGTTTCGCGAAACCTCGTTTCGTGACGACGGTACCTACAACAATCTCTCGCACGCGGTTTCCGATTTCCCTGATCGCAACGAGCGAAAGCTGGAGCATGACCTCGGCCAACCGGTGCGTTGGATCAAGGGTGCATTGGATCTTGACGGCACGTTGACCAGTGCTGCGGGGGGCGGTGCCGGTTTCAGCATCGTTCCATCGGTCGACTACCTTGCCGACGCCGATGATACGCAACCGCTTAACTGGGATGCGTTCCTAACGGACGACATTTACGCTCGGATCCGGGTTGAAAACTTGGATGACGGCGTTGCCCTCTTTCCCACTGAAGAAACCGGTGAGCCGTTGGTGCGTTTCACCGAAGCGGATGGGGACTTCATCGATGTCATGGGTGGTCAGCAGATCAACGAACAATTTTACTGGACCCAAATCGCAGCCAAAGCGGACACCGATGAAGACGGCAATGGTTTTGTCGAAAACACATTCACGGTCGAATTCATGCGGGACGGTTTGCCGACCGGTGGCTTCATCGTCAACATGGACAACCAAGATGGCGGGCGTCCTGATCTGGTTCCCGCAATCAAAGAACGAGTCGATCGCGCTCGCATCGTGACGAAGTTCGTCGGAGCGGGGAACTACACGCCCGAGTTTGTACTTTGGAACCAGCCGCCGGGTGACGTCACGGAGGTGTTCACCGAGACGGATCTTCGATCGGCGTCCGATGAAGTGGTGTATTTCCGTGACGACGCAGGCAACTTGCTTCTCAACACTGCGATCAAAGATCAAAACAAAATCCGACTTGTGCCCGGTGACCCGCTGCAGACGGCCTATGTCAACCGGAAAGTTGAGTTTGGAACGACCATTCAAGCTGAAGAGTTCGATCATGGCTTGGACGGGATTGCCTATCACGACAGTGATCCAACGAACACATTGGGCAGCCATCGCAGTGACGTTGGCGTCGATAGCACCAGCACGTTTGTCGGCGATATTGCCGACGGCGAGTGGCTGGAGTACACCACTGAGATCGTTGGCGGTGCGTACGACATCGGATTGGAAGTGTCTTCCGATGTCGAAGACGGTCAGATTCGAGTTCTCGCAGCAAAGAGCAATTCAGCTGGCTACCTGAAAGAACTCGCAACCCTTGATGTTCCCAACACCGGGGGAACATTCTCAACGTTGTGGCTTCGTGGCATCGATCTGGCTCCCGCCGCGGGGACCGAATCCGTCATCCGCCTCGAATTTATCGGCGGTGGTTTTCAAGTGGACTCGATGCAGTTCGCCGCGCCGGCCCAGTCACAATACAGCGGACTGACCGCCGATCGCGTGATCACTGCCGACTCGACGACGACACGCATCAAATTGATCGAGTTCGATGAAGGCGGACAAGATGTTGCCTACTACGACACGACCCCGGGCAACACGGTCGGAACGTTCCGACCCGATGAGGATGTCGACAACAACGGCGACATCATCACGAACGAGGTCTTCGCCGGTGAATGGCTGGAATACACGACCGATATCGAGGCCGGAGTGTACGACATCACCTTGGGCAAAAACTGGGGAGGACCAAATGCGGGCGTGAGACTTTTCATTGGTGAGACAAACTCAGCAACCGAGTTCACCGAATTGGGGCTGATGATTGGCAGTGACGATTCTCTAAGGCTGAACGACATCGACCTGAGTCCTTGGGCGGGCAGCGACCGAGTGATCCGCATTGAGATCGTCGACAATTTCATGGGGCTCAACTACCTGGATTTCACCAACACGGTTTCCGATTCAACCGCTCCGACGGCCGACATCGATGACGTCACGCCTGACCCACGAAACACCCATGTGGGAGTGGTAACGATCAATTTTGATGAGGATGTGACCGGTGTCGACATCAGCGACCTGGCCCTGACGCGAGATGGAGTCGCCGTCGATCTCAGCGGTGCGACATTCGCCCAAGTATCCGCCAGCCAGTACACCATCGATCTGTCAGCAGTGACGTCGGCAGATGGAACCTACGAACTGCGTCTCAACAGCAATGGCAGTGGCATCCAGGACTTGGCAGGCAATGCTTTGGCGGCGGATGCATCGGATCAATTCATGATCGACATGACGGGTCCGCAAGTGGAATCGGTGGTGGTCAACGACGGAAGCGCTCAACGCAGCATGGTGTCTAGCTTGACGGTGACCTTCAGCGAGGAAGTCACCGGAGTCAATGCGGACTCATTTGTCTTGTCGAACACCACAACCAACACCGTTGTTGTGCCCATTGTTACCACGGAACTGATCGACGGAAAGACAGTTGCCACGTTGACCTTCAGCGGTCCCGGCATCATTGGCGGATCACTTGCCGATGGCAACTACACGCTGAAGACGTTGGCCTCCGCTGTATCCGATTCTGTCGGAAACCAGCTGGACGGGAACGGCGACGGTGCCCATGGCGATGATGCCACCGACGACTTCTTTCGCCTGTTCGGCGACTCAAATGGCGATCGCAGCGTCAACATCATCGACCTCTTCGCTTTCATCGGTGACTTTAACAAGAACAAGCGAGAGTTCTTTGATTTCGATGGGGATGGAAACGTCAACATCGCTGACTTCTTCCAGTTCCGCAGCCGATTTGGTCGCTCGATCTGATCGATGACTCTTCTATAGAAACAATCTCATCAAACTGAAAATAATCCATGACAACCAAGACACATTTTCTAGCCCCAACGATATTTCTTTTGTTCGCCGGTCACTGTAGCCCCACATTCGCGGGCTTGACCTTGAATTTCTCCGGCGACAACGGGGCGAGCTTTTCCGACAGCTTTGACGCCCAAGTTGGTGACGCCCTAACCATTGGAGTCTACATACAGCAAACCGCGCCAGACACAATCCTTACGGATGACGGAATGGTGGGTTGGGGCTTTGACTTGACGCGAGATAACGTCGCACTGGGTTCGGTTTCCAACGCGGCAGCAAACTCGGTCTACGATTTTGAAAACCATAATGTCACCACCTCGACCGGATTTGAGTGGGAATATGGCACCACGTCCACAGACCCGGCTGATTTCCGGGACTCCCAATTTCATTTGGGCTCATTTCAGTTCAATCCAATGGGCGGAGGCTCTACACTATTCACAGTTCAGGATCGCAAGATCGGCACCGGATTCGCCAATTCAAGTTGGTTGACTCCGTCAGCCAGCGACTTTGATGAACAACTATTCGGTTCCGGAGCGACCGGCTCGTTTCAATTTTCCGTCAACGTCACCGCTGTCCCTGAACCAAGTTCTCTCGTTGTGATAAGCGGTGTCGCCGGCCTTTGCATCTTGCGGCGAAGACTTAGAGCCTAAACGAACTCCCATGCGTAACCGTCTTTTATCGCTTGCATGGGTCGCGCTGTCGCTTTCGAGCGTCGTTGCCGTTGCCCAAGAACCCGTGCTGATCGTCTATGACGAGATCCCCGGTGCTGCCAGGTCAGATCAGTACTTGGTTGCCGTTCGTCGTTTGAAGAGCGGAAGCAAATGGCAACGACCTTTTCCATTGATCACAAGGTGCAAGCAGGGAATCAAAGGAGAGAATGGCTACTTCAGCCATCTGAGCGGTTGGAGCAATACGTACGTCAACTTTGAAATGGGCGCACCCGTTGAAATCGTCATCGCAAGGACCAATGGCCAACCGATTCGCAAAGCCACGGTGCGTCCGCAGCGGCATGCTCAGCCATGTCAAGTACAAAACGGGCGAGCCTACTTTACGCTGGACCAGCCCGGTTTGGTCGCAGTCGATATTGACGGGCAGATGGACGATCAAGATACGGGCATGGGCTACAAGGGACCGCCGATTCACACGTTGACGATTTTTGCGAATCCAATTCTCGCTGACCGACCCGCACCGGACTCGCCTGATGTCTTGGCTGTCTTGCCTGGTCAAAAACCACCCAGCGAAGGACCTTGGAAGACGCTCTACTTTTTGCCTGGCGTTCACGACGTCGGTGCGGGCTTTCCGGTGCATGCCAACAAACAGTACTACATTCCTGGTGACGCCGTTGTTTACGGTACATTCACGAATCACAGTTGGAGCGATGGCCACGACATCCGCATTTTTGGCTACGGAACGCTCTCTGGCGAACGACTCGCGCACCCTGAATTCGCGCACCCCCGCCCCAAGGAACTTCGCGATCACAATCCGGTTCACATTGCCGGCGCGGAAGGAACGACCGTCGAAGGAATCACCATCGCGGATTCCGCGCACCATTCGTTGATGCTGCTTGCTCCCTACGTCGAAGGCAAACCAACAACGATTCGCTGGGCAAAGATTTTCAGTTGGCGTGTCAACGGTGACGGAATCAATCCGTTTGACAACGGGATAATCGAAGACTGTTTTATTCGCACGCAAGATGATTCTTGCTACGTCAACGGACGCGGTATTCGACGAGTCACCTATTGGAACGACTACAATGGTTCAAGCTTCGTGCTTAGTGCCTTGCCGAACCGGCCTTTGATCGTTGAAGATTGCGACGTGATTTATTCACGAGCCGGTTGGCACAAATGGGGTGGCGGCCGCGTTTTCAACATGCGTGGCGAAGGCGAGGGAGATTGCGGTGCCGGAGTGATCTTTCGAAACATCCGCGTCGAAGATCCCCGCCCCACACTGCAACAATTCATGATCATGATGAAAGGCGTCGAGCCTTATGAACGCGAGGCAAAGCGCCGGAAGACCGGGGACCTGTCCGGCGTCTTGTTTCAAGACATCAGCGTTGCGGCGCCAAGCGTGCTGGGCGAGAGAGACTACTTATGGGGCGCATCAAATGCAAAGATCAAGAATATCACGTTCGACAATTTCACCGTTGACGGTCAACGAATTCATGCGATGGATCACTTCCAAACGAATGAATTTGTCGAGGGTATCAAATTTCGTTAGACGCAGGTCGCGCAAGACTCTCGCGACGATGGGACGAGAGACTTAACCAGTTGGGCTTCAAAGGAAGCTTGCCGCTGTAAGACCAAGATCAATTGTTTCGGATTAGATTTGCGCTTACCCTTTTGAAACCGACTAGTCTCCCCGGTCCGGTTCTTTCCAGAGCTTTCGTCAATCTGATTTTTTGCGGTTCATTGATCATGAAGTACCTCGCGACTTGCACACTTGTTTGCCTGCTGCTGTCCGCCGCAACGCTAGCTCAGGATTCTCTTCCATCGGATGTCCTTGTCGCTGACTTCGAAGGCGATACCTATGGTGACTGGAAAGCGGAGGGCGACGCGTTCGGCACCGGCCCCGCCAGAGGCACGCTGCCGGGACAAATGCATGTCAGTGGTTTTCAGGGGAAGGGGCTGGTCAATTCGTTTCTCAAGGGTGACCGCACCACCGGAACACTCACTTCGCCTCCCATCAAGATCGAGCGGAAGCATCTTAAGTTTCTTGTTGGAGGCGGTGGGTACCCGGGCAAGACCTGCATGAATCTGCTGGTCGATGGCGAGATCGTTCACTCTGTCACGGGACCGAACACGCAGGGTGGCGGCAGCGAAGCGCTGGAGCTTGCGTCCTGGGATATCAGTGAGCTGGCGGGGAAGTGGATCACGCTGCAGATTGTCGATAACGCAACCGGTGGTTGGGGGCACATCAATGTTGACCACATCGTTCAAAGCGACAGGCCCGCGCCTCCCCAACCCGTCGAGATCACTCGGGCTCTGCGTGTGGATGGCAAGTTTCTTCAATTGCCGCTTCTGCAGCGTGCCAATGCCCGACAGCCTGGTATCGAGCGCTTCACCATCGAGAGTCCTGACGGAGAAGTTCTGCGTTTCGTACATCTGCAGTTTCCCGAGCCCGGTCTGCGGCCAGACTTCCGTTACTCCTACGACATCCGTGAATTCATGGGGCAAGAAGTTGTCTTTCGTTTCAAATCGAAGGATCCGGAGGTTCTAAACCGCTTGTCGCTCAGCGATGAGGAAGTCATTGATCCGGATGCTTACACGGGTGCGAACCGTCCGCGTTTTCATTTCAGCCCACGGATTGGTTGGATGAACGACATCAACGGCACCTACTACCACGATGGGCTCTACCATTTGTTCTACCAATACAATCCCACGACGGCAGGAAGGTCGACGGGATTTGACATGCACTGGGGGCACTCGGTCAGTAAGGACTTGGTGCATTGGGAGGAATGGCCGATCGCTTTGTTCCCCGACAAAACGGGTTCCGTGTATTCCGGAACCGCATGTCTGATTGACCAGACGATTCCAGGCATCAACGTCAGCGCGGCCAAGCCGACCCCGGCACTGTTCTTTACGGCGACGGCTAACCCGATCAGTCAGCACATGGCGATTACAGCCGACGGCGGACGAAGCTGGGATCGATTCTCAGGCAATCCAGTTGTGCCTCACAGCAGCGGAGGCAACCGCGACCCAAAAGTCTTCTGGCACGAGCCTTCCGGCCACTACATCATGCTTCTGTACGAATCGCGTCCTGAAAATGGTTACTCAGTGCGTCGATCTCCGAATCTGACCGACTGGGAACAGGTTGGCTTCCTTCCTGGCTGGTATGAATGTCCTGAATTTCTTCGATTCACCTCCCCGACGAACGGGAAAGAGGTTTGGGTGTTGTATGGAAACTACAACGGACCTCAACCGTTCGGCGGTGAAAATTTTGAAGCGCCATCGGCTTATCAAATTGGCACTTTCGACGGGAAGATCTTCACCCCGACGAGCAACGTGCGAACTGCGAGCAGCGGCCCAAATTTTTATGGCGCAATTACTTTCGCAAACGAGCCCAATGGCCGACACATCATGATGTGCTGGGTAAGAGGAGGTCCGACGTTTCCCGGCGAGCCCTTCAACCAATGCGCAAGCGTGCCGCTGAACTTAACACTCAAGCAGCTAGGCGGTGAAGACACACTGTGCATGGAACCGGTGGATGAACTGGAAGCACTGCGTGGGAAACCGCTGCTCCGTTTGCAGAATGTTTCGATTGCTCAAGCGAACGATGCGCTGGCGGCACTACCAAACGAAACGCTGCTGGATATGGTGATACAAGTCCGCCCCGCCGCGAATGCTTCGGTGAGCACAGTCTTCGGGAACGAACGCTTTGCGTTTGATGCCTCCAAGAGCATCGTGTCGTACCTTCACGACGGTCGCATGCGAGGCCGTCGCGCGATACACCCTGGTGACTCAATCTCCACTCGTTTGCTCATTGATCGCAGCATGATCGAGAGCTTCTGGAATGGAGGTGAAGCCAGCTACTGCATTCGCACCGAGACCGGCGAGTCGAAATTGATGCTAGAGGGTGATGCCGTCGTCGAGGAACTAACCGTCTGGCCAATAAGCGACATCTGGAAATAAGACAGCATGAACTCACGAATCCTCCTTTGGTCCGTTACCGCATCGCTAGCAGGTTTCCTGTTTGGATTCGACACCGTCGTCATCTCCGGCGCGGAAAAGACGATACAGTCGCTGTGGGCATTGAGCGATCTGCACCACGGTCTGGCGATGAGCAGCGCACTGTGGGGAACCGTACTTGGCTCGCTGATCGGGGGATGGCCGACCGATCGGCTGGGCCGTCGAACAACGTTGCTCTCGATTGGGATTCTGTACTTCTTTTCAGCAGTCTGGTCCGGACTGGCAACCGATGTTTACTCGTTCACGATCGCAAGACTGATCGGCGGTATCGGTGTTGGCATCTCCACGGTGGCCGCGCCGCTTTACATTTCCGAAATCTCGCCGCCCGATCGACGTGGCAGGCTGGCCGGAATGTTCCAGTTCAATATTGTGTTTGGCATCTTAATCGCCTTCATCTCGAATGCCTTGCTTGCCGGCAACGGCGAAAACGCATGGCGGTGGATGTTGGGTGTTGAGGCAGTTCCGGCGCTGGTCTATAGCGTGATGTGCTTCTCGCTCCCCGAAAGTCCCCGTTGGTTGATTAGCCGAAAGAACGACGTCGATGCGGCAACCAAAGTATTCAAGCAGATCACGCCTGGCATTGACGAAGCATCGCTCGACCGACAAGTCGCACGTGTGCTCGATGCATCGTCCGAGACAGCGGTCACGTCCCGACTCTGGGATTCGCAACTGAGGACACCAATCCTGCTGGCATTCCTGGTCGCGTTCTTTAACCAACTCTCGGGCATCAACGCCATCCTGTATTTCGCCCCTCGAATCTTCGAACTGACTGGGCTTGAGGCTCAAGCGTCGTTGCTGCAGTCCGTTGGGATTGGCGTGACAAATTTGGTCTTTACGTTTGTGGGCCTGTGGTTGATCGATCGCGTGGGAAGAAAAACGCTATTGTACCTTGGATCGTTCGGCTACATCGGCTCGTTGGGATTGTGCGCCTGGGCGTTTAGCACGGAAACGTTTGCGATCGTTCCCACCTGCATTTTTGCCTTCATCGCCGCCCACGCCGTTGGACAGGGCGCAGTGATTTGGGTGTTGATATCAGAGATCTTTCCCAATGAGCATCGCGCTCAAGGGCAGTCGCTGGGAAGTTTCACACACTGGATCTTCGCTGCATTGCTCACGCTGTTCTTCCCGTCCATGGTCACGCTCTTCGCTCCGAGCATTGTGTTTGGATTCTTCTGTTTCATGATGTGTCTTCAACTGTTTTGGGTATGGGCGATGGTTCCTGAAACGAAAGGTGTACCACTGGAAGAAATGCAATTTCGACTCAGCAATCGACGATCAACTCCTGACTGAGTGGACAAGGTTACGAGTCCCAACCCAACGGACGGTGCGCGATCGGCCCTTGCGGTCAACTAATCTGCAACGCAAGACTCCAAAGAGAATTTGACATGACGAAGATCTCCCTGACGCAGCTGATTTTTCTTGCAGCCTGCTGGCTGTTGCCCGCAACGGGTCGAGCCGATGAGAGGAACATTTCGGCTGACCAAGTCCCCGTGGAATGGATCGACGCTAAGACAGGGCATCGCGTGGTTCGACTGTCAAAACAGGCGGGAAGTGCGAGTCTTTACTTTCACCAAAACACGTACACACCCGAAGGCGACAAGCTGCTGATTTCGACCCCGCGTGGTTTGGAGACCGTGGATCTGCAAACACGCGAATTGAAAGTCGTCGTGCCCAAGCAGAGCTACCGGATGGGCGGCAGCAGCGGAGTCGAAATGGGGCGGAAGTCGCGAAACGTTTATTACTCAACACGCTCGCGCGAGGGAACCATCGTTCGCGCGACACATATCGACTCTGGAGAAACTCGCGACATTGTCACGCTCCCGCGCCGCTCCAGTTTCAACGGCGTTAATGCCGACGAAACGCTGTTGTTTGGGTCGATGCAGGAGTTACTTCCCAATCGTGAGCGTTTGCGAAAGCTGTTCACAGTCGACATCGCTTCCGGAAACATCGAAACGTTTCACCCGTCAAACGCGTGGCTGAACCATCTGCAGTGTTCACCCACCGATCCAACCGTTGGGCTGTTCTGTCACGAAGGCATTTGGCAAGACGTCGATCGCGTTTGGACGATTGAATTCGGAAGCGATGCCCCGAAGTTGATGCACCAGCGACAACAGCAGTACGAAATCGCCGGACACGAATTCTTTAGCGCCGATGGTCAATGGGTTTGGTACGACTTGCAAACACCGCGAGCCGATCAATTTTGGCTAGCTGGAGTTCATATCCAAACGGGCGAGCGGATCGGTTACCGTCTTGCACGCGAGGAATGGTCGGTCCACTACAACACTTCTCGCGACGGCAAGCTGTTCGCCGGTGACGGAGGTGGCCCAGAAAGCGTTGCCAACCAAACGCCTCTCCCTGAAAAGCGACGACTGAACCCGCCGGGCAACGGCCAGTGGATCTATCTGTTTCGACCGAACAGTGAATTCACCGTCGGGACACTCAGTGGCGAACCGGCAAGACTTGGCACTCTTGTTGCCGAGAGATTAGTCGACCTCTCCACACACGATTACAAGCTCGAACCCAACGTCACGTTCACACCCGACGGAAAGTGGATCGTCTTTCGTTCTAACATGCATGGTGAACGTCATGTCTACATGGTCAGCGTCGAACGCGAAACCGAGTGAATCAAAGGACTAGTTCGAGAGGTCATTCCGTTGCCAAACACGAACGTAGTCGATGACAAAGTCATCGGGCAATTGGTCGTGGTCGAGCGGGTCATTATCCCAGCCACCGCTGACATGAGTGAACATCAAAATGGCTGGCACATCCGAGATGCGCGGTGAATCCCAGCGGGCGACCGCTTTTCCATTGCAGAAATAGACTGCCTGTTCGGGCAGCCAAAGAAGTCCAGCCGTGATGAACCCTTCCTCATCATGGTTGACGTAAACGCTGGAATTGCCGAAGTGTTGGTGGTTCTTCCCGTATCCATCCCAATGGAACGCAATGTTGTAGCGATGGGGACCCCAACGAGTCAGATGCTCGACAATGTCGAACTCCATTCCCCCCCGGCTCGTTTGCATTCGTTTCCACTTCGGACCATCGGCTTTTCCGCGATCCGGCATTGTCCAAAACGCGGGCCAGAGACCGGGGCTCCGAGGCAGTTTCATCCGGCACTCAAAGTACCCATAGCGTTGACTAAACTTGTCATAGGTGTCTAGGAATCCCGTTTGATAGTCGGTTTGCTTGCCGTCTGGCGAATCGTTGTGTCGACCTGTCTTGTGTTCGAATCGAAGCTTGGCGACGCCATTTTCAATCGTCACATTGTCTCGGCTAAAGTGACTGCGTTGATCCCAGTGATTTTCGGTCGCGACATTCCACTTGGATCGATCAAGAGAATCATCCTCAAACTCTTCCACAAAAGTCTGTTTCCATTCGCCAGACGAGGGCGGTTTTTTCCCAAGCCAAGACGGTCGCACCGCGATTGGCGCTTCCATCTTGATCTCTTTGAGATGAAGACTTTGAACGGCAGCGTTGCGTCCGTTCAGGATCGAGATTCGTTTGACCCTGTGACTGACAAACTCGGTTCCGGTTCCTTGTACAAGACTGGGCACCCCATCTTCGGACCGCCAAGCACAGGGAACAGTGGCGGCGAAAGGGACGACCACCGACGCCGTTTCGCCGGGTGCGATGGGTTTCGGGGTGGTTGAGATTCGTGTTGATCCCCTTCCGCTTTCAACGCGAACCCCCGGACGAGCAGGACCGATTCCAATGTTTGAAAACTCAACGCGAATCTGCGTCGCCTCTCTCAAATTCCACGCATCGCCCAGTGGCTGAATCATCAACGCTTGACTGACATTCGTGAAATCGATTTGAATTCGATCGCTGTTGGAGGCAAAAGTCCACCTCGCGCCGCCAGTCGAGTTCAACTGCTTATTCGAAACCAATGGGTTTGCCGGACCAAAAACAATTCCATCTTTGGGTGCCACACGATTACCCACATGCCACTTTTCCGGTGTCTGCCCTGGATCTCCGACCGCGACCACCGACTCCACAAGAAACTGTCGCGGTTTCGTCGAACCCTCAGTAAAAAACAGCAGTTGGTTGACCTTCGCTGGATTGATGGGAAAACTCTTCTTCCAACCAAAGCGACGCCCGAAAAAGACAACAATGGCCGATGCCTCACCAGGCGCAAGACGAGTCGATTCGGCGCTAAAGGGCTGGTCTTTTGAGTTCCCGCGATTGTCGACTCGCAGGGTAACGGGCACATCAACGTCCCCCACGTTTCTGACAACCGCTTCGATGCGTCCGTGTTTCGAAAAATCAAAGAACTCTCCCGCATTGGGAAGAACGCTGACCCCCGGATACCCCTTTGAGTTGGCTGAGCTTTTGACGAGCAAGCCACCGGAAACTGTCAATGACGCCAGCGTGTTCTGGGGTCGATGATTCTTCAGCGGTAGCTGCTCGCCCACCACGAAAGAGGGGAAAACGAGACAGAGGAGCAAGCCACAAATCCGGCGATCCGCCGCGAGCTTAGAGTGAGATTTCATACTCACGATGGTAACAAAATCTCAACGGCAGAATCGTCTCTTGAACGCGACGTTCCTTCATTCTCAGCGTGATTGCTGAGCAGTACTTTTACTGAGCGGTGTGTTCGCTGACGGCGATGGTTAGATTCCCTTTCATGCCGGGAAGCAGTTTGTTCTCACTGTTCTGAACTTCGACCCAAACATCAAACGTTTGTTCGGTGAATCTGATTTCCGGGCTGACGAAAACCACTTTCGCGGGGAAACTTTGTGCCCCGTCTTCGGTCGGAACCACGAATTCCGCCGGGTCGCCATTTTGCAATTTGAAGACGTACTTCCGGTCGACGTTGGCGATCACTCTTAGTCGTTGGGTTGAGATGATTCGAATCACTGGTTTCGCGGCTCCGACCGCCTCACCCGCCTGGACCTTTACATCGACGACGATCCCATCCAGCGGGGATCGAATCATTCGGCGATCCAACTCAATCTCGGCGACTTCCTTTTCAGAACGGCGTAGCTGAGCCGTCATCATCGCGACCTCTTGCTCGACTTGAGCCTGCTCGATCGACAATTCGGACTGATCCCGTTCCAATCGAAGCTTGTCAATCTCGGTTTCTGAGATGCTCTTGGCGAATGAGCGAACTGCATTCAGACTTTTCTCCAAGACCTTTCCATTGACCAGCAACGTCTTCTGGGAATAACGGACATTCACATCATTGCTGGCTTCGGCTCTTGCCACTTGCCACGCAAGGTCTCGCGTCTTTGCTTTTCCCAGGTGCAGATCGGTATCGAGCTGGAGCAACACGTCTCCGGATCCGACGTACGTACCTGGCACGACGTGAACATTGGTGACGACGCCTGCATCGAGAGACGCGACTTCCACATCATCGATCAACTGCAAGGGAACATTCCTTTCCTCGATTGATTGGCCGTTGACCGGAACTGGGGCAACAAGGCTGATGACGGTTGCGACAGTTATAGCAATCAGGTGTTTCACGACGAATCACATCCGGGAATTGAGTCAGGGGATTGCTGGACAAAAATCCAACCGTTTTCTGTGCCGCGCTGCTTTTTCGATGCGACGCTGTGGTTGAACTCTCACGCGACAGATCGTAGTTACGACCAGGCCGGGTAATTCCGGACATTTAAAGAATATTGCCTGGCGCGGACACGAAAATGGGACCAGAAAATCAGCCTTGACGATCTTGACGATTACACGCTTCATCAAGCTTGAAAGCCTCTCAGGCGAATCAGTCCAGCCCGCCTCCAAGCGAGTCGATCCTCCAACTTGGGATGATTGACTCGCTACCATTTAAGTTCCCGGTGATGAAGCTCCGCACAGCCCTGATCGTGATTTCGTCTACCGTTGTGCTGGGGAGCGTTGGCTGTCAGTCCAAACCTCTGCGATTGGTTGACGCCGTGGCAGACGGTCCATCCGTGATGAAGCAATCAAGGGATCGTTCCGATCGCGATGATGGCATTGCCACTGCAATCGTGAGCACTTCAGGTAGTCCCATTGAGTCGGCCGCGGAATCGCTGACTGCAGTGCCCAAGAATTCACCGGTTCGTTTGGTCAGCACGGGGGGTGCCGAGGGCGGTACTCCCGCTGTTGTGAGTGGGAGAACCGATTCCGAAGAACTGCCCTCGCCCTTGATGTCGCTTCAACAGGCCGGGGACAGCGTGAATGGTCTCCCTGAACCGGCTACCGCGTTCGTCACCCTTCCCGACGATTTCTACGACTTGTCGCTTTGTGAAGTGGTGGAATTTGCACTTACTGATCAAAGGATATTGCGTAGCTTATCCGGTACGGTGATTAACAATCCGGCCTCCGTGCTTTCGAGTTTCGATCCTGATATCCAGCGCTCTGACGCCAACTTCGGTATCGATGCCGCGAAGTCACAGTTCGATCCCTTAGTCAGTAGTCGCAGTAACTATGCCAACAATGACGATTTCTTCAACAATCCATCGACCACCGGCAATGCTGCGGAAGTACAGCAAGACCTGACTGAACTCTCACTCGGCCTCGATAAAGTGGGCGAGTACGGAACACGCTTTTCACTCAATCCCGGCATCACGCACGACAATAGCAACAACCCCAGCGTCTTCTTCCCCAACGCCTGGGAAAGCGTCTTTGAAGCGACCATCCAGCAGCCTTTGCTACAGGGCCGCGGCAGGCGATTCAACCGCATTGCTGGCCCCAACAGTCGCCCGGGATTTTTCGGCACCTCCGGAATTGAGATCAGCCGAATTGACAATGCGATTGAATACAGCCGTTTCCAGAGGGGCTTGCAAGAATATGTGCTGGAGGTTGTGAATGCCTACTGGCAACTCGATTTGGCCTACAAGAACTTTCACACCATCCGCAAGGTCCGTGACGCAAGTTATGAGACTTGGCAAGCTGCAAAAGCGAAGTACGAAAACGGGCTGCCGGGCGGTGAAGCTGACAGTGAAGCGCAGTCTCGGGCACAGTACTACGAGTTCGAAATCCAGCTCGACAAGGCCCTCAACGCCGTCCAAGCGGGGCAAACCCCTGGGGTGCTCCAGGCAGAAGCAAACCTGCGACGGTTGATGAACCTACCTCCGTTAGACGGTTCTCTGATCCGTCCAGCCGATGCCCCCAGTGACTTTCCGCCTGAATATGACTGGTCGCGAATGATGGACGAAGCACTGGCCTATCGTCCTGAAATTCAACAGCAACGTCGACGCGTTACAAAAGCCAATCTTTTGGCCGAAGCTGCCAAGAATTTCACCCTCCCGCGATTGGACGCGGTCGCCACCTATCGACTTTCAGGCCTGGGAGATGACTTGATTGCCGATGGCGGAAAATTCGCCGGTGCGTTGAACGAAACGTTTGACACAAACTATGAAGAGGTTGAGATCGGGATCAGCTATGAAGCTCCAGTCGGACGCCGTCTAGCGCGAGCAGGTCTGCGAAACGCTCGGCTGCAGTCTGCACGAGAGAGGCTGGTACTTGAGGAGATGGAGCAGCAGGTGATCCATGAACTGGGAAAGTCCTATCGTGCGGTCAATCAACTGACACGAACCATTGAGCTTGCCAGGATGCGGCGCGATGCATCTCGAGACACCTTTCTAGCTCGCACGGCGACGTACAACGCCGATGCGGTAGGCCTGGAAGACCTGTTGCAAGCTCAACGGTTTTATTTGGATGCCGAATTGTCGCTGCAGAGTGCCCTGACGGAACGCGAACAGGCCCTCTGCCAACTGTCATCCGAGCAGGGGAAGTTGCTCCATGACTTCACCATCGTGGTTTCACAGTAAACGTCTTCGACTCCAGGGTAGCGTCACTCTTGGAGAGTTTCGGTCCGGGCCGCAACGAGCGTAGCTGGGCCCGCCAGGGTTCAGTGGGGACTAAACCCTGGTGTTATCAGCTACGAAAAGAACCCTGACGCACCGCTAGCGGAAGTTGATCAGATTTCGCAAGTACCGGGCCGTGATGCTTCCGATGGTCGAGTAGCCAGCCTGGATCTTGGCACGCCCCAAAAAGCCCGCGCCCAATCGAGTCTCGGGCGGGTCCTGCAGTGGCTCCAATTCACCGTAGACTTTGTAAGAAGTGAACATGGGTCTTTCCTGTCCATCCGCCGATGGTTTGACGGCAACGGGCCCCCCGGTCGATTGTGACAGCTCACGAGGGATCTCCGTCAATTCATCCTGGCTGACCTCCAAGACCTTGCCTTGAAAACGTTTCCAGGGAACGGATTCAAGCATCAACGACATGGTTTGGCCCGATGCGACCAATTGGACGTCGGACTGGTCCACCACGATGGACGTCTCGTATCGATCCGGCTTGGCCACCAAACACAGAATCGTATTGGGCTCCAACCGAGCGCCGATATTCTTTCTATCAAGCGGCGTTCCATCCCAACCCTGAAGCTGCGAGGGGGAAGCCGGTTTGCGCGGGACGTTCTCTCCAAGAATGACGATTCCGTCTCGATCGGCTCGCAAGACAAGCTCTTCCAGCTCAAGCTGTTTCAACTCGATCAACGATCCAAGGTTTCTAACCTTCACTTTCAGTTCGGCAATCAGTCGCTCGGAATCAAGCAGTTGATTTCGGTTTGCCTCCAGACCGAGCAAATCGCTTTTGGCGGTCTTCAGCTCGCCTTGAAGGTTCAACAGTTCGAATTCAAGGTCGTAGTTCTGTAGGACGGCTAACACGTCGCCTTTTTTGACCTGGTCACCTGGACGAACACGGATCTCATGGAGTCTCCCCGGGACGGTCACGTTAACGGTTTGCGGGTCATACGGGCGAACGGTCGCGTCACCCATCACCGTATGTGGGAAGGGAACAAAGCTAATCGAAGCGGCAATCAGCAACACGATCGCGATCGTTCCGGTTAAACGCGGTTTACTCACTTCTCGAAACCTACCTGGGACGGACATGAACTTAAGTGCTTTGAACAGGGGGACGACAACCATGCCGGTCAGTGAGACACTGATCAAGACGTTTGCCAGAACTGACAAGCCGTACGGCTCAAGAACCTCTCGTAGAAACCAAAAAATCACGAGCATGATGAACCAGCGGTACATCGGTGATGCCACACTGTAGAGCAGGAACCAAAATCGTTTCTTTTGCGGCATGTGACGTGAATTGATTGGTTTCAAACCGAGCGTCCACACACGTAGTTTGGAGATCAACGTCGTGCTTGCCTTCTGGCTTAAATTCGGAATCTCCAGGAAGTCCGAAAGCATGTAGTAACCGTCATAGCGCAACAGCGGATTGGCGTTGAACACCAACGTGCTGACGGAGCTCAGAAACATAATGTTGAGCGCGAGATAGTGAAGCGAACCTGGGTTGGTGTACCACCAAACGAACGTGCAGATCGCTGCAAGACAAATTTCCACGTACATTCCGGCTGCACCGATCGCGATCCGGTGCCATCGGTTGGGAAGGATCCACGAATCGGATGTGTTGCAATACATCGCCGGCGTGAAGACCAACAGCATGAATCCAATTTCGTGACATTCCCCACCAAAATGTTTGCACATGAGCCCGTGACCCAATTCGTGCACCGTTTTGGTAACGATCAGCAGCCCGAACATCAGTCCGATGTTTTGCAGTCCGAAGAACGCGTGGAAATCCGGAAGCCGCGCGTAGAATTCCTCTAGATTGGTGATCACCAAAGTCAACGCGCACAAACATGTCAAGACGACGAGGCAGGTGAACCAGCCCGAGAACATCCACCGGAGTCTGCGGTACAGGAAATTGAGAACGCGTTCGGGATCAAAACCTGGAAACCGGGGCGACATCAAGCTGGACGCCAACCGAACCAGTTTCTGCTTGCGCTCTTTTCGGTACTCGTTCTGCAACTTGACGGCTTGCCCCGGTGAGTCCGAAACGAGCAATCCCATGCGATGCATTTGAAGGATCGCCTGCTGAATCGATGTCGAACGAATTTTCTGCTCGGGGAACCGACGGGACAGCTGAGCTTTCAATTCGCGATAGCTGATCTTTTCACGCAGTGCTTTGAAGATCAAATACTCGGCCTGCTGCAGCCGATAGAATTTCATCGACACGGGGTCCTTCACCACCCAGCACTCATCGCCCTGGAGCGTAACGACCTGCACGATCAAATCGGGACGCGTGCGCATACCGATCCAGCGGTCGGAGTTGGCGTTGGATTGGGGACCTGTCGCTGTCATCGCTGGTCGAAACCGGTTTGAAAAATGTGGCTTGGCTTCCGCATGGGGGATTTGGCACCGCTTGAAACAAGGCGATCCGGCGTCCGCTTACAACTTGTTTAGAACGCGCGAAAGAGCACGCGTTTTTGGATGAATTCCCAGATGTCATGAAACCACAGGTAACCGAGACTGGATTTTCCACAGTAGACCTTCGCCGCGACCGACGATCGCACTTGATCGAATGCGATCTCGCTGTCGTCATTACTCTCTTCGATCGCGGCGAGGACTTTGATCACCTGCTGATTGTCGTCGCTAATTGAGACGGCGTTGGCAATTCCCACAATGTGACCGGCGTAGGTCTTCGAAGGATCCGCCGCAGAAAGAAAGCTGACTTTCAGGTCTTCCGAATTGCCTTCGGCAAGCGCTCGCGCGAGATGCCCCTGTCGACGGATCGGGAGATCAATCTCAACCATCCAATCGCCTTCATTTTCGGCCACTTCCATCAGGCGAACACCGCTTTCGACCACACGATTGGCCAATTGTCGTTTCAGGTCCCACGTGATCACCTGACCGTCCATGGGGCTGTAGATCGCTAGTTGCTCCGTGATCTTATTTAAGATGGAACGCTGCGCTTCGAGTGTTTCGATTTGAGTTCGAAGCGAAACGATGTTCTCTTCAATTTCTGCAGGCGAGGCCTCCTGATTCGGACTGTGCCGCTGGTCCTCGAGATTGGTCAGTCGTTGACGAGTCGTCTTCAGCTTGCTTTCCAACTCCTCGACTCGAAAATCGTGCTCTCGACTGGAAAGTTGAATCAGCTTTTGCCCTTTCTGAACACGATCTCCGTGCTTCACAAAGACCTGATCGACCTCGCCGGCCATGCTGCTAAAAACTGGCTTGAATTCCGAGGGAATCAAAACGCCATCTGCCGAAACGTAAAACCGAACAGGCCAGAACACGAGTGCCAGAGTCAACACCGCCGCAATACCCAATCCGATCAGCACCTTGTTGAAGTACTTTGGCTGTTTCAATACATCAAGTCGCCCGAGGAATTTCCAGAGCGGGTACAGAAAGATCCGTTGATTGACGAGTGCGTTTCCAAGGCTGTTGGAGATGTGTGGTTGCAACCGTTCAAGACGTGGTTCATCGATCGATCGTTCCCAACGTTCCTGAAACTTCTCATAGACGATGCCTCCAATGACCGGTTGCGATTCCGTTGCTTCGTTGGAATCACTGGAGGGCTCCGGTAGCTTTCGGACGGGAACGATGGCCAAGCTGCGCGTTTGCGACACTTGCACATAATCATCAAGGGAGACGCCAATCTTTGTGGGCAAGTCCTCGGGGCTTGGGTACCAGAACGTTTGTCCCGTCTTCAGAACCGTGCCTGCGAATTGCTCCAACAGTCGTGTGGTGTTGCTGCGCCGATTGACAGATGCTTGACCGCTGATGGCAATCAGGCGTTGCCGACCATTTCGTTCAACGAGTACAGAAACGCGATCGTAGTTCAGCAATCGTCGGGTTTCATTGGCGATGTTCGCAGCGGTCATCGGCAGGTCAACGCTGCTGTGAATCAATTGCACATAGTTGTTCAGTTCGTCGACTTGGATGCCCTGACGGCTGGACGTCTCGGCGTTGCCGGCAGCTGCGCCTTGGCCCGCAAACAGGGGCTGCGATGAATTGACCAGCTGGAGCGAGTCGTGGAACCGGCGTTGCAAAGCGATCATCGCAGGTTTATCCAGATGATGATCTTCGATGACGATTTCGATCACATAGACACGGCCAACGTCAACTTTGCCGATCAGCAACAGATTTGCTTGGCTGGAATCGTTTAGCTGAGTCTGCAGCAGACTGGGGGCCCGACCCGCGGCCGCCTCGAGCAGGATTCTCTCATGGTCCTCCCGACGCATTTGAACGGACACCGGCGAGTCATCGTGGGAGTGCGTGGCACAAACCTGGGGGGCTTCGTCGACGAGCCATAGGATTCCACCGTGCCCATCGAACTGGGAAACCATCCTCTCAAGGAAGTCTTTTGGTAGCGGATTTCCACTTGTATCAGTTCGCGCGAGTAAGGGGGTGTTCCCAAGCGTCTTGTGCGGATTCTGTAGATCGTTCGATTGATTCACGTTTCACGTGGTCCTGGAGGTGCAAGACTTTGCAGCGATAACTGTCACTCTCTTTGCTTATAGTAATTCGAATCAGCTGGGAAATTCCCAACATGAATCAAGCTGCATCGATAAAGCGAATTCGAGAGCGAATAAATGGATTGCGCCGGATCTCTGAATCGGAGTTGAAGACGCTCAGTCTGGATCTCAAGTACGAAGCGACGAGTGGACGATCCATCGGACGCCTTGTGTGCGAAGCATTCGCGTTGGCGGCCGAGAGTAGCCGTCGGCATTTGGGAATGGTGCATCACGACGTTCAGCTCTTATGCGGCCTTGAAATGGCTCGCGGCCGCATTGCAGAAATGAAAACCGGTGAAGGGAAAACCCTCACCGCAGCATTGATCGCCTACCTTCGATCTCTTTACGGTCGTGGAATGCATGTGGTCACGTTCAACGACTACTTGGCAACACGAGATTGCGAAACACTGGCTCCCGTCTTCGAGGGGTTAGGGCTGACATCGGGAGTTGTTTACGATGGCTTGCCACCCGCAGAGCGAAAAGAAGCCTATCGGTGCGATATCACTTACGGATCGGCCAAGGAGTTCGGGTTCGATTTCCTTCGTGACCGGATGGCAATACGCGATACCGGCAGTGATCAAAATGGGGTGATGCGTGGAACCTTTTCTGCTCTGGTGGATGAAGCCGATAGCATCTTGATTGATGAAGCACGAACGCCCTTGATCATCGGGATCCAGGATCCAGCCCAACAACGGGTGTTGGAGCAATGTTGCTTCTGGGCCGCAAAACACGCCGCCGATTTCAGCGAAGGCAAACACTTTCGATACGATCCCAAAACGCGGTCCGTGAAAATCTCGCCCGATGGGGAACGCTTGGTGCGATCGTTGCCGGAGATCGCCTCCACGGGCCAGTCCTCTCATCGCGAGCTCTCCGAGATGATGGTCAATGCGATCATTGCCCGCCGCGATTATCAGCTTGATAAGCACTATGCGATTGAAGATGGCAAGATCGTGATCATTGATGAGCTGACCGGTCGGCCCGCACCCGATCGACAATGGCAGAAAGGCATCCACCAAGCGATCGAAGCCAAAGAAGGGTTGCCCGTCAGCGCCGTCAATCAAAAAGCAGCCACGATCACGATCCAGACGCTGTTCAGCAGGTACGAAAACACTTGTGGAATGACCGGAACCGTGTACTCGTCGCGGAAAGAAATTCGCAAGATTTACAAAAAGCGAGTCGTGCGTATTCCCACCCACCGGCCAGTCCGTCGCGAGCAGTTTCCGACGCGAGTTTATGGTTCGAAGGAGAAAAAATACGCTGCGATTGTGAGCGAGATCCAGGAGTGCCTCGCGGATGATCGCGCCGTTCTGATCGGGACACGCACCGTCGGCGCCTCGGAGGCTTTGTCTGCGTTGCTCCAAGACTGCACTTTAGGTGAACGGATATCACCCGCGAATTGAGGTAGCCATAAAAAAGGCCCTCGTGGAAAATGGAGGTTCTCACACCACACCAAACACCACGGGGCCAAGGATGGCTAAGCGTAAACCCAGCGGCCGACTGCCACAAGCTCAACATGGCGACAAGTCAAAACCTTCGCAGCACGACAAGCGGAAGCGACTCGCCTACCCGAACCAACGTCGAAGGCGAACGACCGAATCCGTTGCTCCGCTGCGTGGCGGCCTCGAGACGCTTGCCGGGTCGATGGCCCGCATGCTGGACGCCCGCATTGCCTTTCGGTTGCCGATCGTGGTTGCCGGAATGATGCTCGCCGGAGGACG
>JBCBOO010000075.1:0-23115 GCA_039821235.1 Planctomycetota bacterium
GCTACCGACAGCACCTTCGACGCCTCAGTCTACTGCGGTCTACTTTCCCGGGTCGACGATCGGTAACTTTGAACGCGAACAAGCCGTCAAGTTGCTCGAATCGATGGCAAAGATCGCCGGCCCCGGAGGTTCGGTCCTCATCGGAGTGGATCTGGTCAAGGAGGTGACGGTTCTTGA
The DNA here is from genome assembly GCA_039821235.1 of Planctomycetota bacterium. Classification (GTDB taxonomy): domain Bacteria; phylum Planctomycetota; class Planctomycetia; order Pirellulales; family Pirellulaceae; genus Stieleria. The sequence continues at coordinate 178 of JBCBOO010000075.1, forward strand.
ATCAGCCTACGACGACAAAGAGGGCGTGACGGCGTCCTTCAATCTCAACCTCTTGCATCGAATCAAGCACGAACTGGGTGCCGAGCTCTCGGAACAGGGCTTTGCGCACGAAGCCTTCTTTGAGCCGGAAGAGTCTCGCATCGAAATCTATCTACGCAGTCTCCGCGAGCAAACCATCACGCTTGAGGATCGAGTCTTTCATCTCAACGAAGGCGAGCGGATTCACACCGAATACTCGCACAAGTACTCCGTCGATGGCTTTACGAAGATGGCGGAGCGTGCCGGCTTTGTGCTCGAGCATCTTTGGACCGATGCGGATGACTACTTTGCCGTCATCCATCTTCGTCAACCGACCCGGTGAGTCGTGTTTTCCGGTGTGCGGGACATTTTTCGCGCCCTAAGCTTCCCTTGCGTCAGCCCAAGTTAACACACTCCCGGCGGCTCTCGGTTGCCAATCGGGCTGACGCATCACTTAGGCGGCGCTTTCGATCGCTGAACGAGTAAACGTGACGGCGGACGAGCCAAAGTGACCGGGGACGGGGCATTTCTCACCCGCTCTGTCGGATCGGCCCGCACGCACAAGCCAACAACTCGCATTAACCTCAAGGAAAACGAATGAGCGATTCGGACCCCGAACGCTTCCAGTTACCGGACCTCAGCGAATACAAACCCTATTTAGTTTGGGGAATACCGGCGATCCTGGCGGCCATTTTCTTAATGACCAGCTTCTACACGGTACAGGCGGAATCCCAGGGCGTCGTCCTTCGGTTTGGACGTTACATCAAGACCGTCGATCCCGGCCTGAGGTTTCGATTGCCATTCGGAATCGACAAAGTGGAAATCGTTCCCGTCAAACGCCAGCTCAAGCAGGAATTCGGATTCGGCACTCCAGACGCGACCAACCCGACGCAGTTCTCGGATGAGCAATCCGCTGAAAAGAGCATTGTCACCGGTGACTTAAACACCGCTTCGGTCGAATGGGTGGTCCAGTACCGGATTCAAGAACCGCAGCAGTACCTCTTCAAAGTTCGCGAGCCGGGCAAAACACTTCGCGACCTCTCGGAATCCGTAATGCGAACGGTCGTCGGTGACCGAACCGTCGACGAAGTCATCACGGTCGGCCGACAAGAGATCGAAGTGGACGCGCTCGCTCAACTACAAGAGCTGGTCAATCGTTATGAACTGGGTTTGAGTATCGACCAGGTTCAGCTCAAAAACGTCAACCCGCCCAAACCCGTGCAGCCTTCGTTTAACGAAGTCAATCAGGCACAGCAGGAGCGCGAGCAGATGATCAACGTCGCCAACGGCGAATACAACAAGGTGGTTCCGAGAGCTCGTGGTGAAGCGGAACAAAAGATCCAGGCCGCGGAAGGTTATGCGACGAAACGCGTCAATGAAGCCGAAGGGGATGTCGCTCGCTTCAATGCCGTCTTGAAGGAGTACTTAAAAGCTCCCGAAGTCACCAAGCAACGGATCTACATCGAAACCATGCGAGACGTCGTTCCGGCGATTGGCAAGAAGATCATTCTCGATGATGACGCAAAACAAGTGCTGCCGCTCCTTCCCCTTTCGACTCAAGGAGGCGTGAACTAATGAAACGTTTACCCATTCCATTAATCGCCGCCTTCGTTGTTGCCGTCGCCTTCGTCCTCTACGCGTGCGGCTACACCGTCAAAGAGACCGAACAGGTCATTATTACCCAGTTTGGTAAACCGATCGGGGAACCGATCACCGATGCGGGGCTGCATTTCAAGTTCCCGTTCGTTCAGGAGGTCACCCGTGTCGAGAACCGGATTCTCGAGTGGGACGGACGCCCGAATGAAATGCCGACCAAAGACAAGACTTACATCGTCGTCGACACGTTCGGACGCTGGCGAATCAGCGATGCGAAACAATACTTCCTGCGGCTTCGTGACGAACGCAGTGCCCAGTCCCGCCTGAATGACATCTTGGGCAGCGAAACTCGAAACGCAATCGCCAAACACGAGCTGATTGAACTCGTGCGATCGACCAAGGATCGTGAACCGTCCGTAGACGCCACCATTGCTGACGCACCGGGCAATATCGGCGTGCTCTATCCGATCAAAAAAGGGCGGGGCAAAATCGAGGAAGAGATCTTCACCAAGTCGGCGGAAAAACTGGTCGATTTCGGTATCGAACTCCTCGACGTGCGTTTCAAACGGATCAATTACAATGAGAGTGTCCAACGCCGCATCTTCGATCGTATGATCAGCGAACGTCAGCAAATCGCCGAACGTTTTCGCAGTGAAGGTGCCGGCGAAGCGGCCAAAATCATCGGTAAAAAAGAGAGAGATCTCTTGGAGATCGAGTCCGAAGCTTACAAGACGGTTCAGGAGATTCGCGGTGAAGCGGACGCGAAAGCGACCGAAATCTACGCGAGTGCCTACAACCAAAGCCAAGATGCCATTTCGTTTTACGCTTTCATCAAAACCATGGAAACGTACCAAGAGATGCTCGACCAGGACACGACGATGATCTTGACCACGGACAGTGACATCTTCAAGTTCCTGAAAAACATCGACGAATCACCTTGATTGATCGCCCCCACGGCTTCGGCTTCGCTCCATTCGTTCGCCTTCCTGCTTTCGCTTCCGTCCTCGTGATGGGCGTATTCTTGGCAGCTGCCCCGACAGGGGTGGGAGCGCAAGACGATCCAGAGGCGGGCAAGTTCCTTACCGTTGACCGAATCTACGGAAAGTCGGAATTTGGTGCGAAGGCGGTCTCTGCAAAGTGGATTCCTTCCGCAGCGGGCACGTCCCGCTATGTCGTGAAGGAGACTGTCGAAGGCGAACCGGGGATGTCCCTGGTCGGATACGATGCCGCCACCGGTGAAAAAGAAGTCCTGGTCAGTGGCCGAGACCTGATCCCTCCGAAGGAAGCAAAGCCGCTTTCGGTCAGCGACCACTTTTGGACCAAAGACCTTGGTCGTGTCTTGATCTTTACCAACACGAAACGTGTTTGGCGGGCGAACACGCGCGGCGACTACTGGGTGCTTGATCGTGCATCGGGTCAGCTTCACAAGCTGGGTGGCGATGCCACCCCGTCCTCGCTGATGTACGCGAAATTTTCTCCCACCGGAGATTCCGTTGCTTACGTTTTGGACGGCGACGTCTATTTGGAAAAACTCGGTTCCGGCGAAATCCGCCGCGTCACCCAGCGCGCCTCACCGCGAATCCTGAACGGAATGTCGGACTGGGTTTATGAGGAAGAGTTTCGATTGCGAGACGGATTCCGCTGGAGCCCTGATGGCAGCAAGATCGCGTATTGGAAATTTGACACCACGGGCGTGTCCGATTTCACCATGATCAACAACACCGATTCGCTCTATCCGCAAACCAAAGTCTTTGCTTATCCCAAAGCGGGCACGCTCAATTCGGCGGTCCAGCTATTCATCGTCGACATCCCCAGTGGTGTTCATCGGCGAATCGAGATGCCCGGCGATGCACGTGAAAACTACCTACCGCGCATTCAGTGGGTGGAGAAGACTGGCGAGCTTCTCGTCCGTCAACTCAACCGTTTGCAAAACACCGAAACGCTGACACTCGTTGATTTTGACTCGCTTACCAAACGAGCCATCTTTTCGGAAACCGACGACGCATGGATCGATCTCCAGACGGAACTTTTTTTCCTGCGGGATTCCGAATCGTTCCTCTATCAAAGCGATCGCGCCGGTTGGCGGCAGCTGTATCGCGTCGAAGTTGCAACGGGCAAGATGACACGGCTGACCAACGACAACTTCGACGTCATGGAGTTACTGGGAATCCGGGCACAAGCCGACGGCGAGCCACTTGCCTACATCATTTCATCTCCCGACTCCGCGACCGAACGCTTCCTCTATTCCGTGGGTGTCGAGTCGGGCAAGGTGACACGAGTCACACCGGCCGATTCAACCGGCGTACACACCTACACCTTGTCGGATGACGGTCAGTTTGCGATTCACAATTACAGCACCACCGCGTCCCCTCCAGTGACCGAACTGGTCGAACTGCCATCTCACAAGACACTCCGCACGCTCGAAGACAATCAAGCGCTTCGCGAGAAACTGGATGCGTTGGGACTGCCTTTGTTTGTTTTTTTCCAGGTCGATACCGGCGAGACCACCCTGGACGGTTGGCGACTGAATCCGACGAAACCCTCACCGTCTGCAAAACACTCTCTGCTGGTTCATGTCTATGGAGAGCCCGCGGGATCGACGGTGATGAATCGGTGGATGGGAACGACGGGACTCTGGCATCAAATGCTCGCACAACGCGGGATCATGGTCGTCAGCATGGACAATCGTGGAACCAAGGTGCCACGAGGACGAGAGTTTCGAAAGTCGGTCTATCGCAGGGTCGGAACGGTTGGACCGAATGACCAAGCCGCAGCCGTAGCAAGTTTGCTGGAGCAAAATCCCGAGATTGATCCCGAACGTGTTGGCGTTTGGGGTTGGAGCGGCGGTGGAACGTCCACGTTACACGCCATGTTCCGCCACGGAGATCGATTCAAAGTCGGTCTCGCCGTCGCGCCGGTCGCCAACCTCGCTTACTACGACACCATTTACCAAGAGCGGTACATGGGCCTGCCAACGGACAATGTGAAAGGATACCGAATGGGATCTGCGATTCACTTCGCAGATCAACTCGAAGGCGAGCTGATGGTCATTCATGGCACCGCCGATGACAACGTGCACTACCAAGCGACAGAGAAGCTGGTCAACACACTGGTCGAAAACAACAAGCAGATCGAAATGTTCATTTACCCCAACCGCAGCCACTCGGTCAGCGAAGGGCGTGGGACTGCGATGCATCTAAGGACGATGATGACTCGCTTTCTCTCTAAACACCTGCTCAAGTGACAGGGCTATTCTGTTGAACGCGAAGGCAAACGCCAAGCGGAGCGGTGTCGTTTCGGGTTTGATCTGAATGCCAAGCACGAGTCGTGAGTCGTGACCAGGCACGCGAGTCTTATTGAATCAGCAAGCCTTCGCCGGTGTCTTCTTCTTCCCAGTAGCGACGGATCTCGCGAAGCCCGTAAGCACACATTTCAAAGTGTTCGCTCATACGGTGAATCAACTCCGACGGCGGACGATCTTCGCCGCCCTCGATTTCGGCTGCCTTTGCGTAAGCTCGTTTGCCTTGATGGCAGTAGTTGACCAAGCGTCCCGCTGACCGAGATGAGCTGGACGACTCGCCCAAACTTTCCGGATACATTCCGGACCAAAACAGCGTGAAGTCGCCGACATGCCGATAGACTTCGCGTTTCGCCAATCCGATTCGCCGTTCCGCCTCGGACACCATTTCCAGGATGTGCCGTGCTCGCATGCCATCACTCTGCCGCAACGAATACAACGAATCGACGCGGACGAAACGGAGCATCAAATCGCCCACGTAGTCGACGAGTTGGACGTCCGCGACACCCAGTTTGGAGTGAAAGATGAACTCGCTGATTCCCCGGAAGAAGCGTTCGATCGCCGATGCACCCGCATCGCCGTCCTCCTCCAAGTCACCAGGACCGTTCTTCGAAATGGACCCCATTGAGTCGACCTCCTCAGCAAGACAGGAAACTCGCCAAATGAAGCGTCTTCCTGCTAGCTACACCGCAACTCAAACGAAATCACCTGTCGGACTCGCATTGAATTCAAAGCGGTGAATGACTCAGCTGGCTCGCTCCAGTCGGTTTTCGAATACTTGACGCTTCACTGCTAGCGATAGGTGCCGGCAGCTGTCAAGCCCACTCCATGATACCTCAGAATGTGCACGAACGCACCTTTTTTATTCAAAGGAAACCGTTCGTGTTAAAGCTTGCCTGACGCTCATTCCTTCGCATCGTGGGATCAATCGATCGTGCGAAGTGAGCCCCACCAATTCGGATTGGGCTCCCAGTCAGGCGTCAGAATTTTTGCGTGAAAGTCCTCGAGTCGTTCTTTCTGTTGCGTTTGCAAGCGTCGATAAAACTGCTCCGTCGCTTTTGGATCATAACGAGCGTCTGGCTTGGGCCGGTTTGCACCGACACGTTTGAGATACGCATCCAAGTCGTTCCACAACTCGGCGGTCGTTGCCGGTTGGGTCAGTGCCACGTTGCTCTGCTCACCGATGTCAGTGATCACGTTGTAGAGTTCGTTGCGTCCATCTTCGTAGTAATGAATCAGCTTCCACGGTCCGCGCCGGATCATGGCATGTGGTTCGCCGCCTTGATTGCCATAGTGTGGGTAGTGCCAGTAAAGCGGTCGATCCGCAATTGACTTTCCCTGCAGCAACGGCACGAGGCTGACGCCATCGAGGTGCTGTTCGGGGCGTAGCGGCAATCCACACAGTTCCAAGAGCGTCGGGTACAAGTCGGCGCCCGTCACCGGCACATCGCAAAGCGAACCGGGTTGGATGCGTGGCGGATAATGGATGTAAAACGGCTCACGGATACCGCCCTCCCACTGTCTTCCCTTCCCACCTCGATAGGGCAGGTTAGAGGTGCAGTACGCGTCTCCCGAAGAAACGCCACCATTGTCGCTCGTGAAGACGACGATCGTGTTGTCGATCAAATCAAGCGACGCTAGCTCATCCAAGACTGTCCCAATCGCGGAATCAACGGTTTCCACCATGCCAGCATAAACGGGATGATCCTGGACTTGCCGCACCGGCATGGTGCGGTCGATTTTGAAACGTTCCTTTCCAGGTGCGAGCGTCGGCGCGAGGCTTCGATATTTATTCCACAGCGGCTTGGTTGTCTGAACGGGACCATGAACGCTGTAGAACGAAAGCATTGCGAAGAAGGGCTTCGCGTTGTTCCGGCGAATAAAGCTTGCCGTCTCGTCCGCAAGACGCATCGGAAGCGATTCCCCGTCGGGGCCACTTTTCATTCGTGGATTGTCATACGGTGCAAAGTAGCCTCCGGGTGGACTGCCTCGATCGTGCCCACCCACGTTGATTTGATAGCCGTGATCTTCGGGCCATGATCCCTTACTTCCCAGGTGCCATTTGCCGGCGAAAAAGGTCGCGTAGCCGGCTTCTTGAAACGCTTCGGCGATCGTGGTTTGGTCGGCCGGCAAGTCACGCACGTATTCCGAAGGCAACACTCGATTGGGGCGTTTCCAGTTCATGCCCGCCGCCGCACCGATCCAGTCCGTGATGCCGTGACGTGGCGCAAACGTTCCGAGCTGGATGCTCGCCCGTGAGGGACTGCAAACGCAGCAGGTTGCATAGCCCTGTGTGAATCGCATGCCACCCTTGGCGATCTGATCGATCCGCGGCGATCGGTAGAATTGACTGCCTTCGACGGAAAGATCGACCACACCCATGTCGTCCATCAGAATCAAAAGGACGTTGGGAGACTCTGCCGCCGTGGTCTTGTTCGGCAACGTCAGCAGAAACGTCGCCGCAGCGACGAAAAAAAAGGTCTTGAAAGCCATGGATCTTCTCAGGCGGTAGGATTGCAAAGCGTCCTGGAGTTTAATTGATGCGTTGGGGCTTGTCGCGTTGGGGCAGTCGTTCGGACACACGTCGTTGCTCTATACTGACGGCGAAGGCTTCGACGTACCTTGGAACCCTGAATGAGCCGAGAACAAAAGGACCAAACGACTCGCTCACAATGGGCCACGTTGGACGTGGCACCTGACAGTCGTCGCGGACTCGGTCAATCGACGATTTTCAGCGTCGTCCGTTCTTCGGCCGTCGGTCCGTTGTCTCCCATCATCGCGACCGCCGTGGTCGTGCTGCTGTTGGCTGCGACCGCCTACGTCGCGGTCTTGGTTCGTGGCAGCGTTCGTCGCGGGATCCAGGACTCACTGCAGACGGTTCTCACAGCGAACGTGGGCGCTCTCAAACTCTGGTTGGAAGACCAAACGAGTCGCGTTTCGGAGTTCGCTTCGGACCCTTCGTTCCAAGCATTCGCTTTTCAAACCGTTCAGCCGCTCAGTCCCGGTCCGTCCGGAAGTCAATCGTCGGCGGAATCCAAAGTGGACGCGGAGATTGAAATCCAATCGCGTTGGTTGCTCGACCACGGCTACTTGGGATGGGCGATCTTGGATCCCTTTGGACGCGTGCTGCGATCGAGTCTTGGCGAAGCCGTTGGCGCACAGGTTCCGATCGCCGAGACAGTGCAACGCGAGTTGGTCGCCGGAAACCCGGCCATCATTCTTCCCTTCACTCCTGAGTTTGTCGTCACCGATCAGGGGCGCGAAGGGTTCTCTCACGCCATGATGTGTGCCGTGGCTCCGTTGCGGCAAGACCTGCAGTATTTGGGCAATGTCGCGCTCTTCATTGACCCCTCCGATCGCTTCACGGAGATCTTGACGGTTGCCCGAATGGGTGACAGTGGCGAAACCTACGCGTTCGATCGAAACGCCGTCCTCATTTCCAAGAGCCGGTTCGAACCGGAGTTGGTTTCCGCCCGGCTATTGAAACCCGGGCAATCCAGCCTGCTGAATGTTCACGTTCGCAACCCGGGGCGCGACCTTCGCCGCAGTAGTGCCAGCGGCGAAGACGCTTCCCGTTGGCCTAAAACACGGATGGCGGATGCGGCGACCCGAGGAGGAAGTGGCGTGGATGTGATCGGATACGAAGACTACCGAGGCGTCGCGGTCGTGGGCGCCTGGACTTGGTTGCCCCGCTACAGTTTCGGAGTTACCACCGAACTGGATGTCGACGAAGCGTTCGTTTCACTTCGGATCTTGAGAAACGCGTTCCTCACGCTCGTCGCATCGGTTCTATTGGCCGCCGCAACGCTGTTGGCGATTTCGTGGATCACTCGACCAAGGCAAACGTCGCGCGAGCGTGTCGAAGAATTGAACCGTCGCCTGGGGCAGTATGAGCTGCAGCAGCGAATTGGTCAGGGCGGGATGGGAACGGTGTACCTCGGCGCTCACGGGCTGCTCGAACGTAAGGTTGCGATCAAGGTCCTCAGCAATGCCGATGCGAACGAACGCTCGCTGGCACGGTTTCAGCGGGAGGTACAGCTGTCGGCAAGTTTGACTCATCCCAATACCATCGAAATCTATGACTTCGGTCGCACTGAGGAAGGGACGTTCTTTTATGTCATGGAATTCGTCGACGGTATTTCTTTGGAACAATTGGTCGATCACTATGGTCGCCAACCGGCCGAACGAGTCATTTATCTGCTCATGCAAATCTGCGGCTCGATCGCCGAAGCGCACGAAGCCGGAATGGTCCACCGCGATATCAAACCCGCGAACGTCTTGTTGACTTCACGAAGCGGAATTCACGATCTTGTCAAGGTGCTCGACTTTGGATTGGCCAAGCAGTTGGACCATGAGTCCTTGCAAATCACACGAACCGATTCATTGACCGGCACCCCGCTGTACATGTCGCCCGAAGCCATCCGTGACGCTTCCTCGGCCGACCGGTTGAGCGACGTCTATTCGATCGGAGCCGTCGGCTACACCCTGCTGTGTGGCCAACCACCATTTGATGGACCCACCAGCGCGGATGTGTGCGCGAGCAAGTTGCACGGTGAAGCCGAGTGGCCGGAAGAGAAGATTGGCCAGCCGATTTGCCGGGAGTTGCAATCCGTCCTGATGCGTTGCCTTCGCCGCGATCCACAAGAACGCCAGCCCTCCGCATTGCACTTGGCAGCGGAGCTGTCCGCCTGCACGGTTGAGGCACAGTGGTCGCAGCACGACGCCGCGCTGTGGTGGCGTGAAATCTTCGACGGTCCCTATTTGGACGATTTGCAGTTCGACAAGAAGGGAGACTCGCGGGGCGGCACGAAAGGCGACACCGCAGTCAACACGAGTCGTGCAAAACAATTCGCTTAGCAACGAGTCTCAGTTGTCGCGCACCATCTGGGCGATCGAACGGGCCATTTCGTGGGCTCCCTTGGATTGAACCATGCTGTGATGGTGGCCGGGTACTTTTTGCACTTCCACATGACTCACCCAACGGCCCCAGCCGCGGTCGTTTCTTGCATCGGGTTCACCAACGACCTCGGTGGGACGAAACAATAACACCGGGATATCGATCGCTTGAACCGCGTAGGTTCGGCAAAGGTCAACGTGGCATGAAAAGAGTCGCCGCAGGTCCTCCAAGAACTTTGCGACCACCAACTCGGGTGCGGAATCATCGAGGACACCCAATCGATCGGCATGTTCGTAGAGAAATGGAAGTTGTTCCTCCGGCGACATCGACGCCAGCTGTTCCAAGGAAAAGTCCAGGCCATATTCCCGACCCACCGAAGCGGATTCCACGTCGACGCCTTCCGGGACTGTGGAGTCGAGCAGGATCAAGTTTCGCACTTCACCGTTCGCTTCCCGGAGCTGTCGCGCGACTTCAAACGCGATGACCCCGCCAAGCGACCATCCCCCAAGATAATACGGGCCTTTCGGTTGCCGGCTTCGGATCGCATCCACATACTCGGCGGCCATCTCTGCCAGAGAGATCGGCAGCGGTTCGTCGCCATGCAGTCCCCTGGATCTGACCGCGACGAGTGTCACGTCGTCCGAGAGTTCTTTGGCAAGATCGCGATAGCAGATCACGATCCCGCCCGGCGGATGAATCATGAACACGTTGGGTGCATGCGAGTTCCGGTCATGCGGTTTCGCGAAGTCCGCCAGCAGCGAATCCATCGCAAGTTCATCACGCCGTTGACTCGAAACACGCAGCGAGTCTTCGCCAAACCGATCGCCAATCGGCTCGGGATGGAGTTGAGCCAAACGAGCGGCAACCGACTGGACATCGCCGAGATCAAACAGCAATGAACTGGGCACCGAGAAATTCAGCTCCGCCGACAGGTCACTGGTCAGCATCGCTGCTTGCAGGGAGGTGCCGCCCGCCTCAAAGAAGTTCTCATCGTCGCTTATTTCGACCTCGCCAAGATGCTTGACAAACGCCTTGTGCAAGTAGCGTTCGAGCGGAGACTGCTCGGCGGGGGTTGCTTCGGTTGTCTGCATCGGGGGATTTGGCAACTGGTCACGAAGCACCTTGCCGCTGGTGCCGACGGGTAGGGTGTCGAGTGCAACGACCCGCTGGGGACGTTTGTAAGCGGGCAACTTGTCGGACAGGAACCGCCGCAGCGATGCAATTGCCGTGGATTCGCGATCGGTTTCGGAAGGCTGCAAGGATGCGACGGTCGCTTGAGACGCATCGGTAGACGGCCCACCGCGCCGAGCTCGTTGGACGAATGGGACCGAGTGGACCGTTTGGGGTTGGCGATTGACGAGTTCAACGTAAGCGACGAGCGAGTCTTCTTGACCAACCTGACAGACCTTCACCGCTCCACGAAGTACGTCCGGATGTTGACCGAGCACGGCGTCGATTTCTTCCAGTTCGATTCGGTAGCCGCGCAGCTTGACTTGATGGTCGATGCGGCCCAAGAACTCGATCGAGCCATCGTGGCGAACCCGGCCTCGATCGCCCGTGAGATAGACGCGCAGAGACTCGTTTCCCACCTGCAGTGAAACGAATTTCTGTTTGGTCATTGAATCGCGATTCAGATAACCCTCGGCCAGTCCCCTGCCGCCAATTGCAATCTCACCGGGAACACCGTCCGGTACGATTTGCCGATAAGCATCGACGATCAGAACGCGGCAACCATCGATTGGGAATCCGATTGGCACGCCGGATCGTGGATCGGTGTCGGTCACGTGCATCGCGGTGGCTTCCACGGCGGCTTCCGTCGGACCGTAGAGGTTCCAGACCGAACAACCGTGCGTGCGCCGGTAGGCCTCCACCACTTCGTTGGAAAGTGATTCACCGCCGCTCCAAATCTCTCGAAGCGAACCGCATTCCGCGAAACGCCGATGCGTGCTGATCGCCCGCAGCAGACTTGGGACGGCGGGGAGCACCGTGATTGCTTCCTGAATGATCTGGTTGACGAGTTCGTCCAAGTCGAGCGAGCTCGAATTGCCACATGGCCAGACGGGAGTTGCCCCCTGATGAATCGTACTGAGGACAACCGCCATCGAAGCGTCAAACTGGTGCGACAGCAAGATCAGCACACGGTCGCTTCGCGTTAGCGAAATCGACTTTTCCCTCCAACGCAGCGTGTTGCAAATGGCACCGTGTGAGACCTTGACACCTTTGGGTCGCCCCGTCGAGCCGGACGTGAAAATGATGTACGCGAGATCCGTGGGCGTCAGGCTCGGCGGTCCTTCGGCGTCGCTGACACGTGTGCTTAGCCGAAGCGTCGCCGGATCAATCTGCGTCAATCGCGACTCCGAAGACACCACCGAATCACCCGCGATGAACTTGGTGCAGGCGGCATCTTCTAAGAGAGTTTCCATGGAGACCGCTGGTTGATCCGAATCGATGGGAATGGGTGTCGCCCCCGAAAACATGACGCCCAACAGGCACACCCAAGCGTCACGTCCGCGCGGCATGTACACGGGAACGAAGTCTCCGGACTGAACGCCCAACTCACGCAACTGACTCGCAGCCCGATGTGCCTGCGAAACCCATTCCTCGTGCGAGCCCTGCTCCGTGAGCAGGTCGCGAATCGTCTCTGTCTCGATTGAATCCGTCGGCTCAGTCATCAGGGCAGTCGCCCGTTTGGTATCCGCGGAATTGGTTCTCCACAGCATCGATTTCACCGGCAGTGCCGGGTGGTTCAGCGCGTCCTCGGTGAAGGCTTTGAATTGATCGACGAGCGTTTCAATCGTCTTCGCGTGAAAAAGGTCCCGGCAGTAGCAGGCCATTCCTCGAAGTCGTTGACTGGAGAATTCAAAGACAAACTCCAAGTCATAGTGGCACGTCGGATGTTCGAGAAAGTAGCTCTCTTGGCTCAAGCCCGCGAAGAGTCGTTTGACTTGATCATCGCCCAGCAGGAATCCGGCTCGCCCCTGTTCTTCCGTCAAGTGCGACTTTTCGAACGTGCACGACACTTGGAATAACGGATGGTGGCTGCTGTCGCGCGCAGGCGAAACGGCTCGCACCATTTCGGCGAATGGCAACGCCTCATTGGCAAGCGCGTCGACCATGCGTCGTCCCACTTGAACGCTCAGGTCCTCCAAAGATGGGTTATTCGACACGTCGGCCGCAATCGGCAGAACGTTGACGAAGAAACCGACGGTGTTCTCAAACCGCTGATGAAGGCGACCCGAATAGGGCGTGCCAACCGCGAAAGAATCTTGCTCCGAAAACCTTGCCAACGTCGCCTGCAGCATTGCGAGTACGATCGCGTTTTCGGTCACATGAAGTCGCTTGGCGAGTTCGTTGATTTGCCGAACAACGTCCCCCGACAATTGAAACGGCTGGACGTCCGCTCGGTGCGTGAACCGCGCGGGCCGAATGTAGTCCGTGGGGAGTGCCAGTCGCGGAGAGGTTTTGGCCAGTTGGTCCGTCCAGAACGTTGTGAGACGCTGTCCCTCCGAACCCTTGATCAGATTGGTTTGCGAAGCGACGAAATCGGCGTAGTGATTACTCGCCGGCGGCAACGTGTGGCCGAGGTAGAGCTGTTCAACCTCGGACATCATGAGCACGAGCGACCAAAAGTCGACGACGATATGGTGCGTCGTTGCGACGATCACCAAATCGCTGCCTGCCACCTGAAAACAACCGACCCGCAACAGGGGGCCTGTCGAAAGATCAAAAGGCCGCTGCGTTTCGGCGAGAACCCGTCGGCGCAGTTTCTTCTCCGACCAAGAACCCGCATCGATGACTTGGAAGTCGGCGGCGGCGGTACGCGCGACCCGTTGGATGGGATGCCGATCACTCGACGACTCACCAAACGTCGTCCGCAACGCGTCGTGGCGATCGACCAACGTCTGAACCGCTTGCTGGAGATGCTTGAGATCCATACCGTCGGGGAAACGGGACGGCAAGAAAACGTTGTAGGCGGTTTGACGTGGATCGCGCCGGTAACCATACCAAAGGGCTTGCTGACCGGCTGACAATGGGAACTCTGCCGGAGACGAATTCGAATCCTGCATCGACTTGGTGATCGCCGTCGCGCGCGCGTTGCCCTCGCGACGCTGTTTTTCCTTCAACAGCCTTGCGAGAAGTTCACGCTTTTGGGCTGGCGAAAGGTTGGCAAGCTTTTCATCCACCGGTTGATTCGCTTTGGTTGTCGTTCATCATTTCGGACAGGAGCGCGTCAACGTCATCGTCGGACATCTCGGACAAGCGGTCCAATAATTCGGCCGTCTCGTTCGGTTCGGCATCCGCGGTCGTTGTCTGCTTGGACTCTTTTTCGTCCGCCGAACCGAAAGCACACGCAATGGTTTGGCAGATTTCCTCCAAACCGTTGCCTCGCATCAATGTGGCGATCGGCAAATCGATTTGCAATTGATTTTCGACCCAGTTTCGCATTTCAACGGCCATCAGCGAGTCGAGCCCGAGTGAAAGCAGGGGTTGATCCCAGGGCATTCGTTCCGGCTCGATGCCCAGCAGCGTTGCAACCTTCTTGCCAACCAGTTCGCTGATCATGGTCATTCGTTCGTCACCGCCGGCATCGCGAATGTCCGCCGGTGTGACCACCCGGTCGCTCGCGTTCGATTGACGTTTGCCTTGAAGCAGCCCGGCGAATCGTGGTGATACGTTGCCCGTGATTCCCAAACCACGCCAGACGGTCCAGTCCATTCGCAGCACGCTCCACTGAATCGCGTCCGTTCCGATGGCCCGATCCAAGCATTGCATTGCTTCGTCGTCACTGAACGTGAGCACGCCCTGGCGTTCCAAGCGTTGGCTCAATTCGCCACGTCGTGAGAGATAGCCCACGTTCCCGACGTGACCCCAATTGATCACCGTTGCCGGCATCCCGATCGAACGACGATAGTGACCCAGCGAATCGAGCAGTGAATTGGCCGCGGAATAGTTGGCTTGCCCGGCGTGTCCGAAAACGCTGGAAAGCGACGAGAACAAGACGAACTGTTCCAGATCCAAATCTTCCGTTGCGGCGTGCAAGTTCCAACCGCCTTGCACCTTTGGTCTCAAGACACGTTCCAACGTCTCGCGATCGAGATCGGCGATCAAACGGTCCTCCAACACCATCGCGGTGTGAAAGACGCCCGCCAAAGCCGGGCCTTCGCGTTCAATCTGTTCGGCGGCGCGCGTCACCGACACGGCATCCGTTAAATCAACCGGCAAGATCTTCACGTCGACGCCTTGTTCGCGCAGTCGATCCAACGCCGGCATCGAATCCGCGTTCACGCGGCCGCTGCGACCGCCCAGCACCAGGTGTTTCGCGCCCCGTTCGGCCAGCCACTGTGCGACGCGAAATCCGAAGCCACCCAGACCGCCCGCGATCCAGTAGCTTCGGTCCGCCTTCGCACGAAACGGATCGCTTTCTCCCAAGAAAACATCCGTCAAAGAGGCTTGAAAATCGACAACGACCTTGCCGATGTGTTGGGCTTGCTGCATGAACCGAAACGCATCACGTACCTCCGTCGCATCGAAAGACTTTACCGGCAGCGGTTTCAGTTCGCCCGATTCGAACCTTGGCACCAGCGATCCAAGGCGTTGACCGATGACTGCGGGTTGCTCACGAATCAACTGATCAAGATCGATGGCGAAGAAAGCCAAATTGTTTCGAAAAGGCTCCATTCCCAGCGGCGCGTCGTTGTAAATATCACGCTTACCGATTTCAAGAAATCGACCTCCGGTGCGCAGGATCGAAATTCCCTTGGCGATTGCTTCGCCTGGCAAGGAGTTGAGGACGATGTCGATGCCTTCTCCGTTGGTTTCCTCCAGTGTCTCACTCGCAAATCGCAAGTCCCGAGAATTCATCACGCGTGCCGCGCCCGCGCGAAGAACGTAGTCGCGTTTTTCATCCGTCCCTGCCGTCCCAAAGAACGTGACTCCGGCGAGTTTGGCAAGTTGCATGGCGGCGATGCCGACACCGCCGCTGGCCGCATGAATCAAGACGCGGTCGCGCGATTGCATTCGTGCGCAGTGATGGAGTGCATGATCGGCTGTCAAGAATGCAATGGGAATCGCAGCCGCTTCCTGATGGGACAGGCTCTTCGGCTTGGCAGCGACAAGCCGCTCGTCCACGACGACGTGGCTTGCAAAACCGCCGGGCGCGACGCCAAAGACTTCCTCGCCGATTCGAAACCGCGAGACGCTTCGCCCTACACGCGAAACCCGTCCGCTGCATTCGGCACCCAAGATCGGCGGCCCGTCTGGCAAGCCTGGATAAAGGTCCAGTGCCTTCATCACGTCGCTAAAATTCAATCCCGCCGCGACCACTTCCATTTCAATTTCATGGTCCGCCAACTCCGCGTGCGGTGATGACTCGAAACGTAATTGTTGGATGGCAGCCGATTCGCCGCGGCGCAATACACTGCGGTGTTTTGGGGCCGCCTGAACCGGACCGGGATGCTCCGAGACGGCCACGAATCGGCGCACCCATCGGATCTCATCTTGGTACAAAATCTCATCTTCGTCATCATGATGTTCCAGAAGATCACCCAGCAACCCACGTCGCTGCGAAGCGGTGTCGTCCGAAAGATCAATCAGCTTGGTTTTCAACGAGGCGCATTCGCTGACGATGACGCGTCCGAATCCGATCAACGGAGCTGCCGCCAAACTCAAGGGCGATTGTTCTTTGGGTAGTGGCTGACTCTGCAGCGTCACGATCGCCAGGCGAGCGACTTGTTGCTGCCCACCCGACTCCGACGCCGTTTGCCAAGACCGTACCAAATGCAACGGCGCGACCGTTGTCAGCTGAGATGACTTCTCAAGGACCTCCGCGGACAGCTCCACGTTATCGGGGCCGTCCAATCCCCAGCAATAAACGATGTCCGTGACTCCATCACCCACATCTGCCAGCAGGCGGTGAAAGTGCTGTTCGCACTCTGGATCGATGATGAAGGAGTCTTCGTGGAGGCGTTTGAAGCCGGCACCGTGCTGCACTTTGATCACGCGATCAGCGGGCGGTAAATCCGGTTCAATGTCCGCCGCCAGGCCGCACTGATCCGTGAAGACGATCCACTTGCGAGGATTCACGACTGGTTCGACAGGCTGCGCAGGTGGTTCGCTTGGTTTCCAGATCAGTTGATAAAGCAAGCCGTCGATCGATGATTGTCGTCCCGTTCCCGCCACACGAACACTTTCAAATCCGCGAATGGCTGCGAAAGGTCTGTCATCGGAATCATATAGGTCCAGGTCCGCGATCATGCGGTACTGGTCTTTGTGTGTGATCGTTACGCGTGCGAAGCCACTTCGGACTTCGTGGGCGTCCCAGCTGTCCAGCGATTCAATTCGTTGTGGCAGATACAGGCCCCCGTCAGAATCATTGAAATCAGGGTCGGCGACGATCATCCCGTGAAAGCAACTGTCAAGCACTGCGGCCATGTCGCTGAGAGGATCTCGAAAACCACTTTCCGTCGACGGAAGCTCGAATCGGATCCAAGCTTCGTGATCGTCGCGTTTCGCTTCTCGAACGCCGCGAAACCCTTCACCGTAATGCAGTCCCAAGTCACGGCAGTGCCGGTAGAGTTGGTCGTGCGAAACGGTTTGGAGGTTCTCGTGATCGTCGGCAGGCTTGGCTTCCTCAAACGGCAAGGGTTCTGTCGCTCGCTCGGACGACCAGTCAATGGTCGCGATCGGTTGCCACTCCGATTCATCCACGGCCCGGCTCGCCAGCGTCAAACGATTTCGGTCTTGAGCGTATCGCGTCTCAAGATGAATCGGACGGTCTTGATCGAAAAGACACGGGCTCTGAAGACGGAACGAACGTAGCGGAATGCACTCCGTCGTCGGCTCCGAATGCTGGAGGGATTGAGAAGTCGACGCCTGCCCCATTCGCCGGGCGGCCGCGAGCGCCAGGGTCAACATCCCGGCTGCGGGAAAGACACACGAATTCCGAACGCGGTGATCCGCGAAACGGGAATGGAGGGCCAGATCGACGCGTTGCTGCCACACGTTGGCCATCCCATCGACTCGGTCTCCCAAAACCGCGTCCCAGTGTGACTCGGATCGACTGGTCGCCGAATCAAACGACTCCGACCAAAGCGAATCCCGAGACATGACCAGTTTTGGAAACTCGTATCGTTTCGGCGTCCCCGGATGAACTGCTCCCCAGTCGACGTTGTATCCCCAGCCGTAGAGCTTGCTGAGTGACCATGCGAATTGATCGGCGTCAACTTGTTTTCGATGCAGAGACGGAACCGTCTCCAGTGTCTTCTGGTACGAACCGAAACACTCTGCCATGGCATACGCGAGTACCGGATGAGGACCAAGTTCAATCGCAAAGGCGACGTCGCGTTCGGCCAGCACGCTCATGGCATCGGCAAACAACACCCCTTGGCGGACGTTTTTCCACCAGTATTGACCATCGAGTTCTTCGCCACGGATCGGTCGACCGGTCACGGTGGAAATCATGGGCGTCTTCGTCGGACGGGGCTCGATTCCCGAGAGCACTCGTAGCAGTTCATCACGAACCGGATCCATTTGGGCGCTGTGGAAAGCGTATTCCACCTGCAGGCGTCGACAAAAGGCTCCTTGTCGATCGAACTCGTGTTGCAGTTGTTCGATATCGTCTGCCGCACCCGAAAGCGTCAGGGAGGCGGGGCCATTGATGGCCGCAATCGAAACTCGTTCGCCAAAGTGTTTTAAACGCGGTTCGACTTCGTCACGCGTGAGCCCCACCGCGATCATTGCCCCCTTGGATGAGGCGGCGTCCATCGTGCGGCCGCGGTGAACGGCGACGCAACATGCATCCGAAAATCCGAGCGCTCCGGAAAGATGTGCGGCGGCGATTTCACCCACGCTGTGTCCAACGAGAATCGTCGGCCGGACCCCGTGAGCGCGCCATTCGGCGGCTAACGCGACCTGCAACGCGAACAAGCAGGGCTGCGCGATGGAGGTCTGCTGCATGCGTGAGTCTTGTTCGCCGCGCGAGAGCTCTTCGACCAAAGACCACGAAACGTACTTGGCGAATTCTCGATCCGCGCGTTGGATGGTTTCTCGAAAGACGCGTCCCGTCGTCAGCATGCCGCGCCCCATCGCCCACCACTGCGGCCCCTGACCACTGCAGACAAAAGCCAGTTCTCCGTTTCCACGCAAGTTAGCTTTTTGGGCCGAAGCATCCACCCGACGAATCGTTGGTGCGAGCGTTACTGTGTCCGATGGCGCTGACCCCGCCGAGAGTCGTCGCAGCTGGGCAATCCACTCGCGTTTGGTCTTGCCGAATACCATCGTTCGCCAAGCGTGATGGCTGCGGTGCCTCGCCGCGGAACCCGCGATGTCTTCGAGGGATTCGTGTTGATCGTCCAACCAGTCGGCCCAAGAGGCGGCCGATTCCACCAGAGAAGATTCGCTGTGTGCAGACAAGGGCAAGCAGGCAACCGAGTCCGAGGGGGCTCGTGCCGATCGAATGGAAACGGGAGACCGTGAATGCGGCGTTTCGGTGGTTTCATATTCCGAGAGGATCAGGTGAGCATTCGCGCCTCCGTATCCGAACCCGTTGATTGCCGCGTGCCTTGTCGTGTTCGAGTGCCAGGAACATGTTTCTCGTGGGACGGTCAGGCCCGAAGACGCAAAGTCAATCTTGGGATTGAGTGTTTCCAAGTGAAGGTGTGCCGGTAGGACGCGATGACGGAGTGCCAACGCGACTTTGATCACGCTTGCAATTCCCGCACCCGCTTCCAAATGGCCGACGTTGGTTTTGACGCTCGCCAAGTAGCACTCGCGTTCGTCGGGTCTTCCGTAACATTCTCCGATCGCGGCGGCTTCGATCGGATCACCCACCGGTGTTCCTGTTCCGTGTGCCTCGACATAGTTCACGTCGGTGGGTTGAATGCCGGCATTGCGAATGGCTGACTTCATCAGCGTTTGTTGTGCCGCTTGGCTGGGAACCGTCATGCCTTCGGTGCGGCCGTCCTGGTTGGTTGCCGAGCCCCGGATGACCGCATAAATGCGATCGCCATCCCGAACGGCGTCGCCGAGACGTTTCATCAAGATCATGCCCGCGCCTTCGCTGCGAACATACCCGTTTGCGGCCGCGTCGAAGGTCTTGCATCGCCCGTCCGGTGACAATACGCCGAGCTGACTGAATGCAACATAGAAATCAGGCAGTAACAGCGCATTAACGCCCCCGGCGAGTGCCATTTCATTGGCCGGATCTTGTAGGGATCGACATGCCAAGTGCGTTGCAATCAAGGAGGAGGAGCAAGCCGTGTCGACGGCAACGCTTTCCCCACGCAGGTCAAAGCAGTACGACACTCGATTGGCAGCGATGCTGCTGCTGCCACCGGTGTTGCTGTAGGGACCGATCACACCCCGGTCGCGAAAGCTCAGTCCCGCGACGGCGTAGTCAAAACTCGAGATGCCGACATGAACGGAAACCGATCGTCCCGCAATGGCCTCGACGGGTACACCGCCGTCTTCGATCGCACGATAAGCCGACTCCAACAACATCCGCTGTTGTGGATCCATCCACGACGCTTCGCGGGGTGAGATGCCGAACAGCTTGGGGTCAAACCGGTCGATCCCGGAGACGAATCCTCCATGACGGCTTTGTGTGCGCCCGGGGCGTGACTCTCCTGCCGCGTAGAATTTTCGCAAACTCCATCGATCCGCCGGAGTCTCCGAAATTGCGCTGTGTCCCTCCGACAAGAGCCTCCAATAAGACTCCGCGTCATCGCAGCCGCCCGGAAGACGGCATCCCACCCCGATGATCGCAACCGGCTGGATCTCGGGCTCGGACGGCGATGGGTGGCGGGGGCCGACGTGAGGGAAGATTGCGTTCACGGATTCATTCCGCAGAGGGGTGGGACAAACAACGAGGAGACGAGCTGGGGAAATGGTGGGCAGTAAATCAAATCGAGCGAATCGCCTCGCTGGGCATGATGGAAGCGGCACGTCGCGCGGGCAACATCGCGCCGGCCAAGCCGATCAACACCGCCAATACCGCGCCCTCGACCAGGCAGCCGCCATCGACGGAAGGAACCAAGATGCCTCGGACGACGGGATGGCGGCTCATCGCATTGGTTGCCAACCACGCCAAGCACCCGCCAACGAGCGTGGCAAGGATCGCCAGAAGCAGTGACTCGCAGAGAATCATCCAGGTCACGCGCCGACGCGACCAACCGACCGCTCGCAACACACCGATTTCACGCGTCCGTTCCAAAACGCTGGTCATCATCGTGTTCAATGTGCTCACCGCTCCGATCGCGAGTGCAATCATGGAGGTCATCCAAGCCATCGCGGAAGCCAGCTTCATCCGCGTGTCGGTTTCGACAAACATCTCGGTCGCCAGCGCGTTGAGTTTCGGATCGATCGCCTCAATCGCTCGCAGCACTTCCTCGGCCTGCTGAGATTGGACGTCACGGTCCAAGACGACGTTGATATAGGTGACTTGGCCAGAGCGATCGGTCAACGTTTGCAGTTGCCGCAGCGGCATCAATAACGCGCCATTCTCCCAGACACTTGCGCTCTCAAAAATGCCTGAGACGCGATAAGGTTCTTCGAAAAGGTTTACGGTGTCGCCGGCTTGCAGCCCGGCTCGATCGGCCAGGTTCACCCCGAGCGACAGGACTCCGGCAAGAGTCTCGTTCGATTCTTTGTCTACTTTTTCGGCGGGTTGGTCCAGCCATTGAAAGTCGTCTCGCAACCAGCTGCCCTGGGCGATGCCCATGGTGGGGATGCCATAGATCTGTTGATCTTCGAGCGACAACGTCTCCAGCAAGACTCCGTCCGCCCGATCGACGCCGGTGACGGATTCAATTTTTTGTGACGACGATTCGGCGATGCTGCTGCTCACGCGGTCGGCCGTCCCTTGGCGTGAAACCACGACATCCACCGCGTGAGATTCGTAAATCCCAGCAAACGAGCGCGTGAAACCCTTCGCGATTCCACGCAATGAAACCACGCTCGCGACCGCCAAAGACAATGCCGCGAGCGTCAATGCGGTGCGAAAGCGTCGGCGGGTGAGATTCTTGAGGACGAGCGAGGTAAATCGCATGAATTAAGTCGTTCGGCAAGAAATTGAACTTGCGTGATGCCGCCGAAACTTTGCAAAAGGCAATCTGTTAATCTTCCCAGTTTTGCCCAAATCCCTTGATCTGTCGATTCGGTGTCTTCGCTATCTCTTACCAAGACTGAATCGAGGAGCCTGCAAAATCTGCCACGGGCGGTCTTTGCGCGGCTGATTTACGGGCTTTTGCTGCTGTCACTGACAGGTTGCGCCCAGAGAACATTTCGGCACGCGGGTGCCGTCAACATGAGCGGTGGTATGGAAGTCGATGGTGACGTCGAGCTTTCCGGTGGGATGGAAATGGGAGGTGAACTGACGACTCGAGTCAGTCTTCCTGCGGATTCGAGGGCTTCGTCACTCCGCCCCGTGGTTGTCTCCGGGCAGCGTCGGGACGGTCGAATTGCCATCCTGGACTTGGACGACTTGATCGTCGACCGAGCTCCGAGCGGGTTGGTCGGTTCGGGCGAAAGTCCAGTGGCCCTGTTTCGCGAAAAAGTCGATGCGATTGTCGCCGACGCCACGATCCAGGCCGTTGTGCTGCGGATCAACTCGCCGGGCGGTGGTGTCACAGCCTCCGATGTGGTCGCCAGTGAACTTCAGCGGCTCCGTCGTCAACGCGAAATCCCAGTCATCGCCAGTGTGTTGGATGTCGGGGCCGGTGGCGCTTACTACCTCGCGTGTCAATGCGATGCGATCTATGCCCATCCGACCAGCTTGATTGGTGGGATTGGCGTGATTTTGAACGTCTACAATTTGCAAGACACCATGGGACAGTTCAACGTCCTCGCATCACCCATCAAAAGCGGTGATCGCATCGATGCCGGAACGCCACAGCGGCCGCTCGAAGACGGCGAGATGGAGATGTTGCAGCAAATTGCCGATCAATTTCACCAGCGATTCATCGAACTGGTGTCTCAGCGACGACCGGCGGCCATGCAGACGCGTGAACAATGGTCGGACGGACGGGTCATGACGGGGCAGAAAGCCAACGAAATCGGGCTGGTGGACTCGGTGGGCTACATCGACGATGCCATCGCGTGGGCCCGGCAGACGGCGCAACTGGCCGCTGATTCG
>JBCBOO010000076.1:0-22961 GCA_039821235.1 Planctomycetota bacterium
CGATGATTCCCGACTACGCGGCGGATCCAGAAAACGGGATCCCTGGTTACAAGGGATGGCGTCTTTCTGGAAAACCCTGGCGTTATCAATCCGATACGGATCGCGATGCCATGCCGGACGAAGATCATGCGGCGTGGACGGTGGAGGTTCTCAAACAGAAACACGACCGGCCATTTGCACTCTTCACGGGATTCAGCCGAACTCACACGCCGCTTTACGCTCCCCAGAAGTATTTCGACAAGTTCCCGCTTGACGAAATCGAAGTCCCAAAGTGTTTCAGGGAAGGTGATTTGGAGGACTGTGCTCCCAGCTTGGCGAACGCTCGATTGTACGCCTTTCGGCGCTATCAGATGTTGCACAAGCATGACGATCGGCCGCAGCTCTTCAAACGGTGGTTGCAAGCCTACATGGCTTGCGTTTCATTCATCGACGACCAGGTAGGCACCGTTCTGGACGGACTTGCGGCCAGCACACATGCTGAGAATACGATCGTCATCTTGACCAGCGATCATGGATTTCATGTGGGTGGTAAAGAATCGCTCTACAAGCAAACGCTTTGGGACAGCGGTACGAGGATTCCACTGATCGTCGCGGGTCTCGAGGGGATGCCCGAGGGAACGACCTGTGATCAGCCTGTCTCATTGATCGACGTCTACCCGACGCTTGTTGATCTGTGTGAGCTCCCAACGGACCCACACGCCGGCCGATCGAACTACCCGCTAGATGGTCACAGCATGAAGCCACTGCTGTTGGACCCGGATGGGTCTTGGTCGGGGCCGTCGGTCGCGATCACGGCTCTACCGGGCAAGGATCATAGCCAGCATCGAGAGCATGTCGGCACACTTTACCCGCACTTCTCGGTTCGCTCGAAAGAATGGCGTTACAGCCTGACCTCCGACGGCCACGAAGAGCTCTATCGGTACTCCATCGATCCGTATGAATTCACCAATCTCGCGGGGGATCCTGAGTTCTTGGATGTAAAGTCTCGGCTAAAGTCTCAACTGATTGAGCTTCGAGACGGGACAGGATGGAAGGAGTGGGAGCAAAATTCAGAACGCCAGGAGCGGTCTGGATTTGAATTGTTGACTGAGGTCAAAGGTCCCGCATCGATTCGATTTGGGAGTGCTTTGATCACTGAAGTTCAAACACCTGATTGGACCGAATTGCGAGTTCGAGTCGCGGGGAACCGTTGCCAAGTTTGGTTCGGCAGTCGTGTCCTCACGGATGAATCTCAAGATTCCGATTTCTCACCTGGTAAAATTCAGTTCAATGGCGATCATCGAAACACTCGGCTTCGTGATCTGCACCGACGTCATCCATAGGCAGAGACCGAGTACCTATGTCACGAAGACTCAGGGGACGTAGAGTTCTTCAGCGTCGATGATTGACCTTGCAAGGTCCGCCATTTTGAGAGACTTCTGTCGTGCACTTTTACGGAGCCGCTCAAATGCCTCGTCCTCGTCTAGTCCTGAACGTTTCATTAGGACACCCTTGGCTCTTTCGACGAGCTTCCGGTCCTCAAGTGAACGACGGAGAGTCTCGTTTTCTGAGAAGAGAAATTCAAACTCGGCAAATCGCTGCATCGTCAAAGCGATCGAGGCCTTCAGGTTGGCTTCGCTGATCGGTTTGACCAAGTAGGCCATGACGCACTGTTGTGTTGCCTGTGCGATGAAAGACTCATCGTGATACGCGGAAACGACCACGATCGGAACGGGGCGTTCAGCACAAATTTGCTTGGCAGACTCCAATCCGCTCATGCCAGGCATCTTGATGTCGGTAATGATCAGGTCGGGCTGGAACTGCATTGCCGCGTGGAATAGTTCAGTCCCGTTACTAGCTGTCGCAACTACTTCGTGACCTGCTTCTGACAGATACATCGACAGTTCTCGAACGAGTAATTCCTCATCGTCCGCAACGATGACTTTTAGCGATTGATTCATGACGAACTCTGAGGAAGCCTGATGATAAACTCAACTCCTGATCGACACGTAGGATTCAACTCAATGGTTCCTTGGTGACGCTCGATCGTTTGCTTCGAAATGGCCAAGCCAAGCCCGGTGCCTTCCGTTTTCGTTGTGAAGAAGGGCTCAAACCATTGCTGTTGATCCGCAGTATCAAACTCAGTGCCTTGGTCGGCAATGCGGATCTCAAGTCCGCTCGCGCCGAAGTACTCGATCCTTCTGTAGCGGACTAAAATCCTAACAGGTTCTGAACTCGCAGCGAGCGAATTCTCAAAAAGGTTCCGGAACACGTTGCGGATCGAAACCTCGTCGAGTTGGCACGTGACGTCGACGTCTGAGAAATGCTGAGAGATTGTGGCGATGCGGCCGCGACGTTCTTCATTCAACTGGTCCCAGGCTGCGTCGACAACCTCGTTGAGGCGTATGCTCGCTAAGCGTAGCTTTGGCGGGACGGCGTATTGCCGGACTTCCTCAAAAAGGTGTTGGACATCCTGTTGTGCTTCTAGTACTTCATCGATCAATCGAAGGGACTGTTTGCTACCCTCCACGTCGCGCGAAAGTAACTTGAGGCCAGCTTGGCTTCGAGCAAGGGCATTTCGACTTTCGTGCACGAGGCCCGTCATAGCCTGTCCGATCGCTGAGAGTCTGGCCGATTGGAGGAGTTTTTCCTCGGCGGCTTTCCGCTCAGAAAGGTCCTGGAAAAACCAGTGGGTCGCAGATAACTCTCCTTCAACAAAGCCCGCTGAAGCTCGTCCTTCGACAGGGACTTGTTTCCCACCGTTCGCAATGAATTTTACGTCAACGGCGCCGATTTCAACACCGGCAGCAAGATCGTCGATTGTTCGGCGACAATAGCTGTGGTCTTCCGGGTCGATGACGTCCCAAAGCGTGAGATTGCCGAGATCCTCTGTTTGGTAGCCAAGTGTCTTGAACCAGGCCGGGTTCGCAAAGAGCAGTTTCCCGTCTGGTCCAACGCTTTGCACCATGTCGCTAATGCTGTCCACGAGGCTTCGGTATCGTAAGTCGCTTTCACGTAAGACGACTTCGACACGCTTACGTTCGTCAATTTCGTACTCGAGTTCCTCGGCTGTCCGCATTGAAACGGCTCGGGGGGCGGCATGGATGATCGCACCCACCGTTCCCCAGGAAACCAGTGCCGTAATGAACTTGAACAGACCGGAGAGCCGATAGATTGGGTGCCAAAAAATAACGGCTTCAATCAAGTGGACCGTTCCGCACGAGAAGATGAACGCTGCGAACCAGTAGTAGATCGCTGGGAAACGAATCCCACGGCGTTTGCGCAGGTAATAGAGAATGACGAAGGGGATCGTCAAATAGGCGAGAAAGGTTGCGATGTCCGAGCAGACATGGAGCCATCCGTGAGCCGGTGTCCAAATCCCACAATTCCATCGGGCTGGAAACGAATCCGTGTTTACGAGCTGCCGAAAGAATTGAATCATTTACTTGAATTCTAAGCTGTAGAAACTTGCCAACGCTCGTGCGTAAAGCGCCGATCAGGGACCCAAGGGTCCGAAAGTTGCTGAGCACCCATGATCCAACGACAGGCAGGGACCAAATTGCACTATCTCAAAGACCGAGAACGTTTTATTATCTCCAGATCCCATGCTATCGATTTGATCTCCGGATCGAGTGGGGAGCTGCGTTTCATTCCTGGGGCAAAGGAAATTGAAGAGTGCAGCTCCCCACCATTTCCGGGGCAGTTCAGACAGCCTAATTATCGAGCTATGTACGTAGGGGGGCGGAATTCTACAAGCAATTTCAGCTCAACCCATGCGTTGGGAAGCTGGTGCGAGAATTCATAAGCCGATCGTGGGCTTCAAAGATTCGGCCGCCTTGGGCCGTCGAATGACCCCGGAAGGTCAATCACTTCGACAGTCATTCTGTCGATTCCCACGGCTAGCGTCAATGCCAGTTCTGCCGCGGGATCTCAACCCGCGCCGAATGTCTGGGCTGTCGGATTTGAGGGACCACTTGTGGCAAGAACTACGGCGTCACACGGATGATGCGACGATCTTGGTCGATTGATTCAACCTTGCCAAAGTCAATCGCGTCGGCAATCTCTTGAAGCGAAGCACTCGATTGAAGGTAGAGTTTCGTTGTGCTTCCACTGCCGACAATTTCATTTTTGGATGCATTCACTTTGGAAAGTAACGCATTGGCGAACGTGAGTCCAACGCTCGCCGGGCGATTGGTGAAGAGAATCAACGCTTCCCCAGGCCCCACACCGGATGCTTCACGCTCTGCCATGCGGGACCTGGATTCCGCCATCCGGTTTCCCGAGTTTCCGCGAAGCGAAGGTCCCCGGTTACCCGAGCGTGGATTACCACCGCCGGGCATACCCTGAGGCGGCAAGCCCTGACGGGCGCGTTCGAGGGCTTCTTCGGCCATTTGTTCCGACTCTTCTTGAAATGCTGACATCTTCGTGTCCCGATCGGCATCACGCTTGGCTTCGACAACACCGGTCAAGGACATACCAAATGTCATGAAACACATCTGAGCCAGATAAGCGACTCCCAAGACACGGAAGACACCGAAGCGTTTCCACAGGAAAGCGAACCCGATCACAACGCCCCAGAAGACGAAAAAGAACGCGATCATGCCAATCACGGTCGATGAATCGAGACCACCGCCCCCACGTCGCATGCTCCGCAGTACGATTCGGCCGATGATCGCTGCGCCCACCAACGCGATTCCACCCGCTCCCAAACTTGCGGCCCGAGCCTTGTAGCGAGCAAAGAGCTTTTCCATCAGGTGCTTGCGTGGCAAGAACATTGCCCCTGCAATCAACAGCCCGACGGGCGCCTCAAAGAGACACACTTGAAGCAACGGCCAGTGAAAGATCCCGACCACCAACGCAACGGCATTGATCGCAACGATTCCGCACACGATTGGATGCGCTTTGATCCAGGGGATCGGGCCGTTTACGGTGGCTTTGGATTTTGCCGCAGTGTGGCTCGTGCCGACGGGCGTAGACGCTTCGAATCCAAAATTTGTTGCGCCAGCATTTGCGTTAGGTGAAATGGACTTTGCCACCGCCTCGCCGGTGGAAGGAAAGTCGAATGCGACTGGGCCGTCAAGCGGTTCTGGAACGAGTCGCTGAGGCGTGCGCTCGGTTTTCGGCGCAGGCTTTTGCGGTGACTGAGGGCTCGGTTTTCCGGGGTGGTTTCCCGTACGAGCCGGCAATTGAATTCTTGTCGAACACTTCGGACAGGTCGCCATCGCCGGCTTATCCAGCAGACGCACCGACATATTGGTTTGACATCCCGTGCAGGAAACCACCGTCGGTTCGGTCTGCTTGGTGCCAGATGGCGTCGGGTTTGCCTTCGGAGGATTGGATGTTTGAGGAGTGGAAGTCGGGACCGTGGAGAGAGTCTGGCATTTGGGACAGCGGACTTGTTTTCCAGCGGCGGACGAGCTGACAAGCATCGGCTGGGGACAACCGTTGCATTGAAATCGAATCTGGGAGGACATCGATGCAGGCGTTTCGGAGGGGGAGGGGGAATCCCCAAAGTCTACTCTTATCGCGGGCGCCTCGCTGCCTTCCATCTTCGGTTTGCACGCTTGTGAAAGTCGCTACGGTTCATCCCGGCGGCCAGGAAGACGCGGCGATGGTCTCGCCAGACAATGCGTTTCGCAATGCCGAACAACACCGATTCGCATAATCCACTTGTCCATCGTTTCGCGCGCGTCCAGCCTTCGGAAAGCCGGTTCATTTGTTCGTGTTGGAAGACAACATGAAATCGCTCGTCTTGCAGGATTCGACGACAGACGGCACGCAAGGCGGGCGAATCGGTCGCTCGCAACAGTGCCAGGTAATAAACTTGTGCCAGTACTTCGGCGGTCACGAGGACACTGATCGAAAGCCGAAGGCCGGCAAGGTGCCTCAGGAAACGAAAGCCACTGTCCGACCACTGTCTGGTCAATAGCGGCTGTTGTTCCTGAGCCAAAAATGATGCCAGCCAACTTGCATGTCGGTTCTCTTCTTGGATGAATCGCTCAAGTGCAAGCACATAGTACTTGTCTCCGCCACGATGCACCCATTCTCTTGCGCATCGCAGAAGGTGCTTGCCCTCTCCGCTTTCACCCAGCTGAAAAGTCTGAATTGACTGAATGACGGCTTGTCGCTCGCTGGTGCTCAGTGTTGGTGTGTCGGACCAGGGGATGGTCGGTGCATTCGCGAGACTTCGTTCGAAGTGTCCCGCCCACTGTTCGCAGGTCTGGTGAGGTTCGGGAACACGCTGCGCCTCAAATCCCCTTGCGATCTGCTTGAGCGTTTCCTCAACGTCGTCAATGGTTTCATCCGGCGTCGATGTACCGGCCGTCAGCCCGATTCGGTCATGCCGCGCGAGTTCCTTCAGCGGTAGTTCGCCTGCGGACTGTACGTGAAAGGCCTCCACGCCGTTGGTCCGACAACGTTCGGCCAGTCGAACGGTATTGTTCGAGTTTGCTCCTCCCACGACGACGACCACGGATACCTTGTCGCACAGTTGATCAACGGCGGACTGTCGTTGTCGCGTCGGGCGACACACCGTATTGATCCAACGCAAGCTGGCCTCGGGGTTGCGTTCGGCGATACGATCACGTGTTCGCTCGGCCAAGTCTTCCGGCATCGTCGTTTGGCAGACGACGCCGATGCGATCGGTGGCATAACGGGTGACGGCATCGGGCGAATCGACCACCGCGTAACCGCCCGCGGGCAGGTCCTCGACAATGCCCTGGACTTCGACGTGCTTTGGTTTGCCAATCACGATCACAAAGAATCCCCGCGACGCCAGGCCTTGCGCGGCATCGTGAACCCGTTTGACCAGCGGACACGTGGTGTCGATCAGTTGATGGCCTGCCGCGCCCAGTTTCGCGCGGCGTGTTTCGCTGATTCCGTGGGCCGTAATCAACACGCCGTTGCGGTCCGGCAACGTTTCTCGTTCGGTCTCCCGGACGACCTCAAAGCCACGGTTGACGAGGCTCGCGGTGACACGTTCGTTATGAACGAGCTCGCCGTAGACCGATGTTGTTTCCGGCGAAGGAACCTCTTCGGCAGCTGCCAAAGCATCACGCACTCCAAAGCAAAACCCGAGATGTTGGGCTCGAATGATCTGAACCATGGGGATCTCCTCAGTAGGCTTTGCGATGCAAAGCTTGGGTCTAAAAAAACACGTCGGACGACGTTGGGGAATTACTCGCCGCCGGTGGCCAATCGATTGGTGGCTCTTCGGGACGCAGTCTTGGGTGTCCGCATTTGGGTATTGGCATCCGCCACCACGCGCTGCAGTTCGGAAAGGTAGTCGACGAAACGTTGTCGCCCGGCATCGGTCAACTCGCAAATGGTCTGAGGACGCGACTTGGTTTCGTCACGCGACAACAAGACCAGTTCAGCGTCGGCGAGTTGCTTGAGATGTCGGTTCAGATTGCCGTCGGTCAGATCGCAAAGCCGCTTGAGTTCGCCGAAGGTGAGCCCGCCGTCGGCGCCGGCGAGGCAGGTGAGCAGGCCCAGGCGAGCCTTTTCGTGAATCACACGGTCGAGACCTTCGTAGGCGTAGCGGCCTTCTCGGTTTTGTTTCGGTGCTTTCTTCATGGTTATGCCGCCAATTGGTCATCACGGCCGATCAACCATGCCGTCAGGAATTGGCCTCCGACAAACGGAATCGCCATCGCCAGCGGGTGCAGGCTCCAGTCGCCCTTCGCAATCAAGAGAGCGAGTAAGCCCGTGCCGATGTAGTAAGCACCCACGGCAAGAAGTCGATGCGGTAGGAGCGAGCTGCAGGAGCAAATGCCCATCCCCAACAGGATTGCCCACCAGCTTGGCAAGGTCCAGGCAAGTTCGGGGGAGTGTTGCAGGACGATGAAAGCGATCGCCGCACCGGTCACGATCGAAGGCGCGAGCTTGCCGAGAACTTGGAGCGTGAGTCGTTGTTTACGGCGCGTCGATTCACGAAGGTAACGCAGCCGCAGATCAATCAGCACGACGGACAAGCAGCCAAAGGCCGCCAGGGCCCAGAGCAGCACAAAGCGATGCGCAGAAGCCTCCTCCGCGGATACAAAGAGCGGCTGAACCAATGCCGTGGCGAGTCCGATGACGCCGGTGATCGCGATCGGTGCCGCTCGTAAACCGTTGAACGTGTTTGCCCGCTCGGCGATCACCGACATGGCATCCAATTTGTCGATGGCTTCGTCAAGATTCATCATTTCCCCGCGTCATTCCGCCCGGCTGTTTTTGCTTTGTATTGCAAAGTAAGCGAGCGGGGACGATAAGTCAAGTGAATTCGGAGACTCGAATCATTTCGGAAAAGCGTTACGGAACCGCTTTCGAGTGCTCAGCCGCGGCCGCCTTCACAGCACGTTTCGCAGATCGCGTGGCAACGCGAGCATTGCAGTTTGCCACGGATTTCGATGAGCGTGCTTCCGCGACAAACGGGACAGACACCGTGTCCGGCGGCGCCACGAGGTGGCTGGCAAATGGGAGAAGTCTTCGTTTCAGGCTGCGCGGTTTTTGTGTCCATTGAGTGCCCTTCCTGATAACTAGGGAACGGCCGACTAATAACTGGCGTGTTATTAAAAGTCGCCCATCGGCTCCGCCCGATGGAAGCCGTGTCAAAATCGATCGGACGGAGCCGATCGGCGACGGTAATTGATCGCCCATTGCTAGAGACTGCTGATGACGGCAAGGATGATCAGCAAGATTGCGATGACCATCAATACCACAGCCAAGATTTTCCAGGGCGATTTCGGAGATTTACCCAAGACGACTCGGGCGTCTTGACCGCAGATGACCACACGATAGAGCTGATCTTTATAGCGGTAAGCCAAGACGTAGGCCGGCAAGGCGTAGCGATCGGTAACCAATCGTTGCAGAAGCGTGCTGACTTTCGTGTTTCGAAAGTTGGTTCCCGGAATGAACTGAGCTTGTACACGTTGGGCGGCCAATTGGTCGATCGCACCGAGTACTTGCATGCGAGCCTGTGAACGTTGTACGTCGAACTGTTCAATGATCGCTGCATCGTCTGCGCCGCTGGGTTGGGGCTGACGAGTCGAGAGGTCAAACCGCCCGCTCATCGCAGCTGCTTCCGCGTAGGTGAGACCTCGCGATGCCGAAACTAAGATGTTGTCGAATTGCAATCGGTTCTGACCCGAGTGCGGAGCCCAGGACGAACGCCTTGAACCGGCGTTGGAATCGGCCGTCCAGCTGACGAATGCATCGGCATCAAAGACCCATGCGACCCACCACAGAGGTTTCAGCTCTGCGAGTTTCGCGGAAGAGGAAAGGTCGGACGGTGCGAACCATCCTTGGGAGCCCAGCCACGTGCGGAGTGCCGCGGAGGCTTCGTCACGACTGACCGTGAACGGCAGAAAGTGTTCTGTCTGTTCCATGGGGTCTGCAACGTACTCCTCCTCGACGACATCACCGCAGAAGGAACACGCCGGTGCCCGATGTTTGGGGTCGTAGGAAATTGCGGCGCCACATCCCTTGCATCGCAGGATTGTGATCCCGACATTTTTCGGCGCGGCGTCATCGGACTCCGGCGCCGCTTGGCCACAGATGGCGCATCGCAGGTCGCCGGATTCGAGTGGCGATTCGCATCGACCACAAACGGTTTCGATGGGTGCGGGCGTACTCATTGACTGGCTACCACCAACAAAACGATGATTCCGATGACAACCAGGACGGCAACGACTGCGGCGGTGACTTTGGTTGCCGACACCGGGACCTTGCCTCCGACCAGTCCCGTCTGACCATTGACGAGGATTTGCAGTGGTGGACGGTCGGGCGCGTAGCGAACGGCGTAGCTCCAGACGGGCAAGAGAACCAGGTCGATGACTTCTCGGCTCAGCTGGGTTTCATAGTGAACGTTGCGATGCGAGTCTCCCGGCATGAAGGACGCCAGCTTTTGTCCCACTGCGGTGATGCTCTCGTCATGTGCCAATTGAAAACACTCGTCGGCGGTGCGTGAGGGTTCTTCGGCGGTCCATCCCGCGATGTAGCCGTCGGCGTACCTCCGAAGTGCTCGCAGGTCGTAAGGTTCGACGGACTGCAACGCATCGTTTGTGATGCCGCGCGACGCCGTGACCACCACATCGGCGATGTAGCTGGCGTGGTTTCCCTGGAGGGAACGCCATTCCGTTTTGGTGACGGTCCGCGTTCGCGTGACCGTGCGCCCTTTCGAGTCCGTCGTCGTGTAGGTTTGAACCTCGGTGTAATTCTCGCCGATCTCTGCGGAATACTGCGATTGGGCGACGGCGCTGTAAAGGTACGCCGGTAGGTAGACGCCACGAGTCAGTTCGGGGACGGCTCGCTTGAAGTCCGACCGGGCGAAGATGTGGCTCTTGGAAATCCAACGCTGCACCTGGTTAGCAGCGTGTTCGTGATCCAGCACGAACCCGACCACGAATTTCGGTCGCGGCCGATTCGGTTCCGGTTCGCGATTGACGATCGAGGGCGATGCACAGAACGGACAAACGGTCGAGCGAAGGTGCTCCTCCATCCGGAGCTTTGCACCACAGGATTGACAGGCAATCTCGGCAAATTCCGGCTGAGGTTCCTCCAGCTCCGTCGTCATGCTCACCTGGTTGGCTTGAGTGTCAAAAATTGTTCCGCGAATTATAGAGGCTGGAACGCGGCTGCGAGGTGGCGCGAGATTTTTTGCTTCGATTGACAGGCTCACGCGACGCAACGTCAGTACGTCTCCGGCTTCTCGTTTTGGGGACTTCGCGAGCAGACGTCACAGCGATACCATGCAAACATGATGCGCACTCTCTACAAAAATGCTTCTGCCGTCTTTCCCGACCGTGTCCAGTCCGCCTGCGTATTGGTTGACAATGGAGTCATCCTGGATGTGGATGCGTCACCGACCTCCTCTGCCGACGAGGTCGTTGAATGTGACGGTCTTCACCTTTTGCCAGGTGTCATCGACGACCAAGTCCACTTCCGCGAACCCGGTCTGACTCACAAAGAAGACTTGGCGACGGCAAGTTCCGCGTGTGCGGCTGGCGGTGTGACATCGTACTTGGAAATGCCCAACACAAAGCCGCCCGCCGTGACGATCGAAGGCGTTCGCGCCAAGGAGTCCCTGGCAGCGCAGAAGTCGTTGGTGAACTACGGTTTTTACATTGGCGCGACGCCGAGCAACGTGGATGAACTCGCGAAAGCGACTGACGTACCGGGCATCAAGATCTTTATCGGCAGCAGCACCGGTGATCTGTTGGTCGACGACCAGCAAGCGCTGGAGCAAATTTTTGCCGAAACCAGCCTTCCGATCTGTGCCCACTGCGAAGACGAGCAGACGGTGCGTGCCAATGCACTCAGGCTGTCCGGCACGCGTGACATTGCCGACCACTCGCGCATCCGTGACGAAAAGGCTGCCGTGATCGCGACGCGACGGGCGATTGACTTGGCGATGCGGCACAAGCATCGGTTCCACGTGCTGCATGTATCGACGGCGGCGGAGATTCCCATCCTGGTGGACAACGCGCCGTACATCACGGCGGAAGTCTGTTTGCACCACTTGTTCTTTAACGTCGGTGACTACGCCCGATTGGGTTCTCGGATTCAGATGAATCCGTCGATCAAGACCGCTGCCGACAATGCGGGGCTCTATCAGGCACTGCTGACCAATCAGATTCAAGTCATCGCGACCGATCACGCCCCGCATACGTTGGAAGAAAAGTCACGCGACTATCCCGAAAGTCCCTCGGGATTGCCCGCGGTTGAAAACAGTCTGGCGTTGATGCTGAATGAAGCTCACCAAGGGCGATGTTCACTGACTCAAATCGCCTCTTGGATGAGTGACGCGCCGGCACGGGTCTGGGGCATCGTCGGCAAGGGGCGGATTGCCGAGGGCTACGACGCAGACTTGGTGCTCGTCGATTTGAAGCACGCGCACGAAGTCGTCGACTCTGAGCAATACACAAAGACCAAGTGGAGTCCCTGGCATGGGCAAACACTGGTCGGCGCCGTCGCAGCGACGTTCGTCGGTGGCAAACGTGTTTACGACCGAAACAGTGGGCTTGTCGCTGCGGTTCAAGGGCAAAAGTTACGATTTGATCATTCTCGGGGCGGCTACTGGAACACGCCGGATGGCATTGGGCCGGCACAATAGAAGCGCATTCCTTCCAAAGGCAATTGAAACCGATGACCGACACTGTAAATGAATCGCCCATCGTTCCGCTTTCCGCTACCGCGCGGCGGGTGCTGGGCGTGCTTGTCGAAAAAGCGAAAACGACGCCCGACAATTACCCCCTGTCGGTCGCCGCGCTGATCAGTGGCTGCAACCAAAAATCGAATCGTTCGCCGCAGATGCAAGTTGATGAAGACGATGTACTGCTCGCGCTCGACGAACTGCGCGGCGTCGGCGCATCACGCGAAGTCCAGGGAAACGGTCGCGTGACCAAGTACCGGCACAACGCGTATGACTGGATGAATTTGGATAGTCCACAAGCGGCCGTGATGACGGAGCTGCTCTTGCGTGGTCCGCAAACCTTGGGCGAATTGCGAACGCGAGCCTCGCGTATGTACAACTTGCCCGACTTGGACGCCGTGAAGGCGGTGATGAAGACGCTCGAAGAACGCGACCTTGCCGAACCATTGACGCCACCGGGACGCGGTCAGGTCTTCGCCCACAAACTCTATCCGCCCCAAGAGCGCCAGTACTTGGAAGCCCGCGTGGAGAAACAGGTCGCCAAGTCCGCCGCGGTTCCCAAAGAGAACCAGGCCGTGATCGATCAATTGATGGAGCGGCTGGACAAAGTCACCGAGCGAATCGACGAGTTAGAAACACGTCTCAAACGTTTGGAAAGTTAGTCAGGATCCGTCTTTGCTGAGGGCAACGAAGGAAGGAATCGAACCCGTTCCAGAATCAACGTCCAATTTCAAGGGAGATCGGAGCACGGTCGAGTTGGACGGCTCGAATTTCGGACTTTTCAGTTGAACGCGAGCATGGTAGCGAGCACGGTGGCTCGCACCTTTCGAGCAAGCGGTTGGCGACCGCGAATACGCGGTTGTGATTTCGTGAGCGCGGTGTGAATTTGTCTCGCGTTCACTGGATCGGTGGGTGAAATTGGCGCACACTTCTTTTCCGAAAATCGAGAAAGGAACTGGGTCAGGAGAGTAGCCATTCGTATCAGCCAATCGAAGTCGGGACTCCGGCGTGACGGCCGATTTGTGATCGTCTACAAGCAGGCGAAGGGCCAGTATGGACCGACAGTCACATTGTCAAAGGAGGAAACCCGTGCGGTGGCCGCCGCATTCCAAAGGGATACCGTCGGGAATGATCGACTAAACATCAACTTGGCTGCGGCAGCGTTTATCTCAAACGAACTGCAAAAACATGGACTGCTGCCGAGCGAAACAGGTGATGACTCACTGTCCACCGGGGATGGGTTGGAGACGGACACTGAAATTCGACGCGACGGTTCGCATGCAGTTCCGAAGTCGCCGAAAGAACGCGTTAGCGTGTTGCCGAGTCAGCCTGTCACTTCGCTCTACCTTCCGTTCCTGACGGCAAAGCGGCCGCCCCAGATCACGACGGATCTGGTGGATGATCTTGCGTTTGTCCTCAGCGGGGTCAATCCCTCGAAACGCGTCGACTTGGAGATGGCCGCGTCGGGAAAGACCTTGCGGGAACTCTACGCATCTCCACAGAATCGACTGCCTGCCTCATCGTCACTGTTGCAGGATCATCAGTACGTGCTTGTGCACCTGCATCAATGTCCGCGACCAGAGTTTCTCAAGATTTGGAATGACGCCAAGGAGCAACTTGGCGGACAAAAAGCAACTGACCTGCTCAAGCTATCTCGTGAGCTTTCCAAGTTTCCGCTCGACGATTCGGGCGAGGTTCTTGCGGACCCCAAGTCGTATTCCTTCCTTGAAGAAGTGCAAGGATCGTCGATCCTCCTTCTGCACCGTCAGTTCCGGATCGCTCGGAAGAAGCTGGATGAACTTCATACCGAGGCAAGCGAACCCGGCAAGACCACGAACCGATCGTTAGGCTGGGTGCGGCTGGCAAAGCCGAGAAAGAAACAGCAGCCAACGACCGTCGAAGTGGATGAATCAGAACGAAAAATCGTAAACAAGTATCTGAGGAATGTCTGCAAGCTGGGCAGACTGCTGCGATGCGATCACCTGGCACGAAGTCTGAAGAAATCAACGCAATCGTGACCTCAGGGGCTCGAGGCACTGAACGTCAATCGTTTAAGTCCAGAGCAATTTGCCGGTTCGCTGGCAACCGGCTCAGAAGCGTCTTTCCCAAACCGGGGATCACTCGTGCGAGTGATCGAAATCAGGCTCTTTGCCTTCGTAGGCTCGGTAGAAATCGAAGATCGCTTTCTCAAGCGCCTTTGCCGTCGCCGGATCGGCGGACTGCTTGCACTTCATCGCCGCCACCATGACGGCGTGTGCCGCGGTGAGCTGCTTGGTGTACTTTTCACTGGTCGGCTTGATCCGCTGCGCCATAAAGTACGCGGCGATGGTGTCTTGGATCTTTTGAGCGTGCTGCTCTTTGGTCATCACCCAGCGAGCTGCTTGGTTGACGCCCTGCGCGTCGGCTTTGCCGCTGGTCAGCTCCTTGAGTTGCAGCTGAGACTTGGCGATCGTTTTTTCGTCTTCCAGCATTTGTTCGAACCGCAGTTGGTCGCCATAAATCCCGCAGGGGACCTGGCAGTGACCGAGCGCGATCGAAGCGGTCATCAAAAGTGCAAAGGAAGCGGTCAGCAAACGTTTCATCGAAGTCACCTGTCGGTCTCAGTTGGTAGTGGTTTGTCAGACTCGGGCCGATCCGCCTTCCTTGGGCGGATCGTCCGCCTGGGGATTATAGACGCAGGAAACCTGCCCTGGGTATGCTGTGAAGTATGCCAAAATTGAACTCACCCGCCGTCAAAGCTCCCGAAGACTCAGTCAAGGCTTCCGAAAATCCGCACGAGCGATTCCAGCACGGTCTATTTCGCGTGGCCGCCATCGCTCCTGAAGTCCATGTGGCCAATCCGGTTCGAAATTCGGAACGTCTGGCGGAGCTGATTCGCGATGCCAGTCAAGGGCCTGAGCGGGTCGATTTACTGGTGTTCCCTGAGTTGGCGATCAGCGGCTACACCTGTGGAGACCTGTTCGGCAATGCAGCCTTGTTGAACACGTCCCGTGAGAGTCTGTTGCGTCTCGCGGATGTCACCGAAGGAACGCAAGCGGTCGTCGTGATTGGTTTGCCCCTGGAAGTCGGTGGCTCGTTGATGAATGTGGCTGCGGTGCTGGCCGACGGTCAAATTGCCGGTATGGTGCCGAAGACTTTCTTACCGACCTACCGCGAGTTTTATGAAGGCCGCCACTTTCGCCCCTCCGGATCGGCGGACCCCGAGTACGTGGAGATGGGCGGCGAGGAAGTCCCGTTCGGAACGGACTTGTTGTTCACGATTGGCGAAGCAATCGTCGGAATCGAAATCTGCGAAGACGTTTGGACGCCGATTCCACCCAGTTGTTACGCCGCAGTCGCGGGCGCGAATGTTTTGGTCAATCTTTCGGCGAGCAATGAAACGATCGGCAAGGCGGCTTGGCGGCGCGACTTGGTCAAGTCGCAGTCGGGTCGCTGCATCGCGGGCTATGTGTACGCCTCCGCCGGCTGCAGCGAGTCCACATCGGATTTGGTTTTCGGTGGCCACTGCATGGTGGCCGAAAACGGCATTCTGATCGATCAGTCTCGTCGCATTGGTGACGGTCGATTGCCGGAATACCTCCGTGAAACGCGTGTCGATTGCGATCTTGATTTACAACGTCTCGCTCATGACCGTCGAACGGTCGGCTCGTTTGATGATATCGCCGATGATCTTGAACATGGGTTTCGGCGGATTGATCTATTCGAAGTTGAATCCAAGCGGGTGGCGCCGCAAGTGCCGCGTCGTTATATCGATGCGCACCCGTTTGTGCCTTCCGAGCAGGGCGCACTCGATGATCGCTGCGCCGAGGTGCTGGCGATTCAATCGGCCGGTTTGGTCAAGCGACTCTCGTGTCTGCCGAAAGAAACGCGACTTGCCATCGGAATTTCCGGAGGCCTCGACAGCACACTTGCGTTGCTGGTTGCGTTGCGAGCCGTCGATGCGGCAGGCTGGTCCCGCCAAGCAATCCACGGCGTCACCATGCCCGGTTTTGGCACAACGAGTCACACGCGTCAAAGTGCCGATGCGTTGATCGAGGAAACCGCGATCACCGGGGAATGCATCGACATTCGATCGCTATGCTTGGACACGTTTCGCTCACTCGGGCATTCGCCCCTGGGCATCGCGATCGATGATCAAACGACGACCGATCGCTTGCAAGAACAACTCAACGCCTTGCCGGACGATGCTGCGGACTTGACCTTCGAAAACGTGCAGGCTCGCGTACGCACGATGCTGCTGATGAGCCGTGGTTTTGTGCTCGGCACGGGCGACATGAGTGAACAAGCCTTGGGCTGGGCGACGTACAACGCGGATCACATGTCGATGTACAACGTCAATACCTCGATTCCCAAGACATTGGTGCGTTATCTCGTTCGTTACGCCGCCGATCATTACTTTGAGGGGAAACTGCGGGACGTGCTGCATCGTGTTGCCGACACGCCAATCTCTCCCGAACTGTTGCCGCCGTCCGCGGATGGTTCGATTCGGCAGAATACCGAGTCATCGATCGGCGCTTACGAGCTGCACGATTTTTTCCTCTATCACTTCGTGCGGAATGGATTTACACGCGACAAGATTCTCTACCTTGCACGTTCCGCTCAATTCACTCAGACGCATGACGATCAAACCCTCGCGTCAACGCTTGATGTCTTCATCAGTCGTTTCTTTCGAAACCAATTCAAACGCAACTGTGTTCCCGACGGCCCGAAGGTCGGCTCGGTGAGTCTTTCGCCGCGCGGAGACTGGCGGATGCCCAGTGACGCCGATGGCGGAGCGTTTTGACTTCCCGTTCGGCATGAATCCCTCAATAAGACTCAACGACAAAAACATGATGATGAACAGCTTTTCAAGAAACTCCCGCGCAACGCATTTTCGGTCAGGGGCGTGGCTGATTTGCTTCGCTGCAATGCCGATCCTCGTTGGTTGCACCAAGCGTACGCCCGTCGAAGAAGTTTCTCTTGCCGAAAGCGGTATTTCGATCGTTGACGCGCCGGTCACGGAAATCGATCTGGCATGGCCACAGTGGCGTGGCGGGACGCAGGGGGTTTCGGCCGCCGAAAATGTGCCGACCGAGTGGAGCACCTCAGAAAACAAACGTTGGCAAGCGGACGTGCCCGGTCGCGGGCACAGCAGCCCAATCGTCGTCGGTGACTTGGTCGTTCTTGGAACGGCGATCGAGTCCTCGGAAACGCAGTGGGTCATCGCCTACGACCGCGCGACGGGGGACGAAGTCTGGCGGACAACCGTGCACGAGGGTGGCTTCCCTTCGAAACGCTCGGTTCACGTTAAAGCCACGAACGCCAACAGCACCCTCGCATCGGATGGCAAGACGCTTGTCACTGCGCATCTCAATGGCGATCACATTTGGGTGACGGGACTCGATCTGAGTGGCGAGCAACTGTGGCAAACTGACATCGGTGCGTTCAATTCGAAATTCGGTTACGCCCCTTCACCGATCCTCTACAAGTCGCTTGCGATTCTCGCAGCGGATAATGCGGGAGGTGGATACTTGGTGGCGGTGGATTTGAATTCTGGCGAAGTCGCTTGGCGAGTCGCTCGCGGCAACGCCAGCAGTTACTCCAGTCCGACACTTGCATTACTGTCTGGAAAGGAGCAAGTCTTGATCACGGGCGGTGACCGGCTCGCCAGCTATGATCCGGAGTCCGGTAAGTTGCTCTGGAAAACGGAATGCATTGCCGAAGCAACCTGCGGGACCGTGGTGGTTGCCGGCGATAAGGTGCTGGCCTCGGGCGGTTACCCCGATAAAGAAACCGTCTGCCTGAGTGCCGAAGGCGAACGAATTTGGTCCAACCGAACAAAGGTCTATGAGCCGTCTTTGGTGTCTGACGGTGAGAACGTGTTTGCAGTCGCTGATAACGGGATTGCGTATTGTTGGTCACTGGAGGACGGTTCCGTGAATTGGAAGCGTCGACTCGGTGGGGACTTCAGCAGTTCTCCGGTGATCTGCAATGGCAACGTCTATGTCGCCGATCTCTCGGGCAATCAATACGTTTTCAAAGCGTCCGGCGAAGCCTACGAACTCGTTTCAAAAAACCAATTCGGGGACGATTGTTACGCCAGCCCGGCCATCGCAGGTGACGCGATTTTCTTTCGAGTCGGTGCAGGAAGTGGCGGCAGCCGAAAAGAAATTCTGGTCTGTTTCGCACCCTAGGCGAATCGCAATCAAACATAAGACTGGCCTCCGGCCTGTTCCCATCAACCCGACAGGCTGGAAGCCTGTCCTACGACTGAAATGGGCTTTGATTCGTTGTGACAAAACAATGTCTTCTCTGTCTGATCACCAGCTCACTTTCGCTGCTATTCTTCTTAGGCTGCGACAAGAACGACCAGGCTGCGCCGAAGTCAGGTCCTCGCTCAACGGTTCCCGATCAGTCTGCCCATCACACCGAAGAGACAGTACAACCGCTGGATGATCTCGAAGCCACGCGTCGACTGATCGATCAAGACGATTTGGATGCCGCCGAGTCGAAATTGAGAGTGTTGCTGATCACGCAACCAGATTCGAACGAAGTCCAGGTTCTCGCGGCACGTCTCGCTATCGCGCAAAAACGCTTTGAAGATGCGATCGAGACCATTCAAGTCCTTGCGCAAGGAGATGCGCGGACGGAAGGACACGATCTGTTTGGTGAGATCGCCATTCGATCGGTTTCGGCGCTCGAGCGGAAACCCATGCTTGCCTGGGTTTCAATTGAATCGTTTCTCAAGCGTCATCCCGAACGTCATGACGTTCGACGGGCGCTGATCGAATTTCTAAACGATCTCGGGCATCGACACCGTGCCTGCCAGCACGCGGACTGGTTATGCGTTGCCGGGCACGCGAAGCATCCGCAATTGATGTCAATCATCACTCGGCGCACTTCGTTTCCACTCGTCGGGCAGGAAGAGGATCGCACCACCAAACAATCGAATGAGCTTGCGGCAGCACGCCGACTGTTTTCGGAATACCGATTCTCCGAGGCGAGCGAGTTGCTTTCACCGATGATCGAGACTGGCTGGCCGCACCCGGAGTACGCGGCCCTGTGCGGTCAGATGCTTGCGCTGTCGCAACGCTTTGGTCAGATGCCCAAGTGGTTTGCAACATGTCCCGAAAACGCGAAACGTTACCCAGAGTACTGGAGCGGACTTGCGGTTTGGCTCGAATCGCTTGAACAGTATGAAGACGCGACGGGAGCTTACTTGGCGGCGATTGAATTGGATCCGACTTACCCGGATGACTATCGCAGACTTGCATTTTGCTTGAAAGAACTGGGCCGTAAGAAAGACGCCTTGTTGGTCGAAGCGAAGGGGAAAGTGGTTTACGCGACCGTTGCCCAATCTCAGATGGCTACCCAAACGCAGACAGGTGTGGCGTCGAAGTACTTTGATGCTCTCTCACGTTCTTTAAATGACTTGGGCAGGCCATTTGAGTTTATCGCATGGCGAATCTACTTAGGTGAACTTGGTGGTGGACCGATGGGATTTATCCAGGGCTTACAACAACAGCGGTCGCGTCTTGCGCAGGTGAAGGATCTCGCCGAGATGACTCTGGATGACCGCCGAATGGGTCTGGAAACCGACCGATTCCCTCGTCCGTCGGATTCCGTTCTGCAAGAGCTTGTCGATCAGGGAACCGATCCGAGTGAAAACCAGTTCCTTTCGAGGGGCAGCGATCAAGCGAGCCTGGTTCGGTTCGATGACGTCGCTCAAGAACGAGGCCTCGACTTTCAATATCGCAATCACCTGACACCGAAGCTGATTGATTTTCGAATCCACGAGGCCTTCGGTGGCGGCATCGCTGTGATCGATTACGACCTCGATGGACTTCCCGATCTTTCGCTTAATCAAGGCGGTGGCGATCCACCTGGGAAAAAGTCTGATCAGTCCAATCAATTCTTTCGCAACGTTGGGAACGGATTCAGCGAAGTCAGTTCACCCGCCGGAACGACGGATCACGGTTATTCGACCGGGATCGCCGCGGGCGATATCAATCAAGACGGTTTCCCTGACTTACTCGTCGGTGCTCTCGGCCGAAACCGAGTGTTCATCAACCGAGGCGATGGCACATTTTCGGAAGGGAAGCTCCCGGCGGGCACGGATCTGTTTACCGCTTCGGTCGCCATCGCGGACGTCACGGGTGATCACCTACCGGATCTTGTTGAGACGAACTACGTCGATGACCCAGCGATCTTTGATAAACGCACTCGACCGGCGGGTGATCCGCCTTCGGGGACTTCGCCTCTGGATTACCGAGCCGCCCCCGATCGGCTGTTTGTTTGCCAAGCGAACGGTGACTACCAAGTTCGCGAATTGGAACCGTCAGGACGAACACCGTCCGCGTCGCTCGGTGTTGTGGTCACGAACACCGATGGCAAATTAGGTAACGAAATTTTCGTCGCCAATGATGCAATGGCCAATCGCCTTTGGACCCCGAGTACCTCCAGCCCCCTTGGATTTGTCGAAACAGCTGTGCTGGCGGGAGTGGCGATCGATCACGGTCGTGCGGCAACGGCATGCATGGGCATCGCCACCGGTGACTTTGACGGGAATGGAAAAGTCGACTTCCATGTGACAAACTTTTGGAGAGAGTTTTCGTCGCTGTACTTGCAACGTGACGACGGGACCTATGCGGAGTTGGCACCTCGCTATGGCTTGGATGCGCCGACCTTTATGATGCTCGGGTTTGGAACGCAGTCGTTGGATGTGAACCGCGATGGCATTTTGGATTTGGCAATTTTGAATGGTCATATCGAAGACTACTCCGTGCTCGAACACGCGTTTCGAATGCCCGCGCAGCTGCTGCTAGGTGATGGGCGTTCGTTTCGGAAACCCGAGTTGCCGCCCGGGGACTATTTTGAGTCCGATCGTCTTGGCCGTAGCCTCGTGAGGCTGGACTGGGACACGGATGGCCGTGTGGATCTTGTCGCCGGGCACTTGGCCACACCGATCTCGTTGCTGGAAAATCAATCTGATTCTCAAGGCCGGTTCCTTCAACTCGAGTTGGTCGGCACCACCAGCGAGCGCGATGCGATCGGAGCGGAGTTGCGAGTGAATTTTGGAGACGAGACGACAACGAGTTGGGTCGTTGCGGGCGACGGCTATTTTTGCAGCAACGAACGGTTCTTGGATGTGACGGTCGGAAACGCCAAGACGGCATCCTTATCGGTGACTTGGCCCGACGGCTCGGTCGAACATTGGAGAAACCTGGAAACAGACCGGAGATACTTGCTGATCCAGGGCCAGGACGCGGCCATGGCTCG
Organism: Planctomycetota bacterium; assembly: GCA_039821235.1. Lineage (GTDB taxonomy): Bacteria > Planctomycetota > Planctomycetia > Pirellulales > Pirellulaceae > Stieleria. The sequence continues at coordinate 21,371 of JBCBOO010000076.1, forward strand.
CGGGGCGAGCGAGCCGACGACCGGAATTACTGATTCAAATCGGCGTTGAGTCCGCGAATCGATTCATTTTCGGTTCGCGTTGTGACGATTGTATCGAAAGTCCTGTGGTCGGACCCACCCAAGCGATCGGTGCGCTTCTGCCAGCGGCCGTTTCGAGAACCCAGTTTCATCCGTTCACGGAAGTCACGACATGAAGTCGTTTTCGCAACTCTCGACCGTTTATCCGGTACGACGATTTGCAGCCTGTTGCCTTGCTGCGGCATTGTTAGCTGGAGCCGCTTGCCCAGTCAACGCACAGACTTCCGCGTTTCCGCCACCGGATTTGCAGCCCCCACAACTCCAAGTCCCAAACGAAGTCGCACCTTTGCGGCTCCCGGTCCCGGGGGTGGATCCTCGCCGAGTGGAGAGCCGGTCGGACATCATTCCCGATCGGTCACGGATCCAACCGGACTTTCCCGCGGAATTGATTTTGCCGCCTCCAAGTGCTGATGCACGCACTCGTGCGCAGCGGTTTGTGCAGTCGGAAATCGATCCCGAAATCCCGTTGTCGCTGGTTTTGGGACGTCCGAAAGTGTTGCGACTCGCCGACACACCGGCTCGCATCTACGTGCCGGATGAGGAGACCATTCGGACCGAGATCATCGATAAAGAAACCGGTCGCGAACTTGCCGTCACCGGATTGCGAGCGGGAACGACGACCTTGATGTTATGGTTTCGTGATGACGCATCGCCGAGTGGTCAAACTGTGGTCAGCTATTTGGTGCGAGTCTTTCGCGATCCAATTCTTGCCAAACCCGTTGGTGATTTGCAGAGCGAACTGAACGCCAAGTTCCCCAACAGTTACATCGAGCTTGACGAGATTGCGGACCGCCTGATCGTTCGCGGGCAGGCTCCCGATGCGATTGAGATGTCGCAGATCCTACAAGTGCTCTCCGGGGCACGCGGTGTTCAGCCGGGACTGGCTCGTCCATCAAATCCAGTCACCGTCGCGGGTGCGTTCGATTTTCTTGATCCAACCAACGCCGTCGCGACAATTGACCCGTTGCAAGCCGAAGGGGATGAAGCAGCACGAAGACGGGTATTGGACCCGGTTGCACTCGCCCAGGCCGGCATCATCAACCAGATGAAGATTGTGGGTGAGCAGCAGGTGATGTTGAAAGTCACCGTCGCGGAAGTCAATCGGAGTGCGGCGCGAAGCATCGGTTTAAACTTTGCCGTCGACAACAGTGATGGACTGACCGTGTTTCAATCGCTGACGGGGAACCTCGTTCAGAACGCCGGAGGCGGTGCGGGTCAATCGAGCGCCAACGCGCTCGCGTCGCTGGATATGGGGCAGGTCCGACTAGCAATCGAGGCGCTGCGGCGGATGAACTTGTCTCGAACGCTCGCCGAGCCGAACTTGGTTGCGATGAATGGGCAGCCGGCTGATTTTCAAGCGGGAGGACAATTCCCAATCCCGATCATCAGTGCCGGCGGTGTCGGGAATAACTTGCAAGGGGTTTCGTTCGTGCCGTTCGGCGTGCAATTGCAATTCACACCTTTCATCCAAGATCGCGACGTCATTCGATTGCAGATGAATGCTGAGGTGAGT
>JBCBOO010000077.1:0-22929 GCA_039821235.1 Planctomycetota bacterium
GAAAAGTTACTCCACAAAGGGATTGGGTGGGGCTGGCAATTGAGTTGCCGGCCACATCACGAGAAGTCGAATATTGGAGGCGGATTACAGCATCAAGAGAATAGTTGCCCCCGATTCCCGTCGCAAGTTCGACCCGGAATAGCCGGCTATTTCCATGCAATGATGCGTAGGTGCCGAACCGAAACGGTCGGCTTTCCCAGCCGACAATGCGTGCTCGCGCCCCCGCGCGACCTACTCGATCGAGTGCTGCCTGCTAAACTAGCGGGATTCCGGGAGGCATGGCCGCCTCCCAGCTTATCCCGCTAGCGAGTGGTTGTAGTGAGCGATAGCAGCACTTCGATTCCGTCCAACTCCAACCCATCCGGCGATCAGCGAGTCCCTCCACCCACTCGAGGCGCGGAACTGCCGCGTCCTCGAATCCAGGACTCCGCCGGGGAAGAGACCCTGACCGGCGAATCCGATTGGAACCGCGAAATCACGCAGAATGTGGAAGGTGCGTACCTGGTGCTTCACTCCGCAGGCAGATGGAGTGATATCTTTCGCCTGACATCCCCCTGCGAAGTCATCATTGGACGTTCGAGCCGAAACGACATCGCGATCCGGAGCGAAAAAGCGAGTCGCCAACACGCCCGAATCTGGTCCTCCCAGTCGGGATGGCGAATCGAAGATCTGGGAAGCCGCAATGGAACTCGCGTTGCTGGACGAGTGATCGAAGGTCCCCACCGGTTGCGAGACGGCGACGAAATTGAAATCGCCGGATACTCCATCCAATACGTCAAACACTTGCAGTCCGCGAGTGGTCCTGTTGCTCCACCGCGACCACCGGGAGCGACCGAAGATCAACTGACCATGGCGATGGACGCCGCCGCCATCACCGAGCGGCGGTCCCAAAGCGGTTACTTCAATGTCGATGAGATGCTTGCCGGCGGCAACGATGACGCGATCGGCCGCACAAAACTTTTGCAGCTGGCGTTTGATCTGGCAGGCGTCGATTCGACTTCGCAAGCGATCGAGTTGGTTCTTGATCGAATGAGCGCCGCGGTGAAATTTCAATCCGCCGGTGCTTATCTGGTAAAGCTGCGCTCGTTGTCAAAAGGCGAGCAGCCAACACCGGAACCCGGCGACGTTGTTTTGGCCGCCACTCGTCAAGCCACCGCGCAAACGCGGGCCAACGAAGAGCCCTCCAAAGACAAACGTGGCCCGCAACCCAGCTATCGTCGGCCCGCCGACACCGCCATTGAGTCCGTCATCAGCGCCGGCGGCCACGCCATTTTGGCTCGCAATGTCGGCGGCGATCATCAACTTGCGACCGAAAATAGCCATGGCGAAATCGATGCGGTGAGCATGATCCTGGCGCCGGTGCGCGACCGTGATGGACGCGTCCTCGGCATGCTGCACCTGCTCTCCACGGAGAGTGATTCCAGTTTCAATTCAAAGGACTTGGAGTTCGTACTTGCGGTGGCCGAAATCCTGGCCGAGTCCCTTCGCAATCTTGCGGTGCGTGGCAAACTCGATCGCTCCCTGCGCAAGTCACAGAAACAAATTCAAGCGCTCAAGGCTCAGCTCGGTGACAAAGTTGAGATTGTCGGCAAGAGCGACGCTGTTCGCAGCATCATCGAAAAGGTAACGCTCGCTGCACCGACGGGCGCGACCGTCTTGGTCCGGGGCGAATCGGGTGTGGGCAAGGAACTGGTCGCGTCGGCGATACACCACGCCAGCCCACGAGCCGCCGGTCCGCTCGTCTGCCTGAACTGCGCCGCACTGTCACCGTCCCTTTTGGAAAGCGAGTTGTTCGGACATGAGAGAGGTGCCTTCACCGGAGCAACGGATCGCAAGCGAGGAAAGTTCGAAGCCGCCGACGGTGGAACGTTGATGCTGGATGAGATCGGAGAGATGGATGCTGAAATCCAAGCGAAGTTCCTTCGCGTCCTGGAAGGCCATTCATTTGAACGCGTCGGCGGACAACAACCGATCAAAGTTGACGTGCGCGTGGTCGCGGCCACCAATCGAGATCTCCAAGCGATGGTCGCGGACGGCAAGTTTCGACAGGACCTTTTTTACAGGCTCCATGTGGTTGAAATTGTGGTGCCTCCCTTGCGAAACCGAGGGGCCGACATCCTGATTCTTGCGACGCACTTCTTGAGCCAATTCAACGAACAAATGGGCAAGCGTGTAAAAGGACTGACGCCGAACGCCGAGAAAATGCTGCTCGACTATTCGTGGCCCGGTAACATTCGCGAATTGAGGAACGTCATCGAACGAGCGGTGGTGCTGAACTCGACGGATCGAATCGACGCCGATCATCTACTGCTGACACCGGCGCTCATGGCAGGCACGCCGCAGTCGACCGAGGGCACTTCCGAACCGGTGGAAATTTCGCTGGCCGAACTCGAGCAGCGTCACATCGAACGTGTTCTACGTCACACGGATGGAAACAAAAGTCGTGCCGCTGCGATTCTTGGAATCGAGCGAAGCACCCTCGATCGCAAACTCAAGAAATTTGCCAAAGCTAACTAGCCGGTTGAAGTAGCGAGGGAACTCCGACAACGGATGTGTTACCAAGCTGCGGAATGTTCGCCGGGCGTCTGGACGGAACACGCGGGCAAAAAAAAACCGCCCACCAGGCCCAAGGTAGAAGCCTGGTGGACGGCAATTATCTCGTGATCAAAAAGATGATCTCGAGTGGGGAAGCTGACCCAATAGAATCAGCCCGCCGACTTGGTCTACGGGTTGCTTCCCCGTTGGCTAGTACAGCAATAATCCACTTGATCACCTCCTTTAAAAACATGGTTTGACGCCGCCAAACCCTTGTGCCAACAAGAGCGAGCTTGGGGACGTTCGGAAGTAGTCCGTCGCACCGCGTCAGCGCGACCCGACAACGCAATTATCGCCGCCTGACAAGCGAAAGGCAAGAGAGAACTGCGATCTGGAAGACAAGAGCCGCCGAATCCGCCGGAGGTTCGCGCGGTTCAGCCGGCGCGCTGCGACATCAAGCCGCAAAAGAAAACTGTTGTTGACGCCATCACCGACCGCCCGCTATCGACGGTCACGATGAATTCCAAGACGACAATTCCCGTTCAACGCCCCAGCCGCTGGGACGATCCGATGGACGCATCCATGACGGATGCCGATGTTGCTTGGCTGCGCACCCGTTTTCCGTTCCGTTCGATGGAGCCGTCTTCGTTTCCCAAAGCCACACCTTTGGATGGTGTGTTGAAATTCGACTGTGCCCTTCGTCGCGTCGCACCGGGCGAGGTAATCGTCCGCGAGGGTGATTACGGCAATAGCGCTTTCCTGGTCATCACAGGTTCCATCCGAGTGATGGTGGATTCGCTCTCACAAAAACGGCTCGGTCGTCAGGAATCCAAAACCATCAGTTGGAAAGAAGCGTTCCATCGCTTTCTTTCCCGTTCGTCGCATGCCGAGACCCGAACACGATCGGAAGTCAGCATCAATGAAATCGAAGGCAGCGGCGGGTCGATTCAAACGACGGACGATCATCCTGCCGTTTTCCTGCAGGATACCGATGCCATTTTTGCGAGTCACGAAAACGTCTGCCTGGGACCTGGCGAACTGTTCGGTGAAGTGGCTGCGATGTATCGATCACCCCGAACGGCAACGGTCATTGCGGAGACCGAAGCCGCCGTGCTGGAAATCCGCTGGCAGGGGCTTCGCATTTTGCGACGCGATAAAGGGTTTGCCGAAACACTTGACCGGCACTATCGCGAGAACTGGCTGCCCGTTCATTTAAGAGAGCTGCCGCTTCTCCGCTACCTCCCCGAAGACAGTCTGCAAAAGGTAGTCGATGCGACGGAACTGAGATCTTTCGGAAGACTCGAATGGAACGCGGCGTATAAAAAATCGCGCAAGCTCAGTGCCGAGGAACAGATCAAAACGGAACCCTTGGTCGTTAGCGAAGGAAACACCCCGACGGAACTGATGATTGTCCGCAGCGGTTTTGCCCGCGTCAGTGTTCGTCATGGTGCGGGGCACCGAACAATGGCCTACCTTGGCAAAGGGCAACTTTTTGGCCTGCGAGAAGTCGTGCACAACTGCCTTTGCGGTCCGGGCGAAAATGAAAATTCGCCACGTTCGGTTGTCTATCAGAATTCGCTTCGCGCGGTCGGGTTCCTTGATGCCCTTTGCATCCCCATTGAGGTCGTTGCATCCGAGGTGCTGCCGCATGTTCGCCGCAACGAGCTTCCTCCGATCGTTCAGGACTCGTTCAAGCCCTTTGTCGAGAAACGAACCGATCGACGACGCCGGCGGAGTAATGCGCGAACTCCGGCGACGACGAGCGAACAAGAATCAAATCCCAAGAACGATTCCAATAGGTCGAGTGAAGGCACCCGTTTCGATTCGACCTCGCTGATGGAATTCGTCGTTCAACATCGCTTGAACAACGGCCGCGAAGCGATGGTCATTGACCTACATCGCTGCACGCGATGCGACGACTGTGTGAAGGCATGCGGTGATGCGCACGATGGAAATCCACGATTTGTAAGGCAAGGAGCCGTTCATGACCGGCTGCAATTCGTGCAAGCTTGCATGCATTGCGTGGACCCCGTCTGCATGATCGGTTGCCCGACGGGAGCGATCGCCAGGAATCCAGAAACGGGCGTGGTTTCCATTCACGATTCCATTTGCGTGGGATGTGGCGTTTGCGCCGCGTCGTGCCCTTACGAGAACATCGCGATGGCGGAAGTCGTCGATCCCATCGGGATACCCTACGTCGACGAAGCGGCCGGGAAACCGATTCGCAAAGCCACGAAATGCGATTCATGCAGCGGACGCCCCACCGGCCCCGCTTGTGTCAATGCATGTCCGCACGATGCGATCGTACGCATCGACTTGTTGGAGTCACCGCCGCTGACCGAATGGCTTAATCGACGGAGCTAACATGGCGATGCAACCCATTCACCTTCGAACTCGACGCAGACTCGCAATCGCAGTCACGACGCTCGCGATCCTGATTCTGTCCTATCTTGTTCAGCGTCAGACGATGCAATTGGAGCACGCGGCTTTCCTGTCCGGATCGGCGACTTTCGTTTGTCTCTTTCTGCTTTTACTGATTGGTGTTCGGCGACGCATCAGCTTCTTGCCGCTTGGCAATATGAGCATGTGGACGCAGATCCACATCCATGTCGGCATCTTTGCTTCCGCGGCGTATCTGCATCATGTGCCGCGAGTGATCGGGAATGGTTTTTTTGAGTCCTTGTTGTCGTGTCTGTTCCTTTTCGTCGCCGGCAGTGGGATCTACGGAATGTACATCAGCCGCACGCTTCCGCGACGTTTGGCGAATGTCGGTGGTGAATATCGGTTTGACCGAATTGCTTGGACAAGACGCCAAATTGCGGAGATGGCGACGCAACTGGTCCAAGTCGGGCAGTCCAACGCGGCCACTCCCGTTTTGACCAAGTTTTATGAATCGACGCTTGCGCCGTTCTTCCAAAGACAACCGCGGTTGGCCTACATCGTCGTTCCGAACGGTCAGTATCGACGGCGCATCCTAGCGGACCTGAAAGAACTCGATCGATACTTCGAGCAAGAGACCCGGCAGACGGCGGGAAAGCTGGCATCGTTGGTGCGAAAACGAGATGACTTGGATTACCACTTTGCCCTTCAGTTGCGGCTGCGGTGTTGGGTGCTGATGCACTCCCTGTTCTCGATACTTCTCCTGGCTTGTTCGATCGTGCACGTTGCGATCGTCCTTCGCTTCTTCGGCAATTAATGCGATCAATGCGAGACGATCAAACCTCAATCAAACCGCCGTCCAGCTTCGACCGTCCCGGGGACGCGTGGAGTGAATTCGACGGGACTCGCCAAAGGAATTGGTCCAGCGTTCGACGAAGGCTGACTTTCCTGGCGTTGGCAATCGCAACGCTCGTCACCGGGGTCGGATTCTTTGTCACACCGAGCTCTCGGATTTTTAAGCCAGGGCCACTTTCGAAACCGCACGCTCAGATTCTCGCAGGCACGTTGACGAAAGAGCGCTGTGGAAGTTGTCACTCCGGTGGAATGCAATCGCCCCTGAAATGGCTGGTGCCTTCACCGAATCATGAACACTCGATGACGCAAACGGATCTTTGCCTGGACTGCCACAAGCGAACGATTCCAATGGAAAATGCGCGCCGAGCCCACAACCTATCGCGTTCCGCGCGGAAGCAGTTGACCGCGGCACTCAAGGCGGCGTCGGCAAATCGCGTGAGCCTTGTGTCCATTCCCAAGACACGACTGGACTTTGATAACGTCGCCTGTGCGGTCTGCCACCGAGAGCATCATGGTTCCGATGCGAGCTTGATCGATCTCTCCAATTCGCAGTGCCAGACCTGCCATTCACAGGTCTATGGTGACTTTGCTAATTCGCATCCGGAATGGGGGAACTGGCCCTACGATCAAACGAGTGAAATCCGCTTCGATCACTCGACTCACGCGGGCAAGCACTTTCCCGGCTGGAAAGGCGGCCAGAGCTTTGACTGCCAAAGCTGCCATCCGATGCCAAATCAAGTCGGTACCCGAGCCAGCTCCGTCGAGGATGCAATGGTTCGTGTGGCTCCTTTCGAGACGGCCTGCGCGGGCTGTCACGATGAATCGCTCCGCGCCCAGTTGAACGAAGGGATCAGTCTGATTTCATTGCCAACGCTTCCGTCGGAAGCGACAACGGCACTCAGAGATTGGCCGGAGTCGGCGACCGGGTTCGCTGATGGCCGAGTCACGCCCATAATGCACTTACTGCTCCGGTCAGATTCAAGACTCGCGTCGCTTCTGCGAAAGATCCGTGACGACGACTTGGGAAACCTCGTCATCAAGGATCAGATCTCGAATCAAGAATTACAAGCGCTTGCCAAAGGAATCAGCGACCTTTGTTCGGAAATCGTCAATGACGGCCATGCTGCCATTCTCAATCGCATGTCGCAGTCCGGGATCCAAGACAAAGCCCTGCACCCCGCGCTGGTCCCCTTGCCAACACAATTGCTCGAAACGATCAAGAGCCGGTGGATGCGAGACCACTCGGATCCTCCCGCTCAGCGGTCCGCATCGGTGGATTCACAAGACCTCTCGATGCCAGGTGATTCCCTATTGAGTGATGACCTTCTCGCGCCAACCGGCGATGACCTATTGCTGCCCACCGATGAGAGCGACGACGTACTTCTCCTGCCCGATGACTCGGGCGACCTGATTCAACTCGAGTCGAATGAATCACAGAGCAATGACTTGTCGAGAGACGCAAGCAACGCAACAGCGAGTCGCGACGCCGAGAAACAGCAGTTGCTGCTCGATGGCTGGAGACGTGATGACGGACGACTCACGATTTCCTACCGAGGAACACAGCATGCGGATCCGGTGATCACCGCCTTCATCGAGGGATTCTCCGCTTTGCCGGACACCGATCCGGCAAAGCGAGACTTTAGCGAGATGCCGCTGATCAAGAACTGCCTGTCCTGCCACCCGGGAGCGTCGCACTCTCCCTCTCGCTGGGCGGAACCAACGGTCCAGTCCGCTTCGATCGACTCCAACAAGTTCCACCATCGCCCCCATCTCAACGTGAGCAAACTGGGGGACTGCAATCATTGCCACCAGGTGACAACGCTGAACGACCTCGACGGGGAAATTGACTTCGCCATGAACAGTCACCCAGACTTTCAACCTCTCACGAAATCCGCATGTGCGGCGTGTCATTCGAAAGAAGGCGCCGGTGAGAATTGCACCCAATGTCACCGTTATCACATGACTCGGCCGTAGCTCCGTCCAGCGAATCTCATTGCGACCCGCTCACGTTTCGGCTCGCCCTAAGATAACCTTGCTACGGTCGCTTCGGCGAAACGAATTGTTGGACGTGGACGGTTCGTGACAGACGGACCCGCAAATGGTGGTCGCTGTTATTCACAAGTACTGAAATGGTACAATCCAGTTCTCGCCGAGCCATTCCAGAACGTACCGGATTCGTGAGCGATTGACATGGGTTGGATCAAGCTTTCTTCATTGCCAAATCAAAAATTGGTAAGTGACAATAAGGTCATTGAGTATTGGAAGATCGAAGAGGATTGTGTTTGGCACCAGGGCCGAAAAAATCGTCGCGCAGATGTGGATTCATTTGAGATTCGCGACGAGTGGGAGCGGCGGTTCATCGCGCGTGATCAAAGAGCGATTTACCATGGTTGGTCCGAAGTAAAACAGGCGGAACGAGATACTTTCGAAGTCTTGGGTGATGGCTATTACCGAGATGCAAAAACTGGTTTTTACGAATTTGAGACATCGCTCAAGCCTCTCAAGGGTGGCGCTGCCGGTGACTTTCGGTATCTGGGTGGCGGCTATGCACGGGATGCGGAATTCGGCTACTACTCCGGAAAAGCACTCAAGCCTTGTACCTCGCCATTGACCCTTGAATCAGTCGAGGCGGATTCCTTCTACGCGATCGATGAAAGTAACGTGTACTTCGATGGAGCGTCGCTCAAGACGGTCGATGTGGCCACTTGGCAATTGCTTGAAGAGCGTGGCTACTCGCGCGATGCGAAGTGTATCTTCTTCGGTGCCAAGAAACTCCCGCGCGCGGACTTGGAAAGCTGGCAGCATGTCAAAGACGGGTATTCGCGAGATGAGTCGCGAATTTATTATTGGCACCAGATTCTCAAGGGTGCGGACTTGGACTCATGGAAGCCCGTCGACGTTCACTATTCCATTGACGCGAAGCATGTGTACTACTTCGGCACGCAAGTGGAAGGCGCCGACCCGGGTTCGTTTGACATCGACAGTGAAAGCAAGGCAAGTGACCGATTCGGAGCGATTGAATACGGCCGGAGAGTGAAGCCTGCCTGACGACTCTCGCCGTCTCACCAGAGCCATGCTCCGGTCAACCCATGGCAGCCTCGCAGTTCACGGACAATGTATTTTACCGAGGGCCAGCGTCTCACAATCCGGTTTTTGTTCCCGACTCTGCTTCAGACCGTTCGTCCAAGCAGAGCTTTTCCGTCCCGGCGAGACTTGCCATCCTCAAGCCATCGCGTAGACTTAACGCTAACCTAACGGGAGGGGCACTGTCCTCTTCCTGGGTTCCCAGTCCCGGGGGCGACTTGGATTCGACCGGATGATTGGAAGCGTATGGTTGCGTGTCGTGGTTGATCAGTTGGCCACGTTAAAAGCTGATCACACTTTAATTGCAGATGAAAATCTAGCACTGGCTGCCTAATTACGGGCATCCCTGACTGAGGGAGCTTGCCAGAAGCGCCCGACTGTCAGATGCAATTCTGGATCGCCCGCCGTCCTGCTCGAGACGCGGCGGGTTAAATTTGATTCGAGCTAGCGAGCGGCGGAGCCTGTCGGGCAGCGCCGCGGTGAGCGAATCGGGTTTCGGCCCATAATAGCTCGACTACACACGTAGACACTGTCGTGGACGCATCGCGGGACGAGGGTTCAATTCCCTCCGCCTCCATCAAAGCCACTTGCGGATTACTCCGTGAGTGGCTTTTTTCGTGCGCGACCATGCGATGCCTTCGCGACCGGAAGGACCGATTTCTCGTCCCGCGGAACTTGGTGGCCGGCAGGGGGCGTTTCTCGTCGTTGTTGGGGTGTTAGGATAAATTGGCTGGAACGCTCCAATTCGACTCGAATTCTCTCGAACAAAATCCTGAAGGCCATCTTTATGAAACGCACGCTCATGTTCGCGCTGGCATTGGCCGGCATTCTCTCGAGCAACTTTGCCGTCGCCCAAGAAACATCGACGAAGACGATTCCGGAGGTCGCTGCGGCGGCGGGTCAATTCAAGACTCTCGTGACCGCGGTCGAGGCCGCTGGACTGCTGGAGACCCTCGCCGGCGACGGCCCGTTCACCGTTTTGGCACCGACGGACGAAGCGTTTGCGAAACTGCCCGCGGGCACGGTCGAATCGCTCGTCAAACCCGAGAACAAAGAGAAACTGGTCGCGATCTTGAAACTCCATGTCGCCGGTGACAAGCTGACTTCCGACATGGCACAGCCCGGTGTCGCTTTTCCAAACCTCGCCGGCCAACCACTCAAGGTGGGTATCGAAGATGGAAAGATCACGGTCGGTGCGGCGACGGTCATCAAGAAAGACATTGAATGTTCCAACGGCGTCATTCACGTGATCGATACGGTACTGCTACCCGCCTCGTCATCCGATCAAAAGGCACTCGATCCCAAAGAGCTCGTCGGGAAGTGGGTTTACACCAAAGCGGTCAAGAATGGAACGAAGCGGACGGCGGAGCAACTCGAAGGACAGAAGGTTGAGATCACTGAAAAGTCCTTCACGCTCACGGGCGATGCCAAGTTCGTGATGGACTACACCATCGACAGCGATAAGTCACCCAATGAAATCAAGCTGACGATCACCGAAAGTCCGTTTGGTGCCGGAATGTCGACCGGCGGGTTGATCAAGATGGAAGGCGATCTGTTGGTGCTTTGCTATTCCGCTCAAGGTGGCGCCGCCCCCTCGGAGTTTGCTTCGAAGGAAGGAAGCGGCGTCAATCTTTTTTACATGAAGAAAGCCGAGTAGTCGTTCGGCGACTTACTGACGGCTGCGGTGGCAACTGCAGCCGATGCCCTCGGCGGCGGTTTGCAAAAGCGCCGCCGAGATGCCTTGCTCCCAGTAGAACGGTGTTCGTGGTGCGTTGTCACCCAACCGGTTCATGCGATCGGCGGTATACACGTTGCCATTGGCGACCACCCACTGAATCTTTTCCGTGTCCCGGATTTGCTCGAGGGGATCGGCGCCTTCGCGTAGGATGAGGAGATCAGCGAGCTTCCCGGGCTCGATCGAACCCAAGTCGTCATCCAAGCCGAGATACTTGGCGCCCCGAATGGTCCCGCATCTGAGGGACTGTTCCTCAGGCATGCCTCCCTGAACAAAGCTCCACATCTCCCAGTGCGTGCAGATTCCGGGGAGTTGACCATGCCCGCCGGCTTGAACAAGCCCCTCGTCTGCGACCACTTGGGCCGCGATTTCGGCGACACGAATGTGGTTGTAGTCTTCCAGCGGCGACTTCTGGCGTCGTCGTGATCGTGGGTTCAAGATCTGCGGTGGGATGAATGCCTTCAGCCGCGTGTGCAACCAAAGGTCATCGATTTCGTACCAGTACATTTCACCGGACAGACCTCCGTAGGCGACGTTCAGCGTCGGTGTGTATCCGACACCGGTGCCCCGCCATAAATCCATGACGTCCTTGTAAGCCGTGCGGACGGGAAGGGTGTGCTCGATCCCGGTGTGACCGTCGACGATCATGGTCATGTTGTGCATGAACGTCGAACCTCCTTCGGGAACGACCATCATGTTCAATTCGCGGGCCGCCGCGAGTACTTGTTGTCGTTGATCACGGCGCGGTTGGTTGTAACTCTTGACCGTGAAGGCACCGACGGCCTTCATGCGGCGAAGATGAAAACGGGCATCCTCAAGTGATTCGATTTCCGCTTTGGCGGTGCCGGCGGCGCCATAGAGAATCCGGCCGGTCGAAAAGGTACGCGGTGCAGCGATCACACCGGCCTTGGTCATCTCACTGGCCGCAAAAATACTGTGCGTGTCGTTACTCGGGTCATGAACCGTGGTAATGCCAAACGCGAGTCTTGCCGTGTCCACCCAATTCTGTTGGGGTGTGATTCCATCAGCCGCCTGGGCACCGTGAGCATGCGTGTCAACGAACCCCGGCAAGACGACCTGTCCTTGGATGTCTTTGATGATCGCGTTATCGGGGATCTCCACTTCGCCCTTGGGGCCAACGGCGGTGATTCGATTCCCGTCGATCACGATGACAGCGTTTTCGATCATTCCTTGCGGTCCCATCGTCAGGACACGCCCACCGACAAACGCCCGCGTTTCCGTTGGCTTGTCATGCGGATGTTCAAACCCTAAATCGAATTCTTGGACATCAAGGGGACCGCTTTCTTCGTCGTCAGGTCGTTCGGCGTCGTCCCCGCGGGTCAACAATGATTGGTAAGCGTCCGCGACCTGGCACCGATAAAGCGTCGGGCCGAGCGACCAGTTCAGCGTTTCGCCGCCGTTTGAGAAATGCACAAAGTCGCCCGCTTGCTCGCTGACTTTTTTTGTCGGCAACCCTTTGGCATTCGGTCCGATCTTAATCGCCTGCGGTGCAGAGACGAACGGAGTGATATAGACGTGGAAGCGTTCGATGAGTGCGAGTTCTTTCCCGTTCGGTGAGACGCGAAGATCAGTCGCCCAATCGCTGGAGTAGTGCTCCCGAGAGTCGTTGCCGTTCATGTCGACCGAAAACAGCGTCACGTTATCGGATTCCTTTTCGGGAGCACGTTTGACCAAGAAGACTCGATCGGAAGACGCACCGAAGTGGGCATCTTGCCCGACTTTGCTAATTCGTTCTGAGGGGCCGCCCTTGACCGCGGCCCGATAGACACCGGGATCACGCGACCAAAGTGGCGTGGTAATGTTTCCGCCCGATCGGCGCTCGAAGACCACTGTCTCGCCATCCGGTGAAAATTCGGGTCGAACGTAGTGCCCGGGTTGCTCGGTCACGATCCACGACTCCGCTTCGTCCGGACTTACCGAAGCGATGCGAACACTGCCAAGTTTCTCGTCGTTCCAGGTCGTGTAGACCAAGTATTTCCCGTCACGAGAAAACCGTGGATAGAACTCGAAGTGATCCGTCTGCTTCGTCAATCGTTGTGGAACACCTTCCGGTAACGACTGGGTGTAGATGTACCCAAGAGCTTGAAATGCGACCCGGTCTCCACTCGGAGAGACACGAACATCGCGCAGCATCTTGACGTCGAATTGATCTGCCCCCACTTTGATCGGGAAGCGCACCGCGGGTTTCACCACCCGTTCATCTCGAATTCGAAACGGGATCGGCGATGCGACGCCTGATTCGAGATCAACGCGGTGTATCTTTCCTCCGGCCCACGTCACAATGGAGTTGCTATCCGGTGTGAACGCGAACCCTGTGTAGACACCGTGAATGGCCCAAGCCTCTTGCATGTCACGCTCGAGCTGGTCGTAGACCAATCGAATCGCTCCCGACTGCAAGTCATAGAGATGCAAACCCGTCGCCGCGCCGACGCGCCGCACAAATGCCAGGGACTTGCCATCGGGCGACGGCGTTGGACGGCAGGCACCGCCGGGACCACGAATCAGCGTTTCCGTTGAGCCTTCGACCAAATCCAAACGCTTGATCGCGTAGATGCCTCCGTGGGAGTCTTTGTTGTATTCAAAGGTGTCGCCTGGCGTGACATCTTGACTGTAATAGAGATAGCGTCCGTCGGGAGAAAACGCCGGTTCGTTCACGTCCTTTTGCTCGTCCGGACGCTTGGTTAACTGGACGCCCGCGGTCGCACCGGACGCGATTGCATCGCGGTGATACATCCACATCTCGCCCGAGCCCAGCGATCGGCGACCCGTAAAGTGTTTTCGAGCAACCAGATAGTTGCCATCGGGCGCCCAAGTCGGACTGCTGAGCAAACGAAACGTCTCACTGGTGACCTGCTGAACCGATTGATCGGCCAACAACATGGTCCACACGTTGTCACCTGCCTTGCCGTTCTTACCGACTCGGTCCGACGTGAATGCGATCGACTTGCCGTCGGGAGCGAAGCGTGGCTGCATGTCCCAAGCAACCGATTGCGTGAGGTTTTCCGGGGCACGATTTTCGGTTGCATCGGTTCCGTCGGCGCCGGTGATTGGCATTCGGTAGATGTCGCCCAAAAAATCGAAAACGATGGTCTGTCCATCGGGACTGACATCCAAATTGATCCAGGTGCCGACGTCCGCGTCGATCGCTTGGACCTGCGTCGGTCCGGGGGTCGTCTCCACATCCCACTTCGGTTTCTCACTTTTATCATCCGCGAACGCCGACGAGGCATCGGCGAATGCAAGCAGAGTCAGGAGCAATCCAACGGTGGGTTTGATCGAGTGTGATTCGATGAGCAATCGGCGCAGCATGTGAGGGGCTTGGCAAGGAAGGATTGAATTTCATGCTGCGCGGGGCAGCTACTTGGACGACCAGCGATCAACGGATTTGATCATGCCATGTTATTCAGCAGGGTCTTCCAAGAGCATGATCTCGACGCTTTTGAAGTCGCAGGGATGGCTTTCCGACTGAAGTGAGATCGTGCCGGAGTCCAGCAGATTGCCGTCACGTGCATCCGCAAGTTCGGCCGCATGCGTGTCACGATCATCAAGCTGTGGGTTGGTGTATTCGAGCACCGTTTCGCCTTCCATGATGTGGCGAACCAGCTTTGAACCTCGTACTTCGACTTCAGCCGTCACCCACTTGTCGCCGTGGTAGGTCTTGGACGTGGAACTGGTGCAGTGGGGGAGAAAAAGTTTGCCTTTCATCACCACGTTGGTACCGGGCGTGCAAAGGTTGCAAGTGGTGCGTGGGTTTGTGCCGTTTCCTCCAAGCAGTTGCACCTCAATCGATGCGGGAAAGTCCTGGTCCACCGCCATGGTCTTTGGCGATTCCCCGTGCAGCATCATGCCACTATTTCGAAGGGCCCAGCCCGCGCCGCCTTTGGTTTGCTCACCGACGAATCGATAAGTCACTCTCAGTCGATACGATGAAAGTGGCTGATCGAAAAACAGGTGGCCAAACCGATTGCCAAACTCCGGATAGGCTTCTTCGTCATAACGGACTTTCAATAGCCCGTCTTCGACGCGGAAGGTATTGCCGTAGTTTTCACCGACGGGCGAATAACGAATTTTTGGAGTCCATCCGCTCAGGTCTTTCCCGTTGAAGACGGAGACCCATTTTCCTGGAACCAGTTCGATTCCTGGAGCAGCCTCCTGTGCCGAGACGCCGACGCCGAAAATCCCCGTCGCTGCGATCGCGACCAAAAGGAGGAGGGACCGAAAGACGGGCCGAGTTGCGACCAGAATTCCGTCGGCATGCTTCCGAGCCGAGGCGGTTTGGTGGACGCGATTCTGTGACGTGGCCTTGGCGAACAGTGAGGAGGGTTTCATGCGAATTCGTTTTCGGAGGGATGATCGGGAGTGGTTAGTATAGAAAGTGCAGCTGGAAAGGGGGCGGAGGGCGAAAACACGTTTCCAATCGGATCGCGACCCGGCGCAAGGGCCGAAGCAGCGAACTACACTGCGGTGCAGCTGCCCACCGGCCACCCCGGTTCTTCCCGGCCAAACGAAATCGGTTTTGACCAGCCGCACGCACTCCATTCTCCATCCGCAACGCAAGTTATCGACTATGTCGCGTCGCCTTTTCACCGTTCCGCTATCGTGCTTGCTTCTTTGCATGACTGGTTTACAGTCAGCCTCGGGGCAAGATGCCAATCCGGTCGCTCGGCCACCCCAAGCGGATGAGCTCTCGAGGCAACTTCAGTCGAACGCCGCGCGCGGCGGAATCAAGCGAGCCAAAGCGATTCGGCAGCTGGCTCGAATCGGCAACTGGTCGGCCGTTGATCGCTGGATGATTGAGGTCGGAAAGAGCGACAAAGCAGACGAACTCGCGGCGTGGGCGGGAGAGATCGGCCCCGATATGTTGCTGCGCAGCTCGTTGCAGCCCGAACTGAGTGAAAACGCCCAAGCGGCCATCGACAAGCTGCTGAAAGCATCGAGTTCCTACAACGAGGATCCCAAGCGGCTACGTCAGGCAATCGATCAAGCTCTCAGCGGCGACGTCAACGAGAAGCTTTCGGCTCAGCGGATCCTGTTGAAAGGCGGGCAAGCGACGACGACCGAATTGATCAGCGCGATCGTATCCGGACGCTACGATGCCAAGCAAAGTCTCCTTCTCCAGATCCTCAAGACACTCGATTCCGAAAGCGCTTCGGCGGTTGAACAGCTCGCCCTTTACGGTTCGCCTGAAGTACGCCCAAAGGCACTCGCGGCCTTCTCGAAGATGGTGCCCGAATCTCAAAGTCGCGATACGCTCACGAGCGCCGCGTTTGCGATGAACGCAACGCCTGAAGAACGCGAAGTCGCCGTGCAACGATTGCAAGCCAGTGGATCACTCCTCCGCGAAAACGCAGTGGGGTATCTGTTCCAAAAATTGCAGTCGATTCGTGGGGTGGCGAAATCAACGGCCAACTTGCCGATTTCCCGGACGATGTGGATCGTTGACGAAAGCGGCCGCGGCGTGGCGCCCAATGCAACGACTGATTTTTATACGGCCTACCGCGCCGCCTATGATGCCGCCCAACGACTAAACCGTCTCGGGCAGTTACCCGCTGCGGCACGACAAGAATCACTGGCCGCCGAGATGGAGTACCGCGTGATCGTGGATCTCGATTGGGGCGACCCTTCCCAAGCGGAATCCATTCAGGCTCGTTACCCGGAATCCGCGAACGCCGATTTCTTGGGAGCCACGATCAAGGCCGAACGCGGAACGTCAAACGAAGCCGCCGTGATCGGGTTAATACGATTGGCACTTTCCTGGGCGGAAGCCGATCCAACGCTCGCCCGTTCGTTCCTCTTCCCAATGGAATCCGACTTCAGTGCCCTGGCGGAAGCCACTCGTGACGGACACCCACGCGTCAGGTTTGAAGCCGCAACCGGTATCGCCCGGCTGACCGAACTTGCGAACGTCGATTCCTTTCCAGGTGCGAGCCTTTACCGAAAGACGCTCAGCGAAATGGCTTCACTGCCGCAGTCTCCCAGAGCGATCATCGTGGAAACGCGTCCCGAGATCGCGGTCGGACTGGAGAACATTCTGTCCGATCTGGGGATGAGCGTCTTACCCGTGTCGACGACGCAAGCGGCTGAGAAGCTGGTGGCCAGCGGCGGAGAATACGTGATGCTGTTGAGTAAAATACAGCTGGCCGACTCGACCGCCCGTGAATTGGTCGATCGGATTCGGAGACTGGATCGGGGACGCCACTTGCCAATCGTCTTTTTTGCAGATGCGGATACACCGGAAAAAAGTCGACAGCTCGTCGAGTTTGAAACCGCATCGAAACGTTGGTCCACTACTGAAGCGCCCAATGTTTTTCTGACCGAGCTGCCAGGTTCCTCGGCTGCGTTCGATCCCGTCTTAGCGAGTGTACAGGCAGAACGTCGATTGGAACCCTTGTCGATCGGCGATCGCGCCACCTACCGCAAGGTGGCACAGTCCGCGCTCGTAGGTCGGTGATGCTGCCTCCGGCACCAACAGACGCTGTCCCCAGCCCCAAAAGACGGGGACGGCTACCAAAGACACGCGTGAGCCGTTAGGGTTGATGGCGGTGTTCGTAGTGTCGCGCGACCCCAGCGGAAGCGACGACAACTGGCGGAACGAACACCCGACGCGAAACTCCAGGACGTTGTTTTCGCGACGCGTTTGTCCTCCCCCCAAGGCCCCTGAACTGCTGCGGTCCTCGATCGCGATCCACCGCGAGCAATGATAGGCAATTCCGCGAACAACCAGCTGGACGCTCCCCTGCCCGGAATTATCGGACAGTGTGATGCGATGCGCGAGGTGTATCGAATCACGCGCCGAGTCGCCGTCAGCAACGCCTCCGTCTTGATCCTCGGCGAGACCGGAGTCGGCAAGGAACTGATCGCCGGCGCAGTGCATCAACTCAGTCATCGCAGCGGACGTCCGTTCGTCAGGGTGAATTGTGGCGCCTTGAGTGAAAGCTTGCTTGAAAGCGAGTTGTTTGGGCACGTTCGCGGTGCGTTTACTGGGGCCGTCTCCAATCGCACGGGGAGATTCGAAGCAGCGCAGGGCGGCACCATTTTCTTGGACGAAATCAACAGCACTTCCCTGACGCTCCAAGTAAAGCTGCTTCGTGTGCTTCAGGAAAAAGAGTTTGAACGCGTCGGTGACACCAGCACCCTGCGAACCGACGTTCGCGTGATCGCGGCCAGCAACCGGGACTTGATGGGTGAAGTTCGCGCCGGTCGCTTTCGCGAAGACCTCTACTGGCGACTCAACGTGGTGCCGATTCCGATTCCGCCGCTTCGTGATCGTCGTGACGACATCGCCTCCTTGGTCTCCCATTTCTTGGACCACTACAACGAGCTGAACGACCGCTATGTCGCTCATATCGGATCCGAAACGATGGAGATGTTGCAGAACTATCACTGGCCCGGGAACGTTCGCGAGCTGCAAAACTACATCGAACGGGCCGTCGTGATGGCCGATACAGATGAGCTTCGAGTCGAGTTGTTACCGGAATGTGTGACCAGTGGTTTACCAATTCCCGCATCCGAACTCGAAGGCGAGCGACCAGTCGATTTCTCGACGCTTTCCAAGTCCGTCGTCCAGCTCGGCCTCAAGGAGGCGGGCAAAGGATCGACGGACGTTCACCGCAGCGTGGTCGATCAGATTGAGCGTGAGCTGATTGCTCAGGTGCTCAAAGCTTGCGGTGGTGTTCAGACCAAGGCGGCTAGCCGACTGGGAATGAATCGCAACACGCTGCACAAGAAAATCAAAGACTACAAACTCGACGCCTGAGCTCTCTTGCTTCTTTTTGCGGCGGTTGGCGGCTCGTTTTTGCGAGCTCTTCTTGGGCCTGTGTTGGCTGATCCTTGCTGTGTTTGCGGGGTTCCCTGGGATTTCTTGACCGGTTTCGCCGTCGCGACCCGTTTACCCTCACGTCACGAGCCGATTGGCTTCCTCGGAACGCGGACTTGTGAACGCACTTGCAGTACTATCCAAAAATTCCCTTTTATTGTGAGTTCATTTCCGTTCCGATCGCGTTTCGCTGCTGATGCGAGAATTGTCTCCCGCAAATTCGACTTTTGGTCGGTGCGCGGAATTCATTCTTATGCAAAGTTGCAGCTGAGTTCGGTTGGAATTTGCAAAGTCACAGAAAACCAACTTTGATTTGCTGAAGAGCTTGCAATTGGATTTTTTCGATAGAAAGTGTGCGGAGAGGGGACGCAGTCACGCGTTTAACATTGCCGGGCTGATGCAAGGCCACTGGTTCAACGATTTCCCCGCACGTCGATAGGTGAGCAATGAAAGATCAACAGGAATTTACGCTGGAGCTGTCGGACGGAACCAGACTTCCCGTTCGCGCCCATCGTCATGTTGCCCATCCTGATATCAAAGCGTTCTTGTTACCGTCCGGGTCTCTGGTTCCGTTCACGGAAAACAACTTGCCCACCGAGCGTACGCCATTGAAACGGACCGACAACCTCTCCATTGCCTTCTAACGACCGCCAGTCGCCACCGTCCTTGAGCATCGGAGACCGACTCGAGGATTTTCATATTCTGCAGACGCTCGGCCGAGGCGCATTCGCATCGGTTTACTTGGCGCGTCAGTCATCGATGAATCGGCTCGTTGCGCTCAAGGTTTCTCACCGCAAAGGTGACGAGCCCCGCGCCTTGGCCCAGTTCGATCACCCAAACATCGTTCGCGTTTACGATGAACGACTCTTGGAAAGTCCTCCGCTGCATCTGCTGTACATGCAGTTCTTGCCAGGCGGAACGCTCGCCGATGTGATCAACCGTCGTCGCCACCTGGGTAACGTGGAAGTGGATGGGCAGCTCTTGATCGATGCAATCGATCACGCGTTACTCCGGACAGCGCAGGTCGTTCCCGAACAATCTCTGCAACGTGATACTCTGCGAAACATGACGTGGCCGACGCTCGTCGCTTGGATGGGAATCCAGTTGGCCCGTGCACTGGATGCGGCACATGCACGCGGGATACAGCATCAAGATGTCAAACCGGCGAACGTGCTGCTCTCTGCCGAAGGGACTCCGAAGCTGGTTGACTTCAACGTGAGTTCGATCGACAACGCGGACGACACCGATTCGGGCCGTCAGCTCGGTGGCTCGATTGCCTATATGTCACCGGAACAATTGCAGTGTCTTTTGAATTCATCAGACACGGCTCCCCATCGTCCGGACAAGGCAACGGATCTTTACTGCCTCGGTGTTTTATTGACAGAGTTTTGGACCGGCGAACGTCCCTTTAAGCATGCGGGTATCGCAGATTCGTGGGAAGAGACGCTCACACTCCAGTTGGAAATCCGCAAGGACTTCAACATTGCATCATCCTCCAGCCATCAATCCTCGTCTTCGGTAACAGGCAAAGCACTCGAGCGTCTGCTCTCAGGAGTGATTCAAGAGACCCTCGCTTTTGACCCGGCACGCCGAATCGGTTCCGCCGCGGAATTGGAACGACGTCTCGTCCTGGCACTGCATCCCGATGCTGCTGTTCTCTTTGATCCGGATCCGAACAGTTGGCTCGGATGGGCTGCGCGGCAATCACCATGGTTGGTTGCTGGGACGTTGATACTCGTGCCAAATGCAATCGCCGGGGTCTATGGCTATCTCTATAACTACCGTGACACGTTGTCCGATTTGTTTCTTCGCATCGACGGTCTACAAGGCTTCTTTCGGTCACTCGCAACGACGGTCAATTGCATCGCCTTTCCACTTGCGTTTGTATTAGTCATTCTCTTTACCCGCCGTGTCGTTCAGGGCTTACAAACTGCTGATGCGGCAAGCCAACTCCAAATACGTCAGGCGCCAAACAGAGCGGATTTAGATGCGACTCTCTCGCTGGCTCACCGCGCCGCATTCATCGGCGCGGGGCTCTGGTGCCTTGCCGCGTTTGTCTACCCCGTGGTGCTGGTAGTGCAGTTCGATCAAATCACGCGTCGCGAAATCGGACACTTTGTGCTTTCGCACATGATTTGCGGAGGTGTTGCGGCGACCTACCCGTTCTTTGGAATCGCAGCTTATGCCCTGGTGATCTGGTATCCGCGACTGGTTCGGCATCGCCTTTCCGACCCCGAGTTCGAAAATCGAATTCAAACTCTCATCAAGCGATGCGAGCGATTCCTCTTTCTCGCGAGCATCGTGCCGCTTTTGGGAGCCGCACTTTTGCTGGCAAGTAACGAAGATGCCAAGGACGTTATGCTCGTCGCAATCATCGCGTCGGCGCTTGGGCTGTTTGCTGCGTTCTCTGCCTACCGCATGATCGTTCGAGTTGGGAACATTCTCGCGCCCGTCATGCGGACCGGGACGTTTGAACGGGAGGCTTTTCTTTCAACCAACAGCAGTTCGATCCTTTAGATGTAAAACATCACGTCGCCGTCGTCTTGGCAATGCTCCACCAGGTCCGTGAGTGTGGTTTGCGCCAGCACTTGTCGTGACGCCTCGGATGCTTCGTCCCAAACCGATTGCAGTTTTCGTTCGACGGGGTTGTCGCCCAACTCGCCGGCAAAGCCACCCGGTGTCTGCCCGGTCGTCTCTGCAATCTCCAACAACGTCAGGTCGTCGGGATCCGCTGACAACCGATATCCGCCTTGGCTTCCCCGCACGCTTTGGACCCATCCGGCCGAGCGTAACGTTCGAAGGATCTGAACCAAGAACGGACCGGGGATGCCCTGCCGGTCGCTAATTTCGTTTGCCGCCGTCAGCTTGCCCGCCTCACGGCATCGCGCAAGTTCGACGAGAGCAAGTGTCGCATAGTGCATGCGGGCTGAATGAGTCACAGCGTGCTCTCCTCAATCGTGCAGTCCGCACTCGGTCTTTTGAAAACCATCCCAACGGCCCGCCCTTTCATCTTCTCCCAGCAAGGTGGCACGTGTGCATGGCCAGCAACCGACACTCGGATACCCCTGATCATGCAAGGGGTTGTAGGGGATGTCTTCCTTGCTGATCAGACTCCAGACGTCCTTTTTCGTCCAGTTCGCCAGTGGGCTAACTTTTACCAGCTGGAACTTCTTGTCCCAGCCAACGATCGGCGCCTTCGCGCGGTCCGGACTCTGGTCGCGACGGATCGCACTTGCCCAAGCATGCAGCCCCCGCGCGGCACGTCGTAGAACGGTCAACTTACGATCGCCACAACAACGATTTGGCTCGGTTTTATAGACCGGACCACCATGGGCGGCTTCATACTCCGCGACTGTCTGGTCGGGGTACTTGTACTCCACTTTGATCCCGTAGCGTTCCTTGACGCGCTCTCTGAGCTCGAGCGTTTCCTTGAACTGGTATCCCGTTTCGAGATTGAAGATCGGTGTTTCCGGTGCGATCTCGCTCAGCATGTGAATGATGGTCATCCCCTCCGGACCAAACGCCGTCGCCATCGAAAACCGCGGCGAGAATCGGTCAATCGCCCAACGCAGAATCTCTTGGGGGGTCGCACTTTCCAGCCGATCGCTGTGCTCGGCCAACTCCGCCAAAAAATCCTCGGTCGGATTCAGCGGCGGATCTGCCGCCAGAGCGCCTTGGAGTGCCACGTGGTGTGGATTTACGTTCATCGTCGCGGGGCAAAGGTTAGACCTGGTGACCGGAATAGGATCGAATGATACAAATAAGATCTCTTTAGTCAAGTATCTTTATCGGCCTGAATCGATCATCGATCCACCGTTTTATCGGCTAGAACTCGACACAAATGCACTGGGGGACATCGACCGCGTTGCGGGTGAACTGCAGCTCACCGGTTTCCTGGTCAACGGAAAAGATGGAAATTGAGTTGGTGACCTGCCCGGCGGCCAGCAACCATCGTCCGCTGGGATCGAGGTTGAAGTTTCGCGGCCATGCCCCTCGAATCGGCTCCACTTCGACCATTGACAGCATTTCCTCCGAATCAACGGAGAAGACGCTGATCGTGTCGTTGCCTCGGTTGGCGGAATACACAAACTTGGCCGACGGATGCACTCGAATTTCCGATGCACTGTTGAAAACTTCCTTTGCCTTGACGGCTTCTGGCAGCGTCGGGATCGTCTGCCGCGCGGTCATTGACCCGGTTTCTGCGTCGTAGTCAAACGCGGTGATTGAGAGAGACAATTCGTTCAGCACGTAGATTGTCTTCCCGTCCGGAGTGAATTTCATGTGCCTTGGGCCGCCGCCGGCGGGACATTGCCCGAATCCGTGTGGCGATAGCTTTCCTGTACTCGTATCGAGCTTGTAGATGACCACCTTGTCCATTCCCAAGTCGGGCACAAACGCAAATCGGTCATCCGGCGACGTTCCCGTCCAGTGAGCGTGGGCTTTTTCTTGTCGCCGAGGCACCACGCCGGATCCGACGGGATGTTCTTGCAGGTCGGAGCGTTCA
>JBCBOO010000078.1:0-22887 GCA_039821235.1 Planctomycetota bacterium
GTTGACCTGTTAGCCGAGTTCCCCGAAATGAAGGGGTTTTCACATCGGAATTTAAAATCGATGCGTCAGTGGCGACAGTTCTGGTCGGTCGCGTCCACAATTGGGAAACAGCCTGTGGCCCAATTGGCGTCAAAAAGGAAACAGCTTGTTTCCCCAACAGCCAACGGCGTTCCGTGGATGATTTTTGAGATCCCGTGGGGACACAACCTTCTCCTGATCCAGAGACTCACGGATCCCGCGGACGCCCTGTTCTACGTCCAGAAAACGTTGGAGCACAATTGGTCGCGATCCGTTCTTACTCACCAAATCGAATCCGGACTGCATCTGCGTGAGGGCAAAGCGATCAACAACTTTCAGACGACGCTTCCGGCACCGGAAAGCGATCTGGCCAAGCAGTTGCTACGAGATCCCTACCACTTTGATTTCCTGATGTTGACCAAGCAACACAACGAACGGGAGTTGGAAGCGGGGCTTCTTGAGCACCTGACAAAATTCCTGCTGGAACTTGGCGCCGGATTCGCATTCGTCGGAAACCAATTCAAAATCGATGTCGATGGCGACGAATTCCGAATCGACTTGCTGTTCTACCACCTTCGGCTTCACTGCTACGTCGTGGTCGAATTGAAAGTCGACAAATTCAAACCCGAGTACGCCGGCAAGCTCCATTTCTACATTTCCGCCATCGATAGCCAAGTTCGTACCGCTCCCGATGCACCCACAATCGGCATTCTGATTTGCAAATCCAAAAGTGATATTGTCGTTGAGTACTCACTTCGAGATCTTCGGAAACCGATCGGCGTGAGCGAATACCAAGTCACCGGGAATCTCCCCGACGACCTCCGCTCATCCCTGCCAACCATTGAACAGATCGAAGCCGAACTTGCAGGCGAGCTGGAACGTTGTGTGACTTAGTTCAGCGGCGAGAGTCGGTTGAGATTTCTTGAGAGTGTTTGAAAGAATGCGTTTTGGTTAGCCGTCTCGCGCAGCTCTTGTTCGACGTCCGCTTTGCGATCACGGGCTTCTTGCAGAAAGCTCACGCGTTCTCGATCCATTTGGTCGATTCGCTGAGTCAAGCGGCTTCGTCGAACCATCGGTGACAGCTCGATCGAGGTGGCTCGGATCGCATCGGCTCCAGAGATTTCGACGGCAGACAAATCGAATCGGCTCCGTCCGGTGAGGGCGGTCGCGGCTGCTCTGGGGAACCAATACTCCTCAACGCCACCCTCCTGACCGAGCGTTCCCAACACAATCACATCCACCAGCGGTCCTAGTTTCTGCTGCTGCACGAGACTGGAAACGTCTCCTAGGTTTTGATAGCTGGCCAGATCCAGATTCCCCGACAAGATTCCCGAAAGCGAGACACTGCCGGATTGATTCTCGCGTCCGGCTCTCGATCCCACCGTCGTTCGGGCAAACGGGTTGACCTGAACCCGATCACCATCGGTGAGCATGAGGTCGCCCATTGGCGTGGATTGAACGAGCGAAAGTGGCATGATTCGCGTCGCATCTCCACCACGCTTTAGCACGACAACCGCCTGGTCGGCGAGACTTGACGGACTTCTCTTCGGCGCAGTGTTCTTGGCATTGAGATCATCTTGCTTTTCTGTTTTCGGTTGCTCTTCAGCTTGATCTGTCGGTGTCACTTGTGCGAGCGCCTGAACGCGTCTCAAAAGCGAGTCTCTCTGAACTGCGGTATCAAACTGCTCGCTGTGAGTTTCGATCCACGCCGAGATTGCTTCACGGGAAAGAGCCTCGGGAACCGATTGCTCAAAGTTGCTCTCGACGTTCTTGCGAGTGAACGAGGCTGCGTCAGTCGGATCAAGACCGTTGAACGTAAGTTCGATTGCGGATGGCTCTTCCGTTGGCACGGGAGCCGCCACTTGATCGGCCGGCAGCTTCATCACCTGCAGCAAGCGGTCCAGTAGGACTTCGTTGTCGTCGCTCGAGGCGGGTCCACTGAGGTTCGTGACGATCTTGGAGGCGTTGTCGGAAAGCAGGAAGTCTCGGATCGCCAGTTGGGCGGTTTCGGGGTCGTTGTGAAAATCAGACACCAAGCTTTCTGCCGCCGTCTTCGCATCCTCCGGTGTTGCTTCACCTCGGTCGACGGCTGCAAAGAGCTCTTGGAACTTTCGCAAGAGTTCGATGGAACTAATCAGTCGGGCACCCTTCCGCGAAGGAGGCGTGGCCTCCGCAACGGTGTTCTGTGTCATCACGAACGAGGCTTGCCGCAAACCCGGTCGCAAAGATGCCTCGACGGCTTCCCCGAGCGTGAGTCCGCTCTCTGGAATCGCCAACGATCGGCTTCGAGCAAAGACTCCCCCCGTTGTCACGCTGCCGGAGACAGTTTCGGTTCGGTGAAAGTCATGCGGGAGTAGACGCGCGTCTTGATCTGGATTTGACATCCGGCATCCGACACTCCCGAGCAGTGCCAAAAGGATTCCGGTGAAGGGTAGCAAGCCCGTTGAGTTTTGTGCGAATCTTGTCACGAGTTCATCCGTGGGTTCAAAGCGACGCCTTCACGGCAAAACGTGTTTCAATTTCATCAAAGTGGGTTGCGACCATCGCCGTCCCATCGGAACTGCGTGCATGCACCAATCCCACAACATTGAAGAGCGTGTCGTCAGACGCCTTCACCAGCAACAAGGATCCACTGTCGCCGCCCTTGATGATCTCGGATCCGTCTTCGGATTCAACGATGATTTGGTTCGGCATCTTGGCTCCGTTGACATCCACGAAGGTGGAGACGCTCTTGACGATTCCTTCGGTGCGTCCCGTGACAGCACCGACTTTGATCGCAGTGGTTCGGTGGACGTCGGGCGAGGTCAACTTGGCACTGCGGAAGCGTGGCGGTTGCAGTCCCTTGATCTTGGGACGTACATCTCGTCCACCGGAGCGGAGCGCAATGATGGCACAGTCAATCGACCCGGTTCCACCGGCAGGTGGCATCTCGGAATCCACGACCGTTCCGATTTCTGCGGAAAACCCCGGTGGTACGGTTCCGCTGGCGGGCTGGTTGACTTTGGACGCAATTTTCCCAGCCACGTGTTGATTGGTGATCAGGCGGCGCTGAAACCCTGCGAACACGATGCCGCCAAGGGTTCCGCCGTTGAAGGGCATGCCGACTTTCGCAATTTCGATCCCGCCCATTAACTCGGTTTCGAATTCGCCCGTGTCCACGGCAGCCGGTTGTGCTTCCACCAGGTCCGGTAGATCAAGCGTTGCGTAGGAACGTTCGGTGACGTCCGTCGGAACACCTTCAATGGTCGGTGGAATCTCGAGCGCGATTCGATAGTCGTTGAAAGCAGCCGAGTTGGATGGGAATTTGCGATTCACATGGATCCGAATGCAGACTTCCAAACTGCCAGAAACACTCTCAGCGTTTCGTCCGCCCCCTCGACGACGAAAGCCAACGTGCGCGCCCGTTACGTTGGGTTGATCGAGCAGCTTCTCGTAGTGACGTTTTAAGACTTCATCGGCATGCCTTCGCTGAGCGTGGGAGGTGTCCCATTGGCGCAGCATCACCTCGCGGACTTGGTGTTTGGTCAAGACATCCGGCACGACCTGACCGTGCGTCGCAGTCGTCAAACCGGCGTCGGCGTCCGTTGTTTCGGCCAAGACCGAATGATCGGACACCGTGACCGACTCCAGCATCAATGGGTCGGCCGCAGCCATTGGCTCCGAAGAGGCAGCGAGCAACTGCTCCCGCGCTGCGAAAGCACGCTTGACGGAAACACCTCCGATTTCCCTGGCCACCCGCTTGGGGTCCAAGACAATCATCTCCTCCGTATCATTGCCGTACGCGTCCCAAATTTTGTCGGCAAGCTTGGGACCGATTCCGTTCACTCGGCGAATAAGTTCCAGGACGACTTTCTTGTTTTTGCGTTTGGCCATGCGACTGGCTTCCCTACTAGCGAAAGGACACGACTCCAGGGGCGACTACGGTTGGGTCGTGAGCGCGTCCGCGAAGGTAAAGTCGTTACCGGAATTCGCGCCGGTCAACACGGGTGAAAAGCTCTTTTCAGCGTCATAAACCGGCGGCGTGCCGCACTGGTTGCATTGGTTCAAATGCTGATGCACAAAGCACTCCAGGTCGTGCTCGAATGTTGCCGAGTTGATATCGAACCGTTTGAAAGCGACGACGCGTGTGTCTTGTTCGATGCGTTGCCTTCTCAACTCGTTTTCCACCGTTTCACCGAGTTGCATCTTGGATGCAGAGAGGGCAGAGAGGCTCTTGATCGACGTTGCGACCAGATTCGCGGTGTCGGTGATGGTGTCGTCTTGAAGTTTGCTGATGATTTTCTTGAAGTACTGTTCTTCCTCATCAAACGTCATGTCGAGATCGAGGAATCCGGATGCGGGACGCTTGAAGTCGACCGTGAAAACTTTGTCACTCTTGATCACTTCGGTGCGAATGTCCATCAACCGCATCTTGCCGTGAAGCAACTCGGTCGCGGAATCTTCGTCGAGTCGGACGAAGTAGGTTTCTTCAATGTAGACGTCGAGGTGCGTGGGGACTTTCAGCGTGATCGGGATTCCTTTGAAAAGACGCGCTGCACCGTGCTTCTTGTCGCGTCCGTTGGATTGCCCCGTGTAGCTGTTGTCGTCGAATCGCTTCAGCACCGTGCTCGTAAATGACGTGCACCCGGCAACGGTCAAACAAAGCACGAGAATCATCAGGGTGATTGATCTCATTGTGAAGATCCCAAAATTGACGTTTGCTTGTAAGCGGGATGGGAACAGGAAGCGGCACGCTCCGTCGGAGCGGTGCACCAGTCGGCAACGCTATTGCCGGAATTCGTGGTGACCGCCGACCGTGTTCGAAAATTGTTGTGGCTGCGATCCGAGGGCAGGCCCGTGCCCTTCGAACGATTCAGTCGCTGCTCCGGCCTGATAGTCGGAACATGAGTTGCAGTCGTTCAGGTGCTGGGCAACAAAGTCGGCGACCTGCATTTCAAAGTCGATGGCATCGACATCAAAACGTTTCCAAGCGACGGTCCGCGACTGATCAAAAAAGACCAAGCCATCATCCACGGACTCGATGGTTTTGTTGTCACCTCCCGCGCTGGAGGGAACGGCACTGAACACCGTGTTGATCGCCGCCGTGACGTCCTTGATCGTCTCGTCGACGATTTTGCTTTTCACGTTCTTGAAGTACTGGCGATTGTCGAGGTCGTCTCCTTTCGCACCGAACTCCATCGTGTAGTCGGCGGTTCCAGCCGCTGGTCGCTTCACGTCAACGGTGAACACCTTGTCGGTGTAGATCAGGTCCGTTGCGACGGAAAGATGCCGCCGTGTCGGCTGCAGTGGAGTCAACGTGTTGCCTTTC
The DNA here is from genome assembly GCA_039821235.1 of Planctomycetota bacterium. GTDB lineage: Bacteria > Planctomycetota > Planctomycetia > Pirellulales > Pirellulaceae > Stieleria. Next base: position 5,327 of record JBCBOO010000078.1, read on the forward strand.
AGACAAAAGCGAACCTTCTCCTCGACGGAGACATCCACGTGGGTTGGGACACGCAAGGTGATCGGAACACCCTTGTACGGCCTCGTCGCACAGTGAGCTTTGGGGTTGCCGTTGGAATTGCCGACGAAGTCATCGGTTTCCAGGCGGTTGATCATCGTACTGCTGATCGAGTTGCATCCGACCAGTAGGGCGGCACCGACAAGAATCGTTGCATTGCGAAATTTCATTCCCCATCCCCAGTTGGATTACCAGACGAGACGAATCGATTCCTCCGATGATGCCGATTCGTTCTGTCGTAGTGATCGGATGGGGGGCCCACCGAATCGCACGAAGCGTGGGGGCTTTCCGACGGTTGAGCCGTAAAACGCCGACCATTCAATACAACCGTCAGTATTTAACGGACTGTAATGCAAGCAATCGTCAATTTTCGTTTGCCGATATCACCCTCGCAAGTTCGAGGGTGATTGTCATTGCGTCATCGTCAGGGTGATGGGCTACTGCTTCACCAACTCGCCTCCGGCGATGGTCAGCAGTGCTCGTAGCTTCTCTTCGGTCATGGTGGCTCTTGAAAGTGTTTTGACGGATCCATCCATCAGTCCCACAACGAGCGTGTCATTGCTGTCGAAAAGACTGCCGATCAAGTCATCCTCGTCGAGTTGCAAGTAGCCCGGTTTGGACCATTCCACGGAGCCGTCGGGAGCGACGACCACGGCAATCGTATTGGAGAGGCCATCGGTGATCTTGTCTAAAGTCAACTTGTCATCCGTTGCCCAAAAGGAGCCTTCGCAAAGAGGCAAGCGTATCCGCGTTTTAGCGCTCTCGACCTTGGAATAGATCGGCACGACGATTTTGGAAAGGGGCGCGTTTTTCGGCGAGTCCCAGGCGGAGTTCATGTCAAATGACTTGAAGAAGGCCGCTTGATCCAAGAACGGTAGGATCTTCACACGCCAACTCAATAACGCTTGACCATCGACCGCTACATCACGCGGGAATTCATTGAACGCACTGTAGTGATTGTGGAGAGCCAACATGACCTGCTTGACATCGTTGACCACCTGGGACTTTTGCGCTGACTGGCGGATCGACCCGAGGAATCCAGCCAAGATCTGTGTTTGCCCCGGACCGAGTTCCCAAACCAAACTGTCTACCGTTTCCGACGCCGCAATCTTCAATCCGGTCTGTTTCCGAATCAGATCCATCAGCGGCTCCAACTCGGCTTGTACGGCATCGGTGTCCTTTGCCTCGCGAGGCCGGACCATCAGGCGCGCCGAGTCATTTGGCGGCAACGAGAATTCGAATCGCACGCTCTCAAGTTGCGTGGCAAGTTGTCCGGGGTGCAGCGTCACTCCTGGCGCGGCGTTTAGAACAGGCGGCCAAAACAGTTTCAGCGTCTCTGCCGTTCCCTCGTCCCAGCGCAAGAGCAGCACGTGATCGCGCTGCGAGCTCAGTTGATCGCCGAGATCCAACATGCCATCTTGAAACTGAAACTTCTCAATGTCCTTCCTTGACCCCGTGTAGACACGTCCGTCGATGACGTCCGAATCCAAAATAAATTGCTCGCCGTACGCCTGTTGAAACGACTGACTCATGAGCTGGCGAAGCAGATCTTTTTCTTTGGCACCTTCGTTGGTAATGAAGACCGGCTTGGGCGGGACGAGTGAGGCGAGGTCGAAACTGGCATAGAGATCGGTAATGCCGGAGGCAGAGAGCATGCCCAGCGTCCCACGCACCTGTTCGCTAAAACGCTGGCGAGCCTCTTCGGGAAGCAATGCGGCGAGCGCATCGACATCAACCTTTGAAAAATCAACATGAACGACGGCGACGGTCGAAGCTGGAAATTGACTCGCCAGCGTTTCCTCCGCCGCAACTTGACCGTTTCGAGTGAAGCCTACGGCGACACAAACGGTCGCGAGTAAAACAAGTTTGAATTTCATCGCAGTGTTACCTTTACTTTCTTGAATTGACCGGGTTCCATTTCGTTGACTCGTTCCAACGTCGCCTCCGTAGCGGACGTTCGTTTGTAAGCAGGTTGCGGGCGATCTCCAGCGCTGGGCCACAACGGCAACGGGATCGTGGACTCGTCCGTGGGCAGCGCGTCCGTGTCGCCACCTGATCGAATCGCTTGCAGGTTGATGGCGTCGATGTACTGCTCTCTTATCCGATGCTCAGCTCGAAAGATCGCGTTGAGCGCTGGCAAGAGCATTCTCACGGCAAGCCGCGCCGGCAGCACCGGCGAGTCTCCGATCGGTGCCGTCAAGTCAGCTTCGCCGACATTGAGGTAGGGTTCGCGAATCGGCGCGGGAAGCAACGCCCCACTGAAGAACTGATCGACAAGTCGTCGGCATTCCATCTGGTTCGCACGGAGGACCACTTCGGCATCGGACAATTCTCCCGACCTTCCCGACCACTGCGGGTCGTTTTCCAGAATCTCACGACAGGCGGCGGCACTGCCTGCAATCTGGAGCCCGGCCGCTATCAAGAGGCCATTTGAGGCGACACTTCCGCCACCGGTTTCCGTCATGGCAAAGCCCAAGACATCGATATTCTTTTTCAACTTCGCGACTGCAGCTCTTTCACCGATCGGCGTTTGCGGCAAAGAACTGACACCAAACACCAGTAGAGGATTTTGACACTCGAGCTCGAGCACGTCCTGAATGTCGAACAAGTGCTTGGGCACGGTCGACAATGCCCAATAGAAATTCGGACATCCCTCGAGCTGCGATGCCGACTCGACGAGATCAAGCGTGACCGAAATCACCGCAAAGCGAACCAGTCGACCGACGAGGTAGGCATTCTCGTGACCCGTCATCTCGGCCACTCGAAACAGGCTGGTGACGGTGCGGCTGAACTGAGCCCACTGACCAGCCCGAGCTTGCAAGTGACCTCGGATCACTAGCAGCCTCGCCAACTGGCGACTCTTTTGGACCTCGGGTAGCAAGAGCGAAATTCTCGCAACTAAGTCTTGCTCTTTCAGATTGAGATCGAATTCTACGTCCATGCAGTTGGTGCAGCGTTCCAGCTCATCTTGAACCGTTTGATGCAAGTCAAGCACGCGTTCCGCGCGGGCTGACAGTTCATCGGACCATGCACCCTCGACCAACTCGGTGTAGACAGCGTTCAGTTCTGTATCGGACTTGGCGGTGTCGACTTGGTCCATTAGGAAGCAAGCACGTGTGAACATTGGCATTGCATTGATCGATCGTGACTCTCCCGCGGAGGGCCAAAACCGGTAACGCAGTGCAGGCACAGGCGGAGCGGCATGCGTCAGCGTAACCGTCGTCTGTGACTCGTCTCCGTTACAACGGACCAAGAAACATGGTGAGATCACCATCAGGATCGCGCACACTGCGGATCCGACAAATTTCCATTTCACGGTTTGTACCTCAGTTAGGAAAGTGAAAAAGTAAGTGTTTCCTCTTGCCCCGAATGGGCGACAGCACCTTGCCGGAGGGCAAGCCCCACGGCAGAGAGTTTTCGGCCCTCCGGGCCTGGAAACCGGGGCTATCGCCCTGCGGCACAAAGGCGCGAACTGCGTCAAACACGCTTGGATTAGATTTCGAACTCGGTAAAGTCAGACTGCAGCACCGCGTTCATCGACTCTTCACTGGAACGGTTGTCCGTTAGAGGGCTTCGCATTCGGATCCCCGATGTCGACAGCGTGAATCCCCGATTCGGAACGATGTTGGAAACAAACTCCAGGTTGGCAAGCACGCCGCCTTGCAAGGTGCCTTGCTCCGGTTCAACCGGAGCACTGGCGACCATGATTTGACTTGCCTCGGCGCCATCCTCTTCGGCGAGTCGTTCTTCTTTCGGTTGATCCACTTGGATTGGCTCAACGATGGTTTCTTGTTCTGCGACCAGACGGCTGTCTGTTTGTGGTCGGGTCATCGATCCGAGAAAAAAGGCAACCAAGCTTGCCGCAACTCCCAGCGAAACACTCAGCCAACGTCCGCCGCGTTTTTGTTCCGATGATCGTGTGATCGAGACTTGTGATTCGGCCTGAGCGGCCGCGTAGCCCATTCGGTAAAACAACTGCTTGGGATCGCATTCCGCAGGCTCGATCGTGAAGTTCTCTCGCAGCAATGCTGCATCCACGGGTGGCATTCCAGAAGGCTGATTGGATTGGCTTGTCATTCGGTCACCAAAGGTGTTTGTTGTGCAAAAGTGTTTGCGTGTTGTTACCAAGTTGGTTGTCAAATCCGACTGCTGTTACCTGGTTGCGCGGTGGCACTTGCCGTTCCTGGATCCGGTTGAGAATGGCTCCAGTCATCCGCCTCTGACCGCATCGCAAGCCCGATCGCCTTGAGTGCGACCTGATACATACGGTGACATCCACTCGCCGATCGGCTGGTTGCTTCGGCAATCTGTGCGAAACTCATTTCACCCCAAACGTGCATCACCAGGATCTCACGCTGATCCATCGGTAGGTCATTCAGGCACGCCGACACTGCCGAATAGTTCTCCGCCTCGATCAGTTTGTCCCCGACGGACTGGACGGCGATCGTTGCATCGGTGTCACGAGCTTCGGAGTACTTTTGCTCGCGGCGTTTTCGACGTTGTTCACCGCGGAATCGATCAAAGAACCGATTTCGCATCACTCGTACCAGCCAGGCCAGCGGGTCGGTTGGCAGCTGTGTCTGTTTTGCTAATTCCACAAAGGCCTCCTGCATGGCGTCCTCGGCTCCTTCGCCCAAACCCCGAGCGATCACACCGAGTCGCTCGCTGCATTGATCCCAGATTTGGCAAAGAGATTCGGGTTTCACCGGCATAAACGGTCTTCGGTCGCGATAAAGTACTGCGTCCCGCCCTGGGGACATGTAGGAGACGGCACCGCAGCTCGGCCATCCCACGCGAAGTCGGATTTTTTGAAGAAGCAGCCGATGTGGCGGCTAACAGGCTGTTGCCTGCTAGCCCATGAGATAAGCCAGCCAAAAGAGTGTGATTAACATGACACAGACTGTCATCACGAGCCAGCTATAGGCCGCTCCTAGGAGAGCCCCGACGGGCCCCCGGAAAAGTGCTCCGAGCCCAGATCCGACCGAGGCCATCACCACGACAAGCGACTCTTCGCGGGTGTTAAAGAAGGTGCCGCACCAGCACCCGACCCCGATAATCGTCGCGCCGCCGAGCAGCCGCTTGACGCTAAAACGAGGTCTTCGACGGAAAGGTGTGGGACGGTTCACGGACGCATTCGTATTGGAAACGAGCGGATGATCATCACCCCACTTGCCGGCCACCTACCCGCATCGTCGCGGGCTCCTCCGCGATCCTCCCCAGGGAAGGTGGCTGGCTTCAAATCGATCTCCAAATCACAACCCGACGTGTGAGCGAGCGAATCATTCTATCTCTTGCTGACGTTGCGGGTTACTCAATCAACAGCCCTAAGGCAGGTCGAAGGTCTTCAGATTGAGCTTTCCGCTGTCTTCGAAAACGGCGACGGCTTGCGAATCACTCAGTTGGTCCATCTGTTTGATGTTGTCGAGTGCTTCGATGCGTTCGAATGGCTGTCCGGCGGTACCACCGCCGGGGACGGGTTTGCTTAGACCCTCTCGCTGAGCGATGCCCTTGGTGCCGATCTTCATCGTGCCGCGCGACGTGTTGGTCATCAGGATCGAAGTCACGCCGTCCTTTTCATAGACAATCATGTCCAGTGGGGTGTTGCGGTTCCCGAGTTCCGCGACGGTCGTGCCGCGGACCTTGGTTTGCCCTTCAAGGTCGTCGACGGGAAAGTGGACGAGTGGAGTGCAAGTGAATCCCGCGAGTAGACTGGGTTCGCCATCGATGACCATCGGCAGAAAGGTCTTGATGGTTGCATCTTCGACCCGACCGTGTGCGGCGTGGAAGATTTCGACACTGGTCGCGACGCTGTTGTCGGCGAATGGAAACGGGATTTCCAGGACGCGAGAAGGCGACGCTCCTGCGGCGACGCCGGTCACCATGATCTTGCCATCAAAGAAGGCGATGTCGGTGATCGACGAGAGTCTTGGGTTTCGATTCCGGCCCCTTCGGAAGTTGTCTTTGTCTTCAGGTGCGTTGGGCAACGCTTTCGAAAGATGTGGGATCTTGTCCAAGTTCACCTGGGTCAGCGACTGATTACCAGCCACCTTCACCAGGTGAATTTCACCCTCGTTTGATAGGGTCATGAAAACACTTCCGGTGACCGGGTTGACTGCCAACTCACCCAGACTTACTTCGCCCGACCACTCAAGCGTCTTGGTGACGTTTGACAGTAAGTCACTTAGTTCCGGTTTCGCGTTTGCGGGCGATCCCTCGTCTTCGGGGTCAATGGCATAAAGTGTGGCGGACTTGGGGTCGCCGATCAGCAGTATCCCCGAATCCGTAAACGTCATCGGCCCGATGGACTCGAGTGCCACGGGGCCAAGCGTCATGCCGTGGTTGGCCGCCAAGGCCAACGGTGAAAACAAAAAGGACGATATCAAACAGAGAAACAATCGCTGAGTCCAACGCATGACAAGCTCTCCCAAGAGCAACGGTGAATACGGTGTAACGGTAAAGGCAGTGTAACGCATCCATGTGGCTGAAACAGCTTGGCACCGTCGGATCCATCAGTAGGACAGGCTTCCCAGCCTGTCATCCTTGATTAGACAGGCTGGGAAGCCTGTCCTACGTTTCAAATTTGCTGCGAATTGTGACCGCGATGCTTCGAACGGAAGGCACAGTCACTTCAAATTGGCGGCTCTCTCTCTGTCAGTGATTGAGCCATCTGCCACGAGTCGCCGTCGGCGAGTTTCGATGAAATCGACTAGTTTGTCGTGGCCATAAGAACTCTGGCTCACGATCAGAGAAAAATTCTGGGGATAGGGAGCCATCGTCGCGTTGCCGCCCACGGCCTCCCAAGTCTGGCTGGCCACGTTCTCTTGAATTTCGCTCATCAGCTCCTCGAACCCCATAGCATCCGTTTGATTGAGAAGGTCCGCAACGCTGTAGACCCGCGTCTCAATCGCCAGCATCGAGCCTTGCCCTTGTTCGAATCCTTCTTCGAGACCCTTTTCGTAGCCTTGTTGCAATCCGGAACGCTGCCCCCACTGGAACGATGCAAAAACAAAGGCAAAGAACGAGCAAGAGAAGCAGGCGCAGGCTGAGCTTCGGTAGTGTTGATCCGGTGTCTTGCTGATCCGTTTGCGCAGTCATCGTCAGTCCTTTGTGCGGCGTGAGAAAAGTGTCCTAGATAACGTTACCAAATGTTTTCCCAAGTGAATTGGTGATTGGCGCAGTAGACCGCCAAAATCCTATTTCTTCTTTTTGCGTGGTTCCGGGGCTTCCTTGGTCGGTAGCCACTTTGCCAAGTCGGCTTTGATACCCGCCAGCTTGGGATCGGATGCTCGGTTGTTCCATTCATAGGGATCGGAGGTGACTTCGTAGAGTTCCTCGCCGCCTCCGGCATAGCGAATGTAGCGATGTGTTTCGGTCTTGACCGAGTGATTACCTCGACCGTGAGTGGTGATCGCCGGATAGGCCCACGCAGAGTTGGGGTCCTTCAATAGGCTGACGATGCTATGACCACCGACGTGGTCGGGCTTCTCAATATCCGTCAGATCACAAAGCGTTGGGTAGACGCTCATCAAATCCACGCTTCGCCCGCAGCGGCCCCCGGGCTGCGTCACTCCGGGGACGACCCAGATGTAGGCCACTCGAGTCGTCTCCTCCCATAAAGCGAACTTCCTCCAGTGTTGTTTTTCGCCAAACGACCAACCGTGGTCACTCCAGAGGCAAATGATCGTGTTGTCTCGGTTGGGACTGGCATCAAGTGCATCGAGCAGGCGACCGAGGTTCATGTCGGTGTACGCACAGGTCGCGAGATACGACTGAATCGCGGCCTTCCATCGCCCGCTTTTTAAAAACTTGGCGTGGTCGGATTTGGGGTTCGCCATTTTGACGCCTTCCGATGGAAGGTCATCGAGATCATCTTCCAAGTGGGGCGGCAATTGGATTTCCTCGAGCGGAAACGCCTCGTAGTATTTTCGTGGGACGACAAACGGGAGGTGCGGTTTGTAAAGACCGCAGGCGATGAAGAACGGTTTGTCAGACGAGTTCTCGAGTCTCTCGATGCAGTAGTCGACGGTATGCCAATCCATCAGGTCGTCATCTTTGAGGTTCGGATGGGTGACGTCGAGGTGATAGCCATCCATCTTTTCCACGCCTTTTCCATTGCTGGAGAAGGCGGACTTGGACAAGTACTCGCTCCATTCACTTTGATAGGAATCCATCGAGTGGTAGATCTTTCCGGCACCCGCGACGTGGTAGCCCGACGCCAGGAACTGCGCCGAGAGCCCCTCGCCTGCGGCCTGATACTTCTTCCACGCGTGGCCATTTTTGTAACAGCCGGATTGCCACGGCCGACGTCCACTCATCAAGGCACAACGAGAGGGTTCGCAGGCCGGCACGGCGGTGTGGGCATTCGTGAAGGTCACACCACGGCGAGCCAGTCGGTCAAAGTTTGGCGTTTGCGCTTGTGGATTTCGTCCCAGGTGGGTCAACCAGTGGTTCAGATCATCCACCGCGATGAACAAGACGTTTGGGCGGGCGTCACGCGCGGATTCCTGAGCGACCACGGTCGCGAAAGGCAGTGAAGCAAACAGCAAAACGAGCGAGCGCAGAATAGGACGTCGGTCCATGGGAATACCAGAGAGAGGGGGGCACTCAAAGAAAATTCTGCCGCGATTGTAAGCGCCGCGTACGGCCGGGTCACTAACGAAATGACGCTGGCGCAGGGTCGGCGTTTTGATTTGCTTTTGAAACCGAAAGGACCGCCAGCATGCTTTTCCGACTCTTGTCGCCTCAGGCCCGAAAACGTGTGACTCTTGACCATCGCAAAAACAGCCGCCGCGCACGTCACTTGCGAGGTGAAACGCTTGAAAGCCGCCTAGTGATGGCTGCCGCCATTGACCTTGCTCCGGAGGGTTTACTCACCATCGAGGGGACTGCGGAAGACAACCGAATTTTCGTCTCTCAATCCGAAGAAGGCGAGCGACTGCGCGTCTCGGTCGACGGCGAAGTCCAAGACTTCCCGGCTTCCCAAATCAGTTTGATTGCCATCGCAGCCGGGCCGGGCAATGACGCCGTACGAGTCTCCCGAGAGGTCACGATTCCGACGCGGATGAACGGCGGGTTGGGGAACGACAGGCTTTACGCCGGTAGCGGGCCGACGTTTGTCCAGGGCGGCGAAGGCAATGACCGCATTCGAGGTGGCGCGGCGGTGGATTTTCTGCTCGGTGGCCCCGGCCGCGACGTGATCTCCGGGGGCGCTTCGGGCGACTACATCGTCGGCGGTTCCGGGAACGATCGACTCAGCGGGAACGCCGGCGATGATTGGATTTTCGGTGACGCCGTCGACACCGTTCCGGAGGACCTTGCCGAACCGGTCGAGTACCTTCGCGAACGTGCAACCGTCAATCGCGGCAATGATTCCATCAGTGGCGGACTCGGGAATGACTCGGTGCTGGCCGGACAAGGCAATGACCGTGTTCGCGGTGGTGCCGGCAATGACCGGCTCGATGGCGGTGACGGACACGATCGTATCCGAGGCGAGCGTGGCGACGATTTACTCATTGGAGGGCAGGGGCGAGACGCACTCCGGGGTGGACCGGGGGCCGATGTCATTCGAGCGAGGGATGGCCAGGTTGATTTCATCTTCGCCGATGACGACGACGAGTTGATCGTGGATGAAGTCGATCGCATCCTGGGGCTTCGGTGATGGAAGCGTTGCACGTGTGCCTCTTGATTCCAACGGTTGGCCTACAATGTCGATGACCGTTCATCAACCACGCACCTATCGATTGTGATTCGGAGCATCGGAGCGACGAGCGAACTCAAACGCCTTTCCGCGCAAGACTCGAAGACCTCCGGCGCCCAAGTGACGTCGGAGGATTTCGTCGTGGAACGGAAGTTGATCGATGAGTTGTTGGCCGGTAGCGCGGTCGCTTGGGAAAGCCTTGTGGACGGTTATGGACAGCTCATTCGCAGCCGAGTGGCCGAGGTCGCTTGTGCAATGGGCCGCCGTGATGATTGGGCGATGATCGATGACGTCACGGCCGAGGTCTTTTCCTCTCTTGTTGCCCGCGATGCGGCGGTGCTGCGTTGTTTTCGCGGACAGAGTCGCTTGTCGACGTATTTGGCCGTGATCGCCACGCGAATTGCCAGACGCGCCATTGCGAAACAACTGCGTCAGTCACACTCGCAAATCGAATCGATGCAGACGGTCGAACAGCCGGTCAGCGAGGTGGATCCACAAGCCACGTTTATCTCGCTCGAAGATCGTCGCAAGCTGCTTTCTCTGGTGGATCGACTGCCTGAAAAACAAAAACGCCTGGTGGTCGCGTTTTATCAAGACGAACAAACGTACGTGGAGATCAGCAAGCGATTCGAAATTCCCGTGGGCTCCATCGGAACCACGCTGCGCCGCGCCGAACAACGACTTCGCAATTGGATCGATGACGAAAATGAATAATCCGATCACGCGATCCACCTTGCTTGATTTGGTACATCGCAGTCTTCAACGAGACGGCATGTCGACGCATGAACTCGCCAGCGTATTACGCGAGGTCATGGACGCGGCAAACAAACTCTCAGCCACGAAGAACGTTGTCTTCGAACATCAAGTACGCTGCGAAGAAGAATCAACGAAGCCAGTTCCATTGGTGGACGTCGCCGCCTACGTCGAGGGGACCTTGAAAGACGCAGACGAAATCACGCGTATTACATCCAACGCACTGCGTGATCCTGGCTTACTGATGGAGATCGTCTCGGCCGTGTTGTCACAACAAACAACGCCGAGCGTCAACACGACGAAGCCGTCCGAAGCATCGGGGCCGCTGCCCGCGGAACTAAGAGCGAGGCTCTTGGCGATTCGTCCCCAACCTCACCCGCCCAGCGACGAAACGGAGGCAGAGCCCGCCAAGCAACCCGTGGAGATTCGGATCGCCGAAGCGGAACCCGCTGAACGAAAGAAAGGCAAGTTTCACTTTTGGATGGGACTGGCAGCAACAGCAGCGGCCATCTTGATCGCGGCCGGCTGGTGGGCTCAATCCACCAACCGGGATGACGGTCGAGCGGGAGTCGACGTTGCCCAGAACGGTGACAGAGAGACGAACCGCACATCGGACAAGCGAGGCAGAGTCAACGAGAGCTTTGTCCGAGATGATTCATCTGCATCATCCAATCAAGATGAGGCGTCCAAATCAGACACGATCAATCAAACTCCGTTCGCGCAGCCAGATCCCCTTCGCGACATGATTGTGGAATCACCGCGTGAAAATGGGATTGGCGAAGAAAAGAACAACGATCGTGCCATTGCAATGGAGGATTCCGCGTCCGACCCGATGGCGAATAAGCCGGATGGAGATGAGCCTCTCGGCGAGGGATTGGTTGCCGATTGGTCCGTGGAATGGAAACAAGTCGACGGCTTATTGCTTCGCGGCACGTCCAGTGGTCTGGCGAACGTCTCCCGTTCGTCAGGCGGAATTCTGACAAGTGTTGCCGAGGGAACGCAAACCACCTTTGGGGCTTCGATGCCGGATGCATCCTTGCGTTTGAGGACGTTGCCGCTTTGCCGTGCTGCAGCGACCCTCGATGGACGGGCTGGCTTAGTATTGGCGGCTGACTCCGTCGTGGATTTGACGCGAGATGGGACTCTTGACTTGCTGTACGGGTCCATCGCATTGATGGACCTTGCCGACGGTCAAGCGATTCGTGTGGGCCGGAATCGACGAGAGAGTTTTGTGATTCAAAGTGTCGGAGCCGGTTCCATCCGGCTCGAGCGTGAGGGCGACGGAATGCAACTGGATCTCCATGGCTCGGCGACCGTCAATGGCGAAGGCTATGAAAACCAACGCTTGGTGATCGATCGGCCATCAGAGCGACCGCAAGTCAAAGGCGATGCCCCGGACAAACTGCCCCGTTGGACGCGTTCAACGGTCGACCGCATCGAAGTCGGTCGTTCGATTCTTGCGCAGCTTTCAAACGGAGACGATTTCAATGGTTCGATTACGAGAGTGCTCGCGTCGGGAGAGGTTCGCGGTTCGGCGGCCGTGACGCTTCAGAAATGGTTGGTCGCTGTTAACCGAAGCAACCTACTTCGGCTGATCGCTTCACCGAGTGCCATGGTGCGTGAGGCGGCACTCAACGAACTCAATCAAGTGCGCCCGCCGGACCCGCGACACGGATTGCTGTGGCGCGGTCTTCAAGCCGGATCCAATAACGGGCGTTCCTTCGCATCGCTGCGATTGGTCTTTCAAGATTTGTGGTCGGGGCGACGTCCCAACACAGCCCGGAAAGAACAACTTGTGCGGTTACTGCTCTCGAACGATCCGGCGACACGGGCGTCGGCGGACTATCTTCTCCGGTCCTTCTATGGCAGCGGGCCGCGTTTTATTTTGAACTCGTCGGCAGCCATTCGAACACGCTCTGCCTCGGCTTGGCGGTCCAAAATCAGCCGACTCGACTAGGCGATTTGAACAGAGTCGGATTGCATTTGCGACTCGATTCATGACATCATTGGGCCAAGTTGATTCTCTGAGCACTCCAGGACGCTGTGATGTCAAACGAAGCCGCTGCCGGCACGGTCGATTTTATCGAAGTCATCGATGATGCTTTGCCAACAGAACTCTGTGAGCAGATCATTCAAACCTTTGACGCTAGTCCTAACAAGGCTCCCGGGCGCACCGGCGGAGGCGTGGAACCTCAGCAGAAGAAAAGCGTGGATGCGACGTTCAGCCGAATGCCCGAATTCGCCGAACAGTTTCAAGCCGTCATGCAGATCACCGGTCAGCAACTCCTGCGGTACATCGACAAGTACCATTTTGCGTTGATCGGACCGATTGGGTTGACCGTGGCACATCCCGAGACCAAGCAGCCTGTTCGACTCGGTGACGAGAACTACATCGAAATCGGGCGACCCAATCTCGGCAACTTGATGAACTATCTTTTTCGTATCGGTGAAATCAACGTCCAGCACTATCAAGCTCGAGTCGGTGGATACCCGTACTGGCACTCCGAAGTTTATCCGCAGGCGGGTCACAACGAAGCGTTGCACCGAAGTCTGTTGTTCATGTACTACCTGAACGATGTTGCCGAAGGCGGGACGACGGACTTTGTGTACCAGCAAAAATCCATCGCGCCCAAGGCGGGACGGATGGTGATCGCCCCGGCCTACTTCACCCACACACACCGCGGCAGCATGCCGGTTTCCAATGACAAGTACATTCTGACGTCATGGATGATGTTTAATCGCGCCGAAAAGATCTACACACCCGCCCAGTAGCCCAGACGCGAGTGGCGGCTGATATTAGAGTTGATGTTGTTCGCGAAGTTCCTTCAATTGTTCGCTGAGTTTTGACTTCACGTCCTGGTGACTTTCGGAATTCGCGAGGTTGGTCACCTGAAGCGGATCGGCTTGCATGTCGTAAAGCTCTTCCGAGCCATCTTGGTACTTCATGTAGGCATATCGATCGGTGCGAAGTAACAGTTGCCGGGACTTGCCCCTTTCATGGACCGTCAGTGCAGCCTTTCTGACCGTGTGCTCTGGATTTTCCAGGACAGGCAGAAGTGACATCCCTTGGCAGTGCTCCGGAGTCTCCACCTCCATCAGATCGCAGACGGTGGGATATAGGTCAATGAGTTCGACGAGTGATCGACTACTTCGTTGACCAAGTTTTCGATGCTTTGGTGTTCGGATCACGAGCGGCACCCTCGCAACGGGCTCATGGAGGTTTGCCTTTTGCCAGAACGTGTGGTCGGCGAGGTGGTATCCATGGTCGCTGGTGAAGATCACGTTCGTCTGGTCGTCCAGGCCCAGTGACTGCAACTCGTTCAAGATGCGACCGACCTGTTGGTCCGCGAATTCGACGCTCGCGCGATACCCCGACCACATGCGTTTTTGATTGTCGGGAAACTTGTCGATGCCGATTTTATCGGAACGGCTACCGGCCAATCCTGCTTTGGGAATGCCGGAAAGATCTTGTTGCCAAGTCTCTGGCAACATGACTTCTTCGTGGGGATAGTGTTCGAAGAGTTCCGCCGGCGCCACCATCGGATAATGGGGACGCACCAAACCGACGGCCAGGAAGAAGGACTGGTCGCGAAATTCACGCAGTAACTCAATGGCCTTGGTGGCCGTCTTGTAATCGGACTGTTCCACTCCGTCCCCATCGGACTTCACTGTCACATATGGCCGATGCGGCATCCCGGTTCCTTGGCGGCCGGGTATCTCGCGAGTGAACACGTTGAGGTTCAGGCACGCGTAGTCTCCCGGCGTATTGAATTCGGGTCCCGGGGAATTGAATCGCTGGTCCCAACAGGCCTCTACGTCGGGGCCGTCCGTTCCATCGACAATGTCACCCGGCACACGCATGTGAAAAATCTTGCTCACACGAACACTCGTGTGACCGGCGGCGCGGAGAGTCTCACCAAGTGTCGGGCCGTCTTTTCGCACGTACTGGGAACGCATCATCGCGCGACGCGACGGCAGACACCAAGTGCCCTGGCAATAGGCGTTGTCAAATCGCAGGCCTTCACTGGCGAGTTGGTCTAAATGGGGCGATCGAGTCACGGTGTCCCCATAACAACCGAGAACGTCGGCACGAAGGTCATCGAGAATAATGAACAGCACGTTCTGCGGCTCCGCCGAAGCATTTCGCGAAATCATCATCAATGCCACGCAAGCCAGAAAACGCAACGAGGAAGGGCTGAAGAAACTGTTTCTCATTTCGTTTTCCATTTCTGCATTTGAAGCCGGACCGAGGGGGGGAGACGCAGTTTAGCCGATGCCGGATTAATGACACCACGAGTCCACTCGAGACGCTAAACTCGAGAAGGTGACAAGTGGGCTGTTTGATGCCCGCCCGAAGGATTCGGCGCTGATCACTACTCTCTGAATTTGCTCTTCACACCAACGAGAAGTCATCCACCATGCAACGCTCACGATCTCAAGCTGCCGAAGATGTTCGAATCAATGCCGCCAAGTTGGCTTCCTCGCGGCCGCCAGTGACCCATCAAACGAACGGGGAAGAGTACGAATACCGCGACGGAACGGGCTCAGCCACCCCGACGTTCTTAGGAGCCTACAGCAAAGGTCTGCCCCATAACCTCGAGACCGGCTTGATCGCCAATCCGACCGACTTCAAGTTGTTTATCAATGGCATCCAATCCGGTGATCCCGTCGACTTCGAGAAGACACCGCTGGGTCCCGCCGCGGATGTCGACCGCATCGGTGGGACTCCTTCGGTCGAAGCGATCACACCGGAAAGGCTAAACCGCGAAGAGGTTTGGCAATCCGCAATCGCAAAGTGTCACGAACTGAACAACCCCGTGGCTGGCGAAGTCGGCGCGCGTGTGCGGGCTTGGGAAAGTGCCAGCGCGGGCAACGTGTTTGATTTGCAAGGCCCCGATGCGCAAGCGGTGACGATGCCGCCGGCGCCACGACTCGATAGCGAGGAACTGCTCGCGGAGATGGCGGAGGTCTACGCCATGGCACTTCTACGAGATCTTCCGTTCTCTGATTTCCCGCTCCATGAAAGCGACGTGGCGGCCGGTGGCATGGAACAGGACCGAACGAAAGTTGATTGCGATGATTGGGAGGTCGATTCCGAACAGCTTTCGCTTGCCGGTGACATGCTTCGCCAGCTGCCCTGGGTTTCGGGGATGGCGGATGAATGGGGCTTTGATGCGGCCGAGCAATCACGTCGGCGCGACTTGACCTACGACGCGTCCCTGTTTCGTGGTCAAACGCCCGGTGAGAACACTGGACCCTACCTGTCGCAGTTCTTGTTGTTGGGGACAACCAACCTGCGCGGCGCGCGCGCGATCACCGACGGGCAAATTCAGTACGGTGCCATCGAGATCTCACAACGTGTTCGTGTCGCCACTCCGCGCAAAGACTACATGGTGACGTGGCCACAATATATCGATGTGCAAAACGGTGCCGACTTGCGAGACGCGGAAACCTATGTCGAACCGGGATCCTCGCCCGGCTTTGATGGATTTCGTTTCATGGCGACGCCACGGGACTTGGCGACCTATGTCCATTACGACGCCCTTTACGAAGCCTACTTGAACGCGTGTCTGTACTTGTTGGCGAGCGGCGCGCCATTTGATCGTGGCATTCCGTTCTTAGAAGCAGACGCTTTCGATAAGCAACAGGGTTTTGCACACTTCGGTGGGCCACACATCTTGTCCTTGGTGTGCGAAGTGGCGACTCGGGCGTTGAAGGCGGTTCGATACCAAAAGTTCAATGTGCATCGAAGACTGCGTCCGGAGGCTGTTGGCGGACGAGTGGACCGCTGGCAAAACTGCGAGCATTTGCGTGACGGAGTACTGGATCCTTTGCGAGCACTCATGGATCCGGAGCCATCGGGCAGCGACGAAGATGCCTACCTTGGTCTGGCCGGATTGATGTGGGGCGACGAAACGCTCTTGGACGTCGTCGCCGCACACAATCGATTGATGCGAGAGAACTTTCAAGAACCTGCCGGGCATGACGAAGAGAGTTACCTGTTGCCAATGGCCTTCCCGGAAGGTTCTCCGATGCACCCCAGTTACGGAGCCGGGCATGGAACCGTCGCCGGAGCTTGTGTCACCATTCTAAAGGCGTATTTCGATCATTCGTGGACTCCCAAAGCGTGGTTTGCGGATTCTCAAGAAGACACTCCGGTCGAACCGATCGCGTACTACCCAGCCCGTGACGGACAAAGGCTTTATTCCGTCGGGCTCAACCAGCCACTCACGGTGGAAGGCGAGTTAAACAAGCTGGCTGCGAACATCGCGATCGGCAGGAACTGGGCCGGCGTCCACTACTACAGCGACTACATCGAGTCGATGCGTCTGGGAGAACAGATTGCGATTGAGATGCTTGAAGAGCAAAAACTGACGTACCCCGAGAATTTCACGATGACGGTGCCACTCTTCGATGGCGGCTCGGTGCGAATTTAAAAGTTGCAGCGTCGATAGGCCCGGAGATCAAGCACAGCGGGACCTGTTGAGGCGCACCGCCGTACCGGTGACCAAGGTCACCGGCAGAGTGCGGTGCATTAAGCGTCTCGCGAACAACAAGTAAACGAATTTACAATGTAGGGCAGGCTTTCAGCCTGTTCACGCAAAGCCGACAGGCTGGAAGCCTGTCCGACTTGTTCAACCCGTGATGTTAATAGCCGATAGCCACGCCGTCTTTTCGAGATTCGGTGGCGCCTCGCAGCGTGCCATTTTCCCAGTCGATCTGGATGGCTTGGTAGCCTCCCATGCCAGACTTTCCCGGTTCCAGTTGATGTCCTTTTTGACGGAGGACTTTCAGTGCCGCGGCGGAAATCCCGGACTCGTATCGCACGGTACCGCCTTTCTCCGCCGCCGCGGCGCCGGTGGGCTGGGGGCTTCCGACGTGCCGCACGCGCGCGGCGTCTCCTGCCGCCTGAATGTTCATGCCAAAGTCGATCCAGTTGATTAGGACTTGCACGTGGCCCTGGGGTTGCATGTCCCCGCCCATCACGCCGAACGAGAGCACCGGGCGGTCGTCCTGTGTCACCATCGCGGGGATGATTGTATGGAAGGGGCGT
>JBCBOO010000079.1:0-22865 GCA_039821235.1 Planctomycetota bacterium
GGATTCCAAATACTCGATCGCACGGTCAGTCAGCGATTCCGCTTTAAGGTAGGTCGCCAATCGGATGACTTCATGATTGATTCGAGGGTCACCGGCTGGGAATTCTTCTGCGATCTGTTCCCCAAGCGACTGGACCTTGCCGACATCGATCCCACTGCGATGCAGCGAGACTTGGCAAAGTCGCAGGACATCGATGAAGTCCGCGTCGGTCAAAAAGCCCTTCATCATCTCGCTGCAACGAGCGAGCACGGCGAGTGCAGTTTCTTCGCTTTGGTCAACACTGGTTAATGCGAGCATCCCGACGATCGCGATACGAGATTCATCGGATTCGAGGACGGCGTCTCGGAAAGTTTCGGCCGGGAAACGCTGTAGCAATTTTCGAGCGACGAACACGAGGGTCCGATCGCCGCTGTCTAACACCGCCAACAACGGTTCGACCGAAGATGGTTTGACATCCGCACGTAACATCGCTTCGCATGCCGCTCGGCGGACGACCGGGGAATCGTCTCCGAGCAAAGTTTCCAAACGTGTAATACCGGCTTCCTTGGGCTCCCGGGCGAGCATCAGTGCGGCTTTTGCCCTCACCAATTCATTCTCCGCCTTGCTGAGTTCCAGCAACAACTCCTCGCTGGGGACTGGTCCAAAAAGCTGCATCAAGGTCATCGCGCGGACGCGGTAATCCGGTGGGTTGTCGTCACTGTAAGCCACACCGGCAACCAACTGATTCCATTGGTCGCCCAGCTCGCGTTTGATCTTCGCGACTTTCTGGCGTGACCAAGCCGACTCGACCTGAGGTTGTCTGACGGCGGCGGCAATGCCACTGCCTAATTTCTTCATCCGCTCGGGAATCTTACCTTTGTAAATCACACGGTAGATTCCACCTGCCGTGGACCGTCCGCCGGTGCAAAAGTACAACGCCCCATCGGGTCCGACTTCAAGGTCGGTGACGTTCAGCGGCTGACCCTGCAGGAAGACTTCACTGTCTGCGTCAAAGCTGGCACCGCGTGGTTTCAGCCGGACGTTTAAGATCCGCCCTTCGCTCCAATCGGCAAGGAAAAGCGTGTTTTGGTAGCGGACGGGAAATGCAAAGTGATCATAGGCAACTCCACCGGTTGGGCTTCCGCGTCCGGTGTCCAACATGTCCGGCAATCGATCGAAGTAGTACTCCGGCCATTTCGCCCATCCGGTACGCCAGCCGTACTCGCCTGCTTCGGTGACATCGAAGACGGCATTGGGACGGTACCATGCGGTATCAACATCGGCTTCCATGTCGGCATCATGCACAAACATCGAACCACTGGAGTGGAAGACAATGTCGTAAGGATTGCGCAGTCCGCCGGCTACTTTTTCGATCACGCTTCCGTCGATGTTGGTGCGAATGATTGTTCCACCGGGAGCTTTCACGCCCAATCCATGCCCTGACGGGTCTTCGTAGCGAGGCAGCAAGTCTCCTTCGTAAGAATCCAAATACGTTTCACCGTCACCAACCTTGCCCTTGGCACTCACGTGGCTGCCGAGAGCAACATAGATCATCCCATCGGGACCCAAGCGGATACCATGTGGACCGTGTTCGCCTGGTCGAGCAGGCTTGCCGTTGTAATCGACCAGTTCCACAATACGCTTGACGGTTTCAAGTGTTCCGTTGCGGTCGAGGTCGCTGAGCCGATAAAGCCCTGTTCCATCGGGACCATCCCCCGTGACGAAGACTTGCCCGTTCAGTGCAAGGATGCCTTGGCACGACTGAACGGCGTCACAATAAGTACGCACGGTTTCGGGAATCCCGTCGTCGTTGTCGTCGTAGGCCAACAGAAGGGGACCGCCTTCTTGTGAAATCAAGAGGTGACCAAACTCATTGAAGGTCATCGCGATAACCGAGCCAACTTTTTCGTCTGCGAGCACTCGCTGAACGCCAAAGCCACGCTGGATCTGAAAGCGTTCCCGTTGCTGCGTTTGCGGTTTCCCGTTCGCGGGGTCCGCGTCGATGAATTCATTTTCCTGGACGTTCCCAGCGATGACTGATTTCCCGGGGGAAGGCTTCTCGGCCGGGACCTCTGGTGCTGCTTGCGCGATGTCGGCGGATTCGCTCATGGCTTCGGGATCCGTTTCCGCACGATCCCAAGGCACCGTGTCACCGAGCGGCCCGAAGGAAGCAGCGGATCCCCAAAGGCGATCGTTAAAGAGAACCGTTTCCCAGAGGTCGGAGAATTGCGAACTGGTTTTCCATGACGGATCGGAGCTGAACGTAAACCACTTTTCCGAATTTTCGGGGCGAACGGAGACGCGAGCGGCAAGTGCCGCGGTATCGCCTTGACGATTCAATACCTTGACCGCGACCAAATTTCGCCCGACCTCGAAGTACTCGCTGACGTTGTATTCGTCGACCGTGCGACTGGTGCTACCCTGCCCGATGCGGTGACCGTTGACATACAGTTCGTACTGATCGTCGGCGGCGATCTCGATGCGTGCTTCCGCTGCAACCCGCAGATTGATGGGCTTGCGAAAGTAGCACTCGCTCCCAACGCGGATTGACTGTTCTGCCGTCGAACCGTTTAGCCAAATCCACTCCGCTTCATCAGCGAAGCCCGTGGAGAGGCAGGTGAGGCAGAAGGTCAGGGCGAGGATCGAGCGAGAACGGCAAAGAATGCGGTTGAAAATGCGTTCCGCGCGTGTTTTGGGTCGAGCTTGCGAGCCATCCATGGCACATACATCGTGGGGTGAGAGTCGACGGTTTCACGCGGCGACGGTAAAGGTTCTCCCCCGCCGGATGCAAGACGGATTTGTTAGACTGCGGCCTACCGACACCCGATTTCTCCTGACCGAGAGTTGGGGAGTCCGGTTTCGCTGCAACGGGAATGCCAGGCAAGCTACGACGATGGATCAAACGCTCTCCGAACTCAAACGCTCGACCCCGGTCAAATCACTGCCGGGCATGGGTGAGTTGCGTGCGCGGAAGTTTCGAAAAATCGGCCTTCGATCCGCCGGCGACCTGCTGTTTTGCTTCCCGCGGGACTACGAGTTCCCCGCCCCACCGACGCGTGTGGATCAGCTGGCGGACGGGAAACCGGCGGCGATGATCGGCGTCGTCTCAGACGTAGAAATCGTTTCCCGCACGGCGGGCAAGTCGATTGTCGGCGTGCTCTTGGAAACCGCTTCCGGCGCCGTCAGGCTGGTGTTTTTCAATCAGCCTTATCGGGCCGAACAGATTCGGTTCGATGCTCGCTTGATGATCAGCGGTGTGCCGAAGCTAAACGGACTGCGATGGGAATTCGTGCATCCCAAAGTCACCCATTTGGATGAATCGGGTGAATTGACGTCGCCGCAAATTCTGCCGCTCTATCCGCTGACCGAGGGCGTCAAGCAAAATGAGATGCGAAAACTGATTCGGCTGGTGGTGGATCAGTTAGGTGAAACACTCACCGAAGTGCTACCGCCGTCGCTCAGGGATTCCGGAACGGAGGCCGTTCGCGCCGCCGGTGTTCGTTTGCAGACACCGATGCCCGGAATCCACGATGCGATTGCATCCATCCACTGGCCGGCCGATCGCGACACGTTGACGGCGGCACGTACACGGTTCGTATTCCAGGAATTGCTGGTCATGCAGTTGGCGCTCGCCATGCGTCGCCGCTCGTTGACGACGGACCTTCGCGCCGCGTCGCTGCCGTCATCGGCCATGATGGACGCCCGTATCATCAATCGCTTTCCTTTCGAACTGACCGGTGATCAGCGCCGAGCGATGGAAGAGGTCGCCAGTGACATGAAACGTCAGTTCCCGATGAACCGACTGCTGCAGGGAGATGTGGGAAGCGGAAAAACGGTGGTCGCGATCTATGCCATGATGCTGGCCGTCGGCAACGGACACCAAGCCGTATTGATGGCGCCAACCGAAGTACTCGCGCGACAGCACTTTGCGACGCTCAGCCGCATGCTGGCTGACAGCCGCGTCAACATCGGCTTGCTTTGCGGCTCTCTGTCTGCACCCGAGCGACGCAAAACACTTCGCCAAGTCGCTTCCGGTGAGATCGACCTCGTCGTTGGAACGCAAGCACTGTTGTTCGGCGTCGAATTTTCCAAGCTGGGTCTTTGCGTGATCGACGAGCAACACAAGTTTGGCGTCGGACAGCGCGTCACGCTCCGCAGTGGCGGTGTCGATCCTCATTATTTGGTGATGAGTGCGACTCCCATTCCGCGAAGTGTCGCGATGACGCTTTTTGGAGACACGGAACTGACCACGCTACGCGAGAAACCTGCGGGGCGCGGTGCGGTTAAAACGTATCTTGGACGCGACGAATGGCGAAAACGCTGGTGGGAATTTGTGAAGTCACAGTTACGGGAAGGTCGCCAAGCGTTCGTCGTCGCGCCGCGAGTGAGTGCTCCGGAGGACCATGTGAACGCTCCGACGGACAATGAGGTTACCCAGCCAGAAGAGGCGAAGGGTGAAACGGATGAACCTGCCAAAGAAGACGTCGCCTCCGTGGAAACCGTTTTTCGTCAATTGAGCGAAGAAACGTTCGCCGAATTTCGTGTCGGACTCTTGCACGGTCGTCTTGCCAATGAGGAAAAGCAGGACATCATGAACCGCTTCGCCGCCGGCGAGTTGGATCTTTTGGTGACGACGACGGTCATCGAAGTCGGCATCGATGTTCCCAATGCCACCGTGATGACGATTCTCGGCGCCCAGCAGTTTGGTCTCGCGGCACTGCACCAATTGCGTGGGCGAGTCTCACGAGGCTCACATGCCGGACATGTCTGTGTCTTCACCGACGGGGATTGTTCGCCGGAGGAAAACGAGCGGCTGAAGGTTTTTGAAAAGACAAGCGACGGATTCGAGCTTGCCGAAGCGGACTTCCAACTGCGAGGTCCCGGAGACGTCTTGGGCAGCCGGCAAAGCGGACTGCCACCGATGCGAATCGCAAACCTCTTGGAAGATATCGAGATCCTGCAGGCGGCGCGAACGATCGCACAAGACTTGGTCGATGAAGATCCCGAACTCTCCGCCAATGAGCTACAACCGCTCAAGAGTCAGGTGCTCGGTCGCTATGGGAAGCGTCTCGAACTGGGAGACGCTTC
This sequence comes from Planctomycetota bacterium, assembly GCA_039821235.1. Classification (GTDB taxonomy): domain Bacteria; phylum Planctomycetota; class Planctomycetia; order Pirellulales; family Pirellulaceae; genus Stieleria. The sequence continues at coordinate 5,068 of JBCBOO010000079.1, forward strand.
CTAGCAAGTAACCGCACTATCGCCGTTCGCCTCAAGCGTAACTGACTCTAACGAATCCCGTCCGGCCGACGAGCGATTGCTCCCGACCGTGCTTGCGGGCCCACCGCCAACCCCAGCCATCCGTCGCGTAATTCGAATTGAATGACGCCGGTGCCTTCTGGGCAACGCTGGGAAAGCAGCTCACCGTTGGACAGCGGCAACGCACGGTTGGGCGAGAGGACTTTGTTGAACACCGTTCGAACCGGCAAGCGTTGTCGCATCGACATGCGCGGCCCACTGATGCTGAGGTGTCCGTCGCGTACCAAGCTCGCTTCCAGGCCGTTGAATTGCGGTCGATACGCGGCACGCACGATAAAGTTCTTCAGACGCAAGCGATCTCGTTCCAAGCGAATGACTCGCATGGTGATGAAAACGCGCCCGTCCTCGATTTCAATCGTGATCGGACGATGCTTTGCAAACTGAATCGAGGTGTCCTCGGGAAGATCACTGGGCAGTTTGGATGCATCGATTCCCAGGACTTCGTAACAGCCCGTCAAGACATCGCGTATTGGCATCAACTGATTCTGTGGAACAAGTTGTTCCAGCGTATTGTTGAGGGCGGACTGATGAATTTGAACGCTGAACAGGTTGCCGGCGATCGCTCGTGGACGTGGCGTCATTGCGGCGAGCTGCCAGTCACCCGCCATGCGATAACGAGCGATCAGCCGATCGGTCGTTGACTGCATGTCAATGACCTTTGGCTGCAGCTGAAGTGCGGTCAGCGGACCGAGCACCGAATCGGAAAACACGCTGGAGACTTCGTCAACCTTGGAGTTGATTTCCGTGCTCAGCTCACTCGAAAGCTGCGACTGAATTCGGCCTCGGGCAATTCGATTGGACAGAGACGCCTTGTCAAAGTACTCGTTTTCGGCAATCGTGCGAACCAGCGTTCCGATCAACGGCCATCCGTCGTAGCGAGTTTCAACACCACGCAGCCGAGTGCGGCCGACAACATCGACCGAGGCATGCCCCAGCTCAATGTCCGATGGCTTAATTGTCATCGGCGTGCTGGCACTGAAGGGATTGATGCTGCTGGTTCGGAACGCCGCGGGGCCGGCACGACCGACGCTGCGTGTTGCGACCTGACCCCTCGTCTCCAATTGCAATTGCCACGTTCGATCGGACGGGATGAGCCGAATACCCAGTTCCGTGCTGATGTCACTCACGCCAGAAATTCGGCTGCCCAACATGGTCGTTCGCACAGGCATCGTGCGGGTCGGAATCTCGGGAAGCAGTCTTTCGAGGAATCGATCGCTAAGCGAAAACCGAACGTTCGCATTGCGGTAATGCGTGTCGATGGCGTTGGCCAAGTTGCGGGCGTCTTGGTGATTCGCATAACGCAGCGACATCATGCCCTGGGCGACTTCCGCGGTCACAAGATCGATCGCATTTGACTCCGCCTTTTCAATTTGATGCAACAGTGCCGAGTAGTCGACGGCTCCACTGGCCCACGGCCGGATGGCGTCGGCAACGGAAGTCACGGAATCACCCGCTAACCACTCGCGATGGATTGCAGCCAAGTTGGGCCAGTTCAACCGTGAAAGAAATTTCTGCGCCAGCTCGCGGCGGTAACCGTCATCACCGGACTCAAAACTCTGCTGCAGCTCGTCAAGCAACAAGAACGTCCGCCATCCATCGGCGTCGCCCGTTTGAACGAGTTCTTGTTGCAGCTGTGAAATCGCCGCCGTTGCGGAAACGGCGTCGTCACCGACATACTGTGCCGAAGGAAAATTGCCCGAATTGATTCGGTAGATCGGAGCCCAAACGGCCAGGCGTCGTTCAAGCGAGTACGCGGCCTGAAGCCAAGCGACACGCTGGCTGCGGGAAGCGACCGTCTCTGCCTCGGATGCACCCCGCTGTTGCATGACTGTCAGCTGTTCGAGCACACCACCAACGACGTCATCTCCGAGGCGAGTTTGATCATGCAGTGCGGCCAACAGCCGGCGAACTTCACGTGTCCAATCGACAACGTCGTTCGCGGTCAAAGACCGTTCACTTTCGGAGCGGTTTGTCGCTCCAAAATGGGTAAGCGGTTCGCTACGCGCAAGTTCTTCCAGAATCGTCAGCTGTTCGACAAGCCGCTTGGATGTCGGCCAAGTCGCCCAACGAGCATCGGCGATTTTTCGCGAATCTTTTGCGGTCGCGCGACTCGCATCGTCCACGCTCGGCGGTGTTTCTTCTGTGGCAGGCGAGACGGTGGGTGCGAATTCCTGTGCCGAGAGCGATGGCTCGTATGCGTCCTGGCCCGGCAATTGTTCGGCGGCTTGATCCAAACCCGGAACCGGATCTCGTTTCAAGTCCGCGAGCGCCGGAGCGGGTGCCTCGTACTCATTGGTTCGCGTCGCTTCGGAAGTAGGGCGTTCGGCCAACCTTGGTTCGACCAACTGGAATCCAAGTTCGGGTTCGATGAGTTCAATCGGTTCCGGTACCGCATCCGTGTCGGCGAAGAGCTCGCTATCGAGGTCAATGACGAGGTCGTTGTAGTTCAGGTCCTCGACCGAATCGTCCACCGGTTCGGTTTGTTCTTCCCAATCGCTGCGTCCGGAAACCGGGATCGCATCAAAACCAAAAAGGTCGCTGGTCGCGTCCAACTTGGGCGCGGGGATGCCGGCGACTTCAGGCGAGTCGATCTCGACCGGTGCATCCAGCCAAGCCGTGATACCCTGCAGTCCGTCACCAATTTCCGAGTCCGCCGGAAGTGCCGGTAACGGGCTGACCGGTTCGGCTGCAGCCGCCTCGTTGATGCGACTCGCGACGCTCTCAAACGGTGGCAAGCTGTTTTTCGTCGCGCGGCGAGCCTTGTTGCTGGGCTCGGCAACCGAGTTTTCCAGCGCACCGGAAACGACGGCATTTCCCGCTTTGGCGACAAACAGCTGTGTCAAGTTTTGAGATTGAACTGCAAAGAAGCAGAGCGCGATCACAAACAGAGAAGCCGCCAAGGGCCAAAGGAAAAGTGAACGTTTGACGTCCTTTCGCATCGAACAATCCATCGTTCGCGTGAGAAGTTACCGGATTCCATACTCGCCTGGGGTGGAAATCGGCAAACCGAATGCGAACCATCCAGCCCCGATGTCAGACCGAGCCAATTCGCGTTAACCGTCCACCTCGCGACCCGGTGTCAGCAATCCCGAAGCGATGAAAAATCCGCATTTTTCCTCAAGACAGATTCCATCGTGCTCTTGCTGGCTTCACCGGTGACCTCGCAAACGTACTGGGGCACGGCATAACCTGGCAGCCTTTCGCGGAGCGTTTCGATCAACTCTTCGCCTCGGCGAGGTTCGACCCAAAAGTGTGCCGCACCATGAACTCGGTCAAGCTGATGCAAATAATAAGGCTGAACACCCCGGTCGATCAGACATTTGGAGAGCTCTTCCAGAGAGTCCACCGAATCATTGACGCCGGACAAAAGGACAGCTTGGTTCAGGATTGGGATGCCGGCAAGACGCAGACGTTGCAGGCTTTCCGATACCGGGGCGTCGATCTCCGCGGCATGATTGCAGTGAATCACAAACCAACACATCAAGCGAGAACGTGACAACCGATCCGTAAGCGTTTGCGTGATGCGTTGCGGAATCGCGATCGGCAAGCGTGTGTGGATGCGAAGTCGACGGAGATGCGCAATGGATTCCAGCTCGCCAATTAATTGATCGAGAACTTCATCGGTCAGTGTGAGGGGATCACCGCCACTGAGGAGGACTTCTTCGATCGACGGGTCAGCCCGCAAATACTCAATCGCCGGTTGCCATCGCTGCGTCCGCGAACCGACATCGCTGTACGGGAATTCGCGTCGAAAGCAGTACCGGCAATGAACCGCACACGCACCGTGGGTCACCAGCAGCGCGCGGCCGTGGTACTTGTGCAACAGGCCTCCGCCGACCGACGCGTGCAAATCACCAACGGGATCGCTGGAGTAACCTCCGACTTCGACCAGTTCCTCTTCCGACGCGAGGACTTGCCTCAGAATCGGGTCGTGGGGATCACCGGGCCGAATTCGAGCTGCCATTTCGAGCGGTACAAACGTCGGGAATCGCTCGGCCGATCCCACGTGGGGATTCTCCGCCATTCCCAGTCGCCGGCGGAGCTCGGCTTGCGATCGAATCGCGCGTTTCATCGCCAATTGCCACCCGACCGGTTCCACATCGATCGTCGATCGGGCGGTGTCTGGAGCGTGACGAAGCGACATAACGAGGATCGTAGGACGGAGGACGAAAAGGAGTCGTGACCCGGTGGGGACAAAACTGCCTCGGGTCGGTAAACTCTCCGACCATTCGGAGATCGCGAGCCTAGAGGACGCGTGATTCCCTGACTTCCGACAGATTGTTTCACGGAGCCGTATCGAGAGCCATGGCAACTTATAACACGAGCGACTTTCGTAAAGGACTGAAGGTCCAAATCGACGGCGAGCCTTACTTGATGAGCGACATGCAGTTCGTCAAGCCGGGAAAAGGCAACGCTTTTTACAAGTGCAAGCTCAAGAACTTGATTCGCGGCACCACGTTGGACCGGACGTACAAAGGCGGGGATTCATTGGAATCCGCCGACGTCGAAACGACCGATGTCTCATTCCTCTATCGCCAGGGCGCCGACTACGTTTTCATGCACCAGGAGACCTTCGAGCAATACGAAGTGCCCGAAAAAGTCGCCGGTGAAATCTGGAAATACCTGAAGGATGGCATGATCTGCACGATGACGACCTACAACGGGAACGCCATCATCGTTGAACCGCCCGTGATGGTCGAGTTGGAAATCACCGAATGTGCGCCCGGCGCCAAAGGCGATACGGCGACCAACGTGACCAAACCCGCCACCGTCGAAACTGGCGCGGAATTCATCGTTCCCGGATTCATCAAAATTGGCAACGTGATCAAAGTCGACACTCGAACGGGTGAGTACAGCGAACGAGTCAGCAACTAGGGCTTCAACCACATCCAACTTTGGGATCGCAAAGAGAGCCGTGCTACTTAAAAGCCAACCCTAATTTTGAAAGTTGAGCGGGAAAGGGGTCAGATACCAAAAACCACATGGCCCGGAGGGTGTTTCGCATTTTTGGTGCCTGACCACTAATCCGCGGCGCCCTAGATTTGATGGTTAACGAAGCACTTGTAGCGACTGCCGGCAATGGTCAACACACTCTACCTGCCTGAATTGCGAGAGATGTTGGCCGACGGAAACTCGGCCGAACTGACTGAGTTTTGCATCACCCTGAACGCCGGACGGACCGCTGAGTTTATGGAGGGCCTCGGCGACCACGATCTGTGGTCGGTCTTGCAGTACGCCCAGCCCGACCGCCGTGCGGAGATCTTTGGCTACTTCGATGAACAGCGGCAAGTGGAGTTGCTGGAGACGCAGGATCCAGATCAGGTCGCTGCTCTCATCGATAACATCCCCTCGGATGATCGCGTCGACCTAATTCAACAGCTCACGTCCAAACGTGTTCAGGCAATCATGCCGCTGTTGCCGACCGAAGATCGTCGTGATATCCAGCGACTGAGGTCTTACAGCGAAGGCACCGCCGGGGCGTTAATGACGTCGGAAGTTGCGATGCTCAGCGAATCGCTCAATGTCCGAGCGGCGCTCAATGAGCTGGGGTCTCAGGCAAGCGAGCTGGAAACGATCTACTATCTCTACGTCGTCGATGACGACAAGTTACTGCGTGGCATCGTCTCGACCCGCCAATTGGTTTCTTCGCTTCGCCACCCCGAACGAACACTCGGCGAGATGATGGAATCCGATGTCATCGTCGCCGAAGTGGACGAAGACCAAGAATCGGTGGCGGAGAAAGTAGAACGTTTCAACCTGCTTGCGATCCCCGTGGTCGACGCTGGCCGTCAGCTGTTGGGCATCATCACCCACGATGATGTGATCGATGTCATTCGCGAAGAACTGACCGAGGATGCACAGCGCATCGCCGCCGTGGCACCACTCGAGGAAGACTACTTACGGATCGGTCTGCTGAACCTTTCGTGGAAACGCGGGATCTGGCTCATCATTCTGTTCTTTGCGGCCCTATTAACAGCGTTCGCGCTTGAGCATTACCACGAGGAACTGAGCAAGTTCATTTGGCTGGTGTCCTTTATCCCTCTGATCATTAGTGCAGGTGGCAATTCCGGCAGCCAGTCCGCCACCCTGGTGATCACCGCATTGACCAGTGGGGAACTGGAAGTCACGGACTGGAAGCAAGTGATCCGTCGGGAAATTGTTGTGTCACTCCTGCTGGGCAGTTTCTTGTCGCTCATTGGATTCGCGACCGCCTTGTTTTTGGCCCCAACGGTCACCGCGGCACTCGTGATTCCCTTCACGCTCCTGGCCGTGATCGTCGTCGGATGTTTCTTCGGTGCGGCGTCACCTCTAGTTTTCCAACGTCTCGGTCTCGACCCGGCAATGATGAGCAACCCGTTCGTCGCCGGGATTGTCGATATCCTGGGGATCGTGATCTACATCAACATCGCAAGACTGATGCTGTAGTACTGTTCTGTTCAACGTTCTCTACGTTTCACCGTGGCTACAAAGTGGAGTTTTTAAGCGACGCCACTGGAACGCTGTCGGTCGAAAACGAAGCCGGAAAGGCCACGGCCGAACAGTTGCAAGAGTCGATTCTCGTGGCACAGCAAATGTTCATCCGCGAAGTACTCTCCGCCGAAACATGGAAGGCACGCTGCGACGGATCTGTTGCTTAGACGGTCGCCTTCGAAGTTTCCAGCTGCTGCTCGAGTTCCGCGCATCGAATCCGTAGCGTCTCGAGTTCTTCACTCACCTCCTTGTGCTTTCCATAGAACCGATTGAAATCAACGGCCGTTTCCTGCCAGAAGTCACCGGGACGGAAGCGTACGTTGGGCGCATTTCCGCCGTCAGCGATTTCGTTCAGCACTCCGCGCAATCGCAACATCGGCCCGGTGAATCGATGACTCAGTTTGATCACATCCCAAACATAAATTGGCATCAACATAAACATGACGCAAAGCAAAGGCACCTGCATCTTGAAGGACCATGCGATGGCTTGAGCCAGCGAGCGACCTTCCGATTGGTAGATGAACTGCACCAGAATTCCGATCCCCATGAGAGCCAGGACTGCGATCGACCAATGCATCAACATTCGGCGAATCAAAGCTAATTGGACAACGGGATCGATGAGAAAGCGGCGACGTTGGCTCATAAGGCATGCCAAAGAGGTACGAGTTCGCGGGAGGATGGACAAATGGAGGTTAGCTTGCCCGTTGACGTGTGTTGCGGACAACTCTTGTTCGTCCAAGGCGTTTGACCCCCAAAACGCGTCCCGCAAAGTCAACGCAATCCAATCGATCCATTCGATCGGACGGTCGGAGCCCCTTAAATGGCCCGTGAGCCCACCGTGGGGACGAGTGTGCGGCCGGATGCGCCGATTGACTTGATCAATGCGGAAGTCTGGTTTCTCGGGATGTCAAGGAAGATGAGAGTCGGCATGTTTCAAACGCTCAGTCTCGCTCGAAGTGGAAAAGCGATTGCCAGTGGCATCGGTTTGTTCGCGGCATTCGCCAGCTTCCCAGCCCTCGCTGGTCCGCCAGCTCTATTGGAGCAAGCAGGGCGATACCTGGGTGCCGGCTGGGGAGACGGATACCACGCGTGTAAAGACGGTGGTTGTCGCCTGGGAGCGGATCTGCCGCCGGGAAGCTACACAACGCAATTCACAAAACGAACCAAACCGGCCAGTGACTGCGGTGGGATTTATCCGCCCCAAACGGGACTGCCGAGACAACTTCGTCACCTTGCCCCCGGATGTGATAGCACACAGGTCTTTTCAGGCCGCTCAATCATCCAAGACTCCCCGATGAGTTTGCCGCTACAGGCGCCTGGCAGTTCGGCACCTGCCCCGGCGGCAATTCCCCATCCGCCCATGCAGCCCATCCCGATCGAACCCCTCGAACGCGAAATGCGCGACGACGGCTCCACGTTGCAACCCGCCACGCCCGCCACGACGCCGGAACCCATCCCGACGCCGGCGCCACTGACACCATCCACCGAGCCTTCGTTGCTGGACGAAAACGACCCTCGGCTCGACCTGCCCCCGGCTTGGGAAGAGGGTCAGGCGTCCGACTCGTTGCTGCCCGGAAGCGATTTGCAGTCGCCCGAAAATAGCGGAGTGCAACCATCGGAGGAACTGTCGTCGCCGAGCGACCGATCGATGGACTTACTTCCCGACGTCGAAGAACTTCCTTCACCATCACTCGAAGACGCAAGCTTGTTGGATGAACGCTTGCTCAATGAGTCGGAGGAGCAGAGTATTCAAGAAGATCCAGACGCGCTGCTGCCTCAGCCCTCCTTGGACCCCTTGATGGAACAGTTACCTGCGCCGAAAGGGATGAAACTGGACAGTGCTTCGATGCCACGTGGCTATCAGCCGTTGGTGCGCAGTAATCCGTATGTCGGATCGCGTACTCCAGGGACCAGTCGGCCGGTAAGTGCGCCGAGTGTTCGGCGACTGCCGGTCAACAGTTACAAAGTCAATCTCAATGCTCAGCGACAGTGGAAACCAGTTCGCCAGCCGTGACCCAAAATCGCCTGTGTTGAGCCGCCTGTGTTGAGCCGCCTGCGTTGAGCCGCCTGCGTTGAGCCGCCTGCGTTGAGCCGCCTGCGTTGAGCCGCCTGCGTTGAGCCGCCTGCGTTGAGCCGCCTGCGTTGAGCCGCCTGCGTTGAGCCGCCTGCGCGAAGCGGCTTTTTGCGAAGCCGTCAACGGTGTGGGGCCCCATCCGAAACACGAATGGGAATGAACCGCTAGTTCACGGACAAACGTTCGTAGTCGGCTAGGTTTGCACCCTCCAAACAGGCTTGAATGATCTCGCGTCCTCGTGAATCCAAGTCCGATTCGAGGAACGTCTTGATCTGATCATGGAAGAACTCAGTGAGAATGCGGGCGCCTTCGTCGTAGCCTTCCTCGCCGACCTCGGGTTGCGTTTGGACTTGCAGGAACCAGTGCCCGATCGTTTGACCTTCGATATGAATTGTCTCAAGCGTACTCCCCAAAAGCGGGCACCTGGATTCGACCATCTTCTCTGGCGGAAACGGCGCGGAACCTCGACGTGAAAGGTACTCACGTGTAACCCATTGAGGTGCAAACCCCGTCTTCCAGCAACCAATGTGCTGATTGGGTGTGAGAATGAACATCGTGTCCGGGGTGCCGAGCACCTGATCCAAAAGAATGTTGGCTTGATCGACGCGACGACCGGTCGCGAATGGCCAGTAGGATCCGACGCCCTCGCTGCTCATGCCACCGGTATCGACGATGGATGGGTTGCCGTGTCCGCGGGGTGCGACAAGTCTCCAGAGCCAGGCCAGGGACGGCGGCAGGACATGAAAGATGCCCATGATTCCATAAGTCGGGTTCTCCCTGGTACACGGAGGACACCGGACCCCAAAGCTGCGAATGTCTACGGTAACGGGTTCATTCACAATTCCTGGATAGTGTTCACGTGGGAAAACGAGACGCGGGTTCGGGCAGGGTTTGCCCGGCTCGTCTTCGATGTGATCCCAAATCAGTGCCGTCGATCCGGGAGACGCGTCGATGTTGAGGAACAGCAGCGGTTGTTCGGGGTGGACGGTTAACTTCTCCAGATGCGGGTCCGTGCCGTACTTCGTGATGTGATTGACACGCAAGAACCACGAGAATTCCGCATCGGTGAGCGTCAGTTTGCGTTCACGCGACGATTTATCTTGAAAGTCGGGATGACACAGGGCCATGTCATCGGTCACCGGTCGCAGCTGGCATCCCAATGGAAGTGTCAGGTGACGTGGTCGACCGCTGACGAGATTTTCACCAAGTAAAAGTCGACCATCGGCTTCGCGGTGCATGCGTTCCAGCATTTCACTCTTACCACCCCCGGACGCTCCTTCGTGCATGATGGTCACGGTGTTGTCATAGGGGGTGATGACCTGGACGGTCGAGCAATGCGCCGTCGTCCAATCTTGTTTTTCACCCAGGGTGAGCAGCATTCCATAAACCCCTTTCTTCGCCGAAGGCCCCGGGTAGAGGTTGTAACTGTAGAGCTCATGGAGCTCTTCACGTCGATTGTGAACCACGACCTGCTTGCCGCCAAAATGAGTGTGGCGGAACGGCGGCGCGATATAGATGATGGCACGATGAAAGTAGTCATCACCCTGGGCTTCGATCTCTTCGACGGGCACGATGCCTTGCAACATCGCAAGACCGAGTGCGAAAAACGCCGCATTGGCCGGGCAAATCGCGACCGCGTGTAAACCCTTGCCCGCGCGTCCGGCGTCAAAGAAAAAGCACGCCAGGTCTTGTGTCTTCAGCCACTCAAATGTCTCCTGTCGCAGACCCTCGAAGTCTTCTCCAAAGCGCCCCTCATACGTCGGTTTGTCCGTCGCACGATCGTCAGCGATCACCATGCATTCCGGATCACGACGCCGCATGTACGCTTCCAAGTAATTCGCGCTGATGCCGTTCTTTACATGGCAAACCTTCGCCTCCGGCCTGAACTCACCATCGACGTCGTAGCCGACCGTGTAGTAACCCTGTTCGTCCATCTGATCGGGCGGCACACAGGCTTCCACCAGTTCTTCCACATGACTGAAGAAGCGAAACGATTTTGCGCCTTTCAAAACATTGATTGCGCTTTGCGAAAGCGTGATGTTTGGAAACTCAGCGGTCAGCATCTTGTCCTCGGATTGATTGGGGTAAGTGTTCCGCCTTGACTGCACCGATCTTCGGGCGCCGTCAGCCGATGGCAAGAGAGAATGAGTGTTTCATTGACAAAGAGGTGGTGACCCTTCGAAAAAAGCTAATGGAGGACGCTTGAAAATGTGCGTACTGGAACAGGTGTGACAAGCCGCACGCATTCGGTGAACATGTTTGTTGAAAACACAAATTTGCAATCGCACCGGATTGCTGCGATAGTGCGTGTCCCTCCGGAGTTGCCGCTTTCATGGAACAGCCTCCAATCGCTTTTTTTGGCATCCCAAAACCACAAACTGCCAGCAGAAGTTGCCCACCGCCTTCCGATCCCCATCCATCCATGGCCTTCCGTTTGCCCACGCGGACCTGGTGGCTCCTACCAGTGATGAGCCTCCTTGCCGCAACGAGTGTTTCTTCGCCACCGCAGCCGGTTTCTGAGACCCATTTCCAGGACACGATCCGTCCGCTGCTGGTCAAGTACTGCGCAGAATGCCATTCCGACGAGGACGCCTCCGAAGGAATTGCATTCCTGACCGATCGGACTCCGCAAGCGGTGAGCGAGAATCGCGCCATCTGGTCAAGTGTCGCCGAACAGTTGATCAACCGGACGATGCCTCCCGCCGACGAGTTGCAACCCAAAGAAGAAGAACGCATCGAGGCGGCACACTGGATTGACCGACATCTTCGTTCGACCGCGTGTGACCTCGGGCCTTACGCGGGGGCACCGGTCCAGCGGCGGCTCAATCGAGAGCAATATGAATACGCAATCGAAGACCTCACCGGGCTTGAATTCGATTTCGTCGAATCGTTCCCCGCTGACAGCGGCGGCGGCGAGGGATTTAACAACAACGGCGAGCTACTGTTTTTGCCGCCACTGTTGATGGAACGCTACCTGGAAGTTGCTGACCAAATCGTCGATCGCTTGGTCGTGGTTCCAACGCTCGACGCGACGTTCCGGCCTCGCGTTTCGCGCGACGGCTCCGCTCGACTTGTCAACCAAGATTCTGGCATGCCGTTCTTGCTGGTTCCGTCCAGTGACGATTCCGTTACCGAAGCCTCTTTGCAGTGGGTCGTCTATGAGGCAGGCGACTATTCTCTGAAGACCCGTTTTCGCAGTCGCAGTTCCGACGCCAGCCGCGTTCGCATGGATTGGAACGGCAAAGCACTTGAGACCATCGAAACCCAGGGCAAGGTCAGTGTTTTCGAAGACGTTCGGAACATTCGTTTGACAAAAGGGGCTCACCGCTTTTCGTTTGCCGCGGAGCAGACGTCCGCCTCCATCGAATTGATCGACGTGACGGTGAAGAAGCTTGGAACCATCGACAAAGAACGCCTTGCTGCAACCAAACGTCTTTTGCACTCGGTGGGTGATCAAACACACGATGGCTCGAGCGAAATCGCAAACAAAGGCTCGCGCGATGCCGCACGCGCAGCCCTTGCCGATTTTGGCCGTCGGGCCTGGCGACGTACGTTGACCGAAGCCGAAATCGAACGACTGCTTGCACTCTTCACCCGAGGCTCTTCCCGAGGAGAACCTTTCGAACAAGCACTCAAGCTGCCTCTCAAGGCGATCCTTGTCTCTCCCAAGTTTCTCTTCATCAGCGAATCCGCGAGTGCGTCGGAAACTGATCAGCCGGTCTCGGATCTCGAATTGGCATCGCGATTGTCTTTCTTTCTCTGGAATAGCCTGCCGGACGATCAACTGATCTCAAGTGCTGAGTCGAATCAACTGCACCGCCCTCGAGTGCTGCGCGAGCAGGTCCGTAGGATGCTTAACGACCCGCGTAGCAGTCGCTTTGCACGTGCCTTCGCCGGGCAATGGTTGGGCACCGAAGCGGTGGGGCGAACGAAGATTCCTGATACGAATTTCTTTCGTCCTCCCTATTCCGCCGAGTTGGTTCGTGATCTTCGACGTCAAGTGACCGAGACGATGACATGGATGATCCGCCAAGATCTTCCAATCACGGACTGGCTGGGTGCTGAGGAAACACTTCTGAACAAGCGACTCGCGGAGCATTACGGCATGACGCCGGTGCCGAGTTCGGACGAGAAGTTTATTCCCGTCGCAAAGTCGCGTTCCGCAAGGTCGAGTGTGCTGGGAATGGGAGCCGTCCACATGCTGACCAGTTACTCGCGACGAACGAGCCCCGTCTTGCGCGGGGGCTGGGTGTTGGAAACCCTTTTCGGCGTTCATCTGCCGGCACCGCCGCCGGATGCCGGAGACCTTCCGGGTGGCGAAAACGAAAACAAGAAACGGACCGTCCGGCAGCGTTTAGAAGCTCATCGCGAAAATCCCACCTGCGCCGCATGCCATGATCTAATCGACCCGATCGGCTTTGGGCTCGAGAACTTTGATGTGCTGGGGCGTTTCCGAGAAAAGGAAGGCGAAAACGCCATCGACACAGCCGGACGAATGCCCAGCGGAGAGACATTCGCCGGACCGGACGAACTACGCGAAATCCTGCTTGATCGCAAAGATGACTTTCGTGAACAGTACTGTCGCAAAATGCTCGGGTTCGCTTTGGCAAGGTCGCTGACCGATGCGGACGCATGCACCATCAACCGGCTGACCGAACAACTATCGCGATCGGATGATCGCACGGTCGCACTCATCGAGTCAATTGTCTTCAGCCATCCGTTCTTACACCGGAAAGGGAGCAAACCATGACAAGGAAGCAACAGGCGCGTCGAAGATTTCTGCGAGGCTCGGGAGCGCTCATGGCACTGCCCTGGATGGCGTCACTCGCCGCTCAAGAGACTTCGCCGGCGGGTGAATCCGCTAGCGCCCTGGAGGAACCTCCGGTGCGGACGGCGTTTCTCTTTATGCCCAACGGAGTCAATCCAGCCAATTGGACGCCGACGTTACGCGAAGATCATCCCGAACAGTACGAACTGTCTCCGATGTTGCGGCCGCTGGCTAACGTTCAAGACGATTTTCTGTTGTTGGAGAATTTGCATCATCCCGACTTGAACATGCGGAACGGACACTGGCCAAAGGTGCCCGCGTTCCTTTCTGGTGGACACGTCTTGCGAACATCGGGTCGCGACATGAATACCGGAGGGACATCGGCCGACCAGTACCTCGCGCAGACAATTGGCAACGCAACGCCGCTGCCGAGTTTAGAACTCGGCGTTGATGCCGCCTACACCGGCGTCGACAACGTGGGCGGAGGCTTTACACGGATCTATGGATCGCACATCGCTTGGCGGGATCCGTACACGCCCGTCCCCAAAGAGATCGTACCGCAACTCGCATTCGACCGTCTGTTCCGAGGAAGCCATCATCGTCCCGTTTCGGGCTTCACACCCGACCAACGAGAGGTGATCGAGTCTCTCAATCGCGACGAAACAAGCGTCCTGGATGCGGTACTGGAAGACGCCAAGGATCTGGGGCGCAAAATCGGACGCGATGATCGTACCAAGCTGGATGAGTACTTGGAGTCCGTTCGCAGCGTCGAGCGACGAATCGAAGTTGCGATGAAGCCGCAGCGGCGTTGGATCAATCAGGGAGACGTTGGAATCATTCGGCCAGGACCAGGCATCCCGGAAAGGCACATCGAACATGTTCGGCTAATGTTGGACATCATGGTCCTCGCGTTCTGGACGGACACCACTCGCGTGGCAACCTTCATGATGGGCAACGCCCAGACCGGTCGCAACTTCTCATTCCTTGACGGCGTGAATTCCTCGTTCCACGGCATCAGCCATCATCGAAACGAACCCGAGCGACTGGCAGAATTTGAACGCATCGGAACGTGGCACGTTGCACAGTTGGCCTATTTCATCGAGCGTCTCAAATCACTCTCAGAAGGCGAGCGTTCGTTGTTGGACAACAGCATGGTTTTCTGGGGTACAACGATCCGCGACGGCAACAAACACGACATTGAGAATTTGCCGTTGATCCTCGCCGGCCGGGGTGGCGGGACGATTCGGACGGGTCGACGTTTGATCGCTCCCGAAAAAACGCGTCTGTGCAACCTCTACTGCGCTATGATGCAGCGCATGGGCGTCGATGTGACGGAGTTCGGAACCAGTGATGGTATCTTGGATCTTTCTTAATACGAAGGAATGAACCAAGACCGATCTTACGGCTTCCCACGCTCTCAGCGGACCGCAATCAAACGGAAGCGGTAAATGCTGGGCAGGCCGAAATCCCTCTCTGGACCGCTGACTGACCGAACAAGGCCGTTGAAAATCCGCTACGCTAGAGCGAGTTTTGAATCGACAAGTGACTTCAGATGCGGAGAAGGTCATGGGTTTGCAGCAAGTTTCTCGGATGCTTGGCGTGGGCATCATTTCACTGCTTCTCGTTCACGGCATTTCGGCCGACGATAAAGGGCTCAAGAAACGGATTGCGGACCTGAATGCCGAAAAGGCGAATCATTGGATTTACAATGACATTCCGGCCGGGTTTGCAAAGGCCAAAGAATCTGGAAAGCCACTATTTATCACGTTTCGCTGCGTCCCCTGTGTCGACTGCCTGGGTTTTGACGCCGAAGTCGCCGACGGAAACGATGCCATCAAGGAATTGGCCCGCGAAAAGTTTATCTCAGTCCGCCAAGTTGAAATGAAAGGCGTCGATCTGACCCAATTCCAGTTCGATCATGACTTGAATTGGGCCGCCATGTTTCTCAACGCGGATGGCACCGTCTACGCCCGCTATGGAACGCAAAGCGCTGAAGGTGCCGACGAATACAACTCGGTCAAAGGATTGGTCGCGACGATGAACCGCGTCCTAGAACTCCACAAAGAATACCCTCGCAACAAATCACTTTTTGTAGGCAAGAAACCCGATCCAAAGCCTTGGAAAACCGCGATGCAGATGCCGACGCTGGTTCCCAAGTTGCTGAAAGGCGGACAAACCACTCGTACAAATTGCATTCACTGTCACAACATTCACGATGCCGAAAACGAACTCTGGCAGAAAGAAGGTTCCATCGACAAAGACAACCTTTGGAGGTACCCGTTGCCTGAAAACATCGGCTTGGAGATGAGTATCCGCGATGGCGTCACGGTTAAATCCGTCCTTCCGCAGAGCGTCGCCGCCAAAGCGGGCATCCAATCCGGCCAGCAGATTACGACTGCAAACGGCCAAGCCATTGCCTCGATCGCTGACCTGCAATGGGTGATGCACACGCTGCCCAATGAGGCCGGGGTCAAAATCCGGCTCGCATTTGCCGATGGCAATTCGGCTCAAGTGTTCACGCAAGAGAACTGGAAACAAACCGACATCAGCTGGCGGGGGAGTCTGTGGTCTGTGAGTCCAAGGTTACGAGTTTGGGCGCCCCCCATTCCAGAGAGCAAACGCGCTGCACTCAACCTTGCGGAGGATTGGGGCGCCCTGGGAGTCAAGTTCATTAATCAATCACAGGCAGGTGGACAGGCCGCTGTCAAAGCCGGCCTCAAGAATGGTGATGTGATCATCAAACTCGATGGCAAGCCGGTTCCGAAAGACAACCAAGCCTTTAATGCGTACATCAAGCTGAACTATGAACTAGGACAAACCGTTCAACTGACGGTACTTCGACGGGGCAAAGAAAAGATCATTTCGTTGCCCCTCGTCGAGTAGTCGAGTGACGCGATTTCCGGCCTTTTTGCGCTACCCGAGAACGAAGAAACTCAGGTGGATGAGATCCAGCATGCGTGCTCACCCCCTTTTGCAAAACCCTTCTCCATTGCAGTGAACACACTTTCCAGTTGCATGACATCGCGTGCAACCAGTCGCACTACCACGTCCTTTGCGAAGACAGAAACATTTCCCGGATCCTTGACAAGGGGAACAAGGCTGTGGCAGTGGTTTGTCTGTGTCAACTTCACCTTCCGCGTTAGCTGTTTCATCACCGACGTCGCCCGTGATGACGCAAGTGCTGTCCTGCCGGACTTCCTCGAAGAACCATTCGATTTCGTCGTGAACCATTGCGTGCAGCTCGACGGACGCCGATGGAAAAGTAATGGAAGACCGGGAAATCTCTTGAAACACATCGGAAAAACACAAAACCGGGTAAAGCGTCTTGCCATCAGGCTTTATCCACTGTTGATCGATGAAATTGGCTAAGCCAAACGTGAATTCAGTGCAGATTTCTTTGCGTTTCGCCACCGAGATCTTTTTGGACTTCAGTGTCTCGTTCAGCTGTAAGATGATAAGCCGAACGAACTCCTTTGACGCCCGCCAATAACCCTCTTCGTCGTTGATGCCGAGATCGTTCATTTGCTTGCGTCCGTAAACCAAAATCAAAATCCAACTGCACGATTGTCCCCACGTTGCGATTGCGAAACCACAACGTGAACTTTTCACCGGTCACGATTCACCCGAACACTTCTTGAATGTAGCGACGTAACTGGAATCATCGGGCGCCGGCTCGAACGAATTGGGGTACTGAGTACCAGACAAATCGTACGCAATTCGAATTTCATCATCTGCAATGAATTCAAGCACTGCAAGGAACGTTCTCCCAGCATTCGGACCTTGCTGCCCTTGAATCGTCATCTGGATGGGGTTCGGGTCAAGGTTGATGGTGCATGAGCCGCTGTCGATGTTGCCAGCTAAGTCCACCACGTAGCGACTTGCGTCAATTGTAAGTTTCGTCCTTGACACGACTTCTTCGGGCATCGCCTTGCCGGCCAACACGCCGGTTAACGCCTGCCAGTCGCCCTGAAGGCTTTCTGCTGAAATTGCCATCGGTTGGAAGCCCTCGATTTTGAGACTCAGCGAATGTAGCGGATAAAGTTAAGAAATAAAGGTTGTTGAGGTTACACGAATCGCCGGAGATCGTGTCGGTTCAACTACCCACCCGCGTCCGATCGTCCGCTTCGGTTGCGGTTGATCCACTTCTCAAAGTCAGCCCCGACGCGAACGTTGACAACCTCACCGTCGGCCAGCTCAAGCAAGCAGGGTTTTGTCAACCCTTGAATCCTTTTATCGGCATACGCCACCGCTTGATCTGCGAGAATCACGTGCGTCGGAGCCCGCTTCGCATTCACTGCATCTTCGTACGACTCAAATGGAAATGCGTGTGAACCAATGTGAAGCATTCTGGCGGTAGTTCCTTCGTCACGCAGCTTCACGACCAGGTCAATGAACTCGTTTTGTCGT